>JBJOJQ010000196.1:0-8201 GCA_046046525.1 Pseudomonadota bacterium
TCATTCGCAATAGCGTTAGAGCAAGGATCTGGCGCATATTATTTCGGATTTGGAACCGTGCCACTTTGCTTTATCATCACAGCATAAACGACCGGGAGACAAAAAGATGAAGCCCCCTGCCCAGCTGCGCATCGACATTGTGTCCGATGTTGTCTGCCCCTGGTGTGCAATTGGCTATAAGCAGTTGGAACGGGCCATTGGCCTGATGTCCGACCGGGCAGAGATCGGCATTCGCTGGCACCCCTTTCAGCTGGCGCCGTATCTGCCCGATGAAGGACAGAGCATCGCCGATTATGGCCGCGAACGCTATGGCGCCACGCCGGAACAATCCGCTGCCAACCGGACCCGGATCACCGATGCGGGCAAAGCCTTGGGCCTGGCCTTTAACTATTCTGCTGACAGCCGGATCTTTAACACCCGCCGCGCCCATAAGCTGTTGTGCTGGGCCGGCGAAACGGGCGGGCAAACCGCGTTGAAGCTCGCCTTGTTCCATGCCTATTTTACCGACCAGAAGAATATCGCGGATGAAAGGGTGCTGCTCGACTGCGCCGAAAACGCCGGACTGGACCGGGCCGCCGCCCAGGCCGCGCTGGCCGATCCGCGCTATGATGTAATGGTGGATGACGAATTGCGCCATTGGGACGCGCAAAACATCACCGGCGTGCCGGCCTTTATCGTCAACGGCAAATATATGATCCCCGGCGCCCAGGATGCCGAAACCTTTGTCCGCGTGCTCGATAAAGTCATCGAAAAAGAAACCGCCTAACACCCCGTGCTCCGGAGTATTGCGTGCGGATCCGCGCACCCCGTGCTCCGGCCTTGTGCCGGAGCCCAGATCCCCGAACCCCGCAACGCATTCCCCTGGGCTCCGGGTCAAGCCCGGAGTACAGCGAGGGCGCCAGAATAGAATTTGGATCCGCCTACCCCGTGCTCCGGCCCTGTGCCGGAGCCCAGACCCGGGAAACCTGCAACGCGTTCCCCTGGGCTCCGGGTCAAGCCCGGAGTACAATAAGGGCACCGGGGCATTGCGTGCGGATCCGCCTACTTCGTGCTCCAGCCTTGTGCCGGAGCCCAGATCTGCATCCCACGCTCACCCCAATATGCGGCGTGATGCCCCGTTATTGCGCCAGCGCTTTGACGATGTCGCGCCAATGGTCGAGATCTTCATAAAAGCTTTTGACCGGAATGCGTTCATCCTTGCCATGGGCGCGTTCATCTTCTGGGCTGATGATCCAGGCGCCGGACACGCCATAAACCGGCATGCCGGTTGCGCGGAAGAACAGGCCGTCGGTCGCGCCGGTTGACATTTGCGGCACAATTTCTGCGCCGGGATGCCGCTTATGCAGGCTATCGGTAAAGGCCTTGATGATATCAGGACGCAAGGGCGACGGCGGCGACGGGTTGGACACGCCAAAAGGCTCTACGACAACGCCTGATCCCGCTGCGGCCTGCAATTCGGCCTGAACCGCGCTTGCAGCGACGCCGGGAAAGATGCGGCAATTGACAAGGGCCTTGGCAGTTTGCGGCAAGGCGTTATCGGCATGGCCGCCCTCCAGACGGGTGGCGACACAGCGCGTGCGTGTCATCGCCACTTCCAGCGGATCGGCTTCGATAATGTCGGCGGCCGCACCATCGGCCTCATTGGCGAGCCAGCGCCGCATGGCATCCCCCAGCGGCCCTTTTTCCTGTTTCTGACGATATTGGAAATAAGCACGCGTCGTTTCATTGAGCATGGGGGTAAAGCGATGCGCTTCCAGACGCTTCAGCGCACCGGCCAGATCGTAAATGGCATTATCGGCCCGCGGGCGAGAGCTGTGCCCACCGGGATTGCGCGCGGTAAAGGTAAAGCTTTGATACATTTTTTCCGATGTCTGGATGCCAAAGCCCAGCGGCGTTCCGTCCTTGGTAAAGGCACCCCCGCCGGCATCCGCATTCAACGCAAATTCGGCATCCACCAATTTGCGCCATTCGGTCGCGGCGCGCCGGGCGCCATTGCCATCCGTTTCCTCATCCCCTGAAAAGAAAACGATAATGTCGCGCTTTGGCTTAAACCCGTCCGCCTTCAACCACAGCAAGGCATTGGTGATGGCGACAATCCCGTTCTTCATATCGGTTGTGCCACGGCCATAAAAATAGCCGTCTTCTTCCACCATCTTGAACGGATCGCGCGACCAATCATCGCGCTTGGCATCAACGACATCCATATGGCCGATCAACAGCATCGGCTTTTTCTTGGGCGTTCCCGCGGCCGACCAACGCACGATCAGCGATTGGGTGCCATCATGATCCTTGACGTGAATATCGGTGAAGCCGCCCTTTTCAAATTCACCCTTGAGATAGGCGACAAGCTTCTTCACTTCGTCCGGGCGGGTGGTGACAGAGGGGATGTTGATGGCATTTTCCAGCAATTCTCGGCCCTTGGAATGCCAATCGCCGGGTGCGTTTGCAGCACTCGCAGGCGTTGCCAGGGCCAATGCGGCCGTTGCCAGATATAAATGGCGCATCATTTTCATCCTTCTTCAGTCCAGACAAGAGCCTAACGCAGCGATCAGGATTCGCCATGCCCTTGCGCCAGATAATCCTGGCTTTGCATTTCCATAAGGCGCGAAACGGTCCGTTCAAATTCAAAGCGGCCGTCGCCGTGCATATACAGCTCTTGCGGCGGCGCATCGGCCGCGGCGATCAGCTTCACCTTATTTTCGTAAAGCGCATCGATCAGCGTGACGAACCGCGCGGCTTCATTGCGATTTTCCGGGCCAAGCCGGGGAATGCCGACGATGATCACCGTATGATAATGCCGCGAAATGGTGAGATAATCTGAGGCGCCACGGGCCTGCGCGCACAGCCGCTTGAAGGAAAATACGGCCACCCCTTTGAGGCTTTTGGGGACGTGCAGCAACCGCCCACCGCCGACATCCAGATCCTCCGCCGGAACATGGGCAGCATCTTCCGGCGGATAATCGGTCAGGCGGAAAAAGGCCTCCCGGCAGGCCTCAGTTGCCACAGGCCCCAACGGTGCGTGCCAGGTTGCCATGCCCGCCAGACGTTCCAGCCGGTAATCGGTTGGGCCATTCAGCGTCAGCACGTCCAGCCGCTGTTCAATCAACGCAATAAAGGGCAGAAAATGTTCCCGGTTCAGGCCGTCTTTATACAGATCCTGCGGCGCCCTGTTAGACGTTGTGACGATGACCACACCCGCCTCGATCAACCCGGTAAACAGGCGCGACATGATCATCGCGTCGGCCGTATTGTTGACGACCATCTCGTCAAAACACAGGCACCGGGTTTCGGCAGCGATCGCGGCGACAACCGGCAGGATCGGGTCGCCCCGTTCCTTGGCCCGCTCCACGCGCAGCCGGGCATGAATATCGAGCATGAATTCATGAAAATGGGCGCGGCGTTTGGCCGGTATGTCCAAACAGGCGTAAAACAGGTCCATCAACATGGACTTGCCCCGCCCGACATTGCCCCAGATGTACAGGCCACGCGGCGCAGGATCGTCACCCCGGCCCAGGATACGGCCCAAAAGCGATTTTTTTGGCTGAAACGCGGTCAGACGATGTTGAAGATCATTCAGCCGCTCTGCCGCATGGGCCTGTTCAGGATCGGGCTTCAGCTCGCCGGCAGCGACAAGCGCATGATAACGATCGAGAACTGAGGTCACCGGCTCCGGCCCTTGCGGATCGTTGCCGAAAAAGCGGCGACCTTATGCGCCTCTTGCTCGACAATACCCCGCAAGAAGACAAGCCGCTGGGTTTCCTTCAAAACTTCGCACACCGCATCCAATGGCCGATCCGGGAAGCCCGCGCCGATGAATTGCGTTGAAAGGTCCAGCGTAACGGACCCCTCCATGCCTTTAAGGCCCAGCATATGTCCGCAGGAAAAAAGGGAAATGTCGATCAGCGACAGGGTGACCGCACCATGGACGATATCAAGCAAATTGGTGTGGCGCAGCTCAGGAAACATGCGCAGGCGCACGGCGCCACCCGCTTCGATACGGGTGATGAGCCGTCCCATCACCTGCCCATTAAATCGGCGATCGTCGCGCAGCTCCCACATGTGCCAGCCCGGATTGTCCGGGTCTGGCGCATTGTCAAAAGCGGCGTCCTCGACAGCCGCAGCGGCTGTCCCAGACATCAAAGCGCGCGCTCTGCGACCATTTTCTTGGTTTCGGCAATCGCCTTGGCCGGGTTCAACCCCTTGGGGCACACATTGGCGCAGTTCATGATCGTGTGGCAGCGATAGAAGCGGAAGGGGTCTTCCAGCTCGTCCAGACGCTCCCCGGTATATTCGTCGCGGCTATCGGCGAGCCAGCGATAGGCCTGCAACAAGATGGCCGGTCCCAGGAACTTGTCGCTGTTCCACCAATAGCTTGGGCAGCTGGTTGAGCAGCAGGCGCACAGGATGCACTCATACAAGCCGTCAAGCTTGGCGCGATCTTCGGGCGATTGCAGCCGCTCTTTGCCCGACGGGGTTGTCGTCTTGGTCTTCAGCCAAGGCTCAATCGAGGCATATTGCGCATAGAAATGCTTAAAATCAGGCACCAGATCCTTGATGACTTCCATATGCGGCAGTGGCGTGATGCGCACTTCACCGCCGCAATCTTCAATCGCCTTGGTGCAGGCCAACGTGTTGGTGCCGTTGATGTTCATCGAGCACGACCCGCAAATGCCTTCGCGGCAAGACCGGCGGAAGGTCAATGACGAATCCTGTTCCGACTTGATCTTGATCAGCGCGTCGAGAACCATCGGCCCGCAGGCCTCCAGATCGACCTCAAAATTATCATAGCGGGGATTTTCACCGCTATCGGGATCATAGCGATAGATTTTAAAGGTTTTCGGCTTGGCCGCGCCCTCTGCCTTGTGGACGTTGCCGTTTTTGGTGATCCTGCTGTTCGCAGGAAGGCGAAATTCAGCCATGACAAAAACCCCTGACAATAACTTGCTCTGCCGATAGCGGGATGAAGCGCAAGGTCAACACCCTCAATAGGGATATTTGGTTATATCGTTAAAAGCGGTCACCTCTGACCACCTCCACATCGGCAATTGCGACCAACAACCCATATTCATCCAGATGCGGCGCGATAACATCCAGAAAACTTGCCGCTTTTTCTGCGCTGGAAATGGCGACGAACATCCGCTTGGCAACCGCGCCCGAGACATCCTCATCACGCCAGCTGCCGCCCAGCCCCGCGCCGGAGGACAGGCTGAGCAAGCTGTGATGAACAATTCCCAGTTTGGCCGCGCTGTCCGCAAGCCATTCACATAAGGGCGCATCGGCCACCACTTCAATCCGCTTGCGCTTGACCAATTCGACCATGCGGCCCTCCGTTAACCGGCAAAATAGGCCGCCAACGCCGCAAAAAGCGGAATGCCGACGACGATGTTGAAAGGAAATGTCACTGCAAGCGACATGGACAGATAAATGCCCGGATCCGCTTTGGGCAGGGCCATGCGCATGGCCGCCGGCACTGCAATGTAGGAGGCACTGGCCGCCAACATGGCAAAGGCCGCCGCGGTCCCGGCATCCAGGCCAAGGACAATGGCGATGGCAAGGCCCAGGCCCCCGTTGATCAAAGGCAAGGCAAGGCCAAGCGATGCGAGGCGCAGCGTCATGGCCCGGCTTTCGCGCAGGCGACGCACCGCAATCAAGCCCATGTCGAGCAGGAACAGGCACAAAATCCCGGAAAAGCCGGTGGTAAATACGGGTGCGATCGCTTCATATTTGTCTTTGCCGATGATCAAACCGACGCAAAAGGCCCCCAGCAGCAAGACGACCGATCCGTTCAGAAACACCTCACGCCACAAATGGCTGCCCGGGGCATTGTCCGCTTTTTTGCGCAAGCCGCTTTGTGCAAGGACCAACCCGGTCAGGATGGCCGGGGTTTCCATAAGGGCCAGCACAGCCACCAGATAACCGGCAGGCGCTGTCCCCGCGCGGGTCAGGGCCTCGCTCGCCGTCACAAAGGTGACGATGCTGACAGAGCCATAATGCGCGGCAACCGCCCCGGCATTGAGACGATCCAGCCCGCCCCAGCTTTTGAGCAAGGCAAAGGCCAGCACGGGCAGTAAGAAACTAAGGGCCATCCCGGCCACAGCGGCCGCTGCCATATCGGCCGAAAACCCGGCGGCCGACACCTGGACGCCGCCCTTCAGGCCGATGGCCGCCATCAGGTATAGCGACATGCCCTTGGCAATGGGTTCAGGAACGGAAAGGTCGGATCGCGCAGCCGCCGCCAAGGCGCCCAGCACGAAGAAAAGAATGACTGGTGACAGCAGCGTTTCAAGCGCAGACAAGATCTACTCCCCGGTCCGTCCTCCCTTCCCTCGCGGCCCCTATTGACCAGCCCTTGCCAGCCGTCAACCACGCTGGCACTACTGCGTGCATTATGCCGCCCAACCGCCATGTCTCGCTTGATGCTCTGCGCGGCTTTGCCGTCATGGGCATTTTGCTGATGAATATCGTGGCCTTTGCTTTTCCCATGTCGGCTTATGTGAACCCCATGGCCGCGGGATATCATGGGTCGGACGATCTGGCGGCCTGGGCCACCACCTTCATCTTTGTGGATGGCAAGATGCGGGGGATTTTTTCCGTCTTGTTCGGCGCGTCACTTTTGCTCGTTCTGGATCAGGCGACACAAAATGGGCGCAATGCGGCCCAGATCCATGTCCGGCGCATGGCGTGGCTCTTGCTCTTCGGGCTGCTCCATTACTGGTTTATCTGGGATGGCGACATCCTGGCGCTCTATGCGCTGTGTGGTTTCGTCGCCTATGGCCTGCGCGATCTGCCGGTCAAAACACTGGCTCGGATTGGCGTCCTGTTGATCATCGCGAATATGCTGCTTTGGGCCCTGATCATGGCGACCGCGCATGGCCTGCGGGCCGAGGCCGAGGGCGGTGGCAGCGGCGCCATCGCGGCCTATCGCGACATGGCCGATGCGCTGGGTGATCCGTTGGGCGCAAGCATTGCCGCCGATCTGCGCCTGTTTCAGGGCAGCTATGCGTCCATCGTGGCGCATCGCCTGGCGGACCATATCAGCGGCCCGATCCAGCTGGCGGTCGCTTATGGGCTGGAAACGCTGGGTCTGATGGCCTGGGGCATGGCGCTTTTCAAATCTGGCGCGCTGACGGGCCTGTGGCACCGGCGGCGGCTCAGACATTGGGCGATGGGCGCTTATGCGCTGGGCCTGCCCTTATCGGCCCTGCTCGCCTTTGCTGCCTGGCAGTCCGGATTTGACGTGCTGATCACGGCAGACATTCATTATGTTCTCGACACGCCGGTGCGCATGGCCGTGATGATCGGTCATCTGATGCTGTTGCTGTGGATTGTCACGCAACCAGTGCTGGGCGGATTTTTGATGCGGGTCGCTGCCGCCGGGCGCATGGCCTTTTCAAATTATATTATGACCTCCATCCTGATGACGAGCGTGTTTTACGGCTATGGCCTGGGCCTGTTCGGCACCTTGTCGCGCGCGCAGATTTATCTGGTCGTCCCGGGCGTTTGGGCGCTGATGCTGCTCTGGTCCCCGCTTTGGCTGCGCGTTTTTCGTTATGGTCCGCTGGAATGGGTGTGGCGCAGCCTTGTTTTCAGGCAGCGTCAGCCGATGCGCATCACGCCAGACTAACCCTGCCCCCGGCATGGCGTTCCAGCCGGCCGGCCAGATCCAGCTCCAGCAACACATATTGCACAATCGCTGGCGGCAGGCCGGATTGGCGGACCAGTTCATCCACCTCAACCGCGACGGGGGATAGCAGGCTCATAAGATGGGCGCGCGCCGCATCATCGGGCTCTGATACCGGATCTTCGGGTTGAAAGCCCGTTGTGTCTTGGCGAACCCGGTTCCCAAAGCATTGGATCGTTTCAAGAATATCGGACACATTCTGGATCAGAATGGCCCCGTCCCGGATCAGGAGATTGCACCCCTGCGCCCGCGGGTCGAGCGGTGATCCCGGCACGGCCATGACATCGCGGCCGGCCTCATTGGCGAGGCGCGCGGTGATGAGCGAGCCCGATTTTGGCGCCGCCTCCACCACGACGACCCCCCGCGACAGCCCGGCGATGATCCGGTTGCGCGCGGGGAAATGCCGGGCCAGCGGCTCCCGCCCCGGCGGCTGTTCCGACAGCAAGAGCCCGCGACGGGCGATCTCTGCCTGAAGCGCAGCATTTTCGGGCGGATACGCAATGTCGATGCCGCTGGCGAT
>JBJOJQ010000198.1:0-2783 GCA_046046525.1 Pseudomonadota bacterium
GGCGAGTGTCGCGGGCGAATTGCAGGGCGGACGCCTGATCCGCACGCGTCCCTTTCGCAGTCCGCATCATTCGGCGTCGATGGCAGCGCTTGTCGGCGGCGGCCTGAAAGTGCGGCCGGGCGAAGTCAGTCTGGCCCATCTGGGAGTTTTGTTCCTTGATGAACTTCCCGAATTTCAGCGTGCGGTGCTCGATTCGCTGCGCCAGCCGCTTGAAACCGGCGTGGTGAGTGTCGCCCGCGCCAATAGCCATGTGACCTTTCCCGCCAATGTCCAGCTTGTGGCCGCGATGAACCCGTGTCGCTGCGGCCATTTGGCCGATGCCAGCCGCGCCTGCGCGCGGGCGCCGCGCTGTGCGGCGGACTATCAGGCACGGATTTCCGGCCCGATGCTCGATCGCATCGACCTGCATGTCGAGGTGTCGGCTGTGTCCGCAATGGACCTGATGCTGCCGCCACCGGCGGAAGGGTCAGAGGCGGTCCGGGCGCGGGTTGCCCGGGCCCGTGATGTGCAGACCGCGCGATATGCTGCACATGGCCTGCGCACCAATGCCGAGGCAGATGGGGATGTGCTGACCAGTTTGTGCGCGCCCGATGCCGCTGGTCGGCAATTGCTGGCCCAAGCGGCAGAGGCCATGCGCCTGTCTGCGCGGGGCTTTACCCGCATATTGCGTGTCAGCCGAACCATCGCCGATCTGGCCGGTGCGGCACAGGTTGGGCGGCTGCATATTGCCGAGGCTTTGTCCTATCGTCAGTTGATGCCGCGCAATTGATCACGCATCCCCGCTTGCGTCGTCCCGACGACTGGGCTAGGCGCTGCAACTCCCGTGCCCCTGTGGTGAAATTGGTAGACGCGCTCGACTCAAAATCGAGTTCCTCCGGGAGTGCTGGTTCGAGTCCGGCCAGGGGCACCATTTCCGTAACGATCTGATCTTATGGGCCAAGGGGTTGCCCCCCTTGCGGCGGCGCATGTTGAGCCGCCTACATCCCTGCACGTGCCCCGAAAATAAGACCCTGACCTGCCGAAATGTGAAATCGGCTCACAAAAAAGAGTATATGGCTTCACCAATATTGTAAGTTTTGTTAACAAATCAAGCTGTTAGGGCGTAAGCGTCGTTCAGGCGGGGTGAATTCTCAAAAGTCCGGTCACAGGGGCTGCCCGTGTTTGAGCGATCGCGCGTTGTGCGGAGTTTGGTTGGCCAGGTGCAGTTTTTGTACGGCGCTGCTGTCCGGAGGGATTTCGGGCCGGGGCGTGTCGGCGGGAAAACGGCCTGGCCGCGTCGCCAAACGCACAAGGCGCCCGAACGTGCCGGGTCGGTGTTTGCAGTAGAGGTTGTGTATGAAGCATGATGCCAAAAAGCAGGTCCATGTCGTCGATGATGATCTGGCCACCCGTTTTGCGCTGGACGCGATGCTGCGTTCTGTGGGCTATGATGTTGCGCTCTATGACAATGGCGCCCAGCTTTTGGATAAGGCGGCGACCGGTCTGTCCGGCTGCATCATTCTGGACGTGCGTCTGCCGGGCCCCGGGGGGCTTGAGATACAAAGGCGCCTGCAAGACATGGGGTGCGACCTGCCGGTGATCTTTGTGACCGGCCATGGCGATGTGGAAATGGCGGTGCGCGCCATGAAGGCCCATGCGATTGAATTTCTGATGAAGCCGTTCCGGGACCAGGATCTGCTCGATGCGATCAGCTTGGCCATGGAAACCGCCCGCGAGCGGGAGCGGACGAAGCGTCTGAAAGACCATGCCCAGCGACAGGTGCAGAGCCTGTCGATGCGCGAGCGGGAGATTTTCAATCTGCTGTGCGAGGGGCGTCTGGGAAAGCAGATTGCGCATGATCTGAACGTGTCTGAGGCCACTGTGAAGGTGCACCGCCGCAACCTGATGCAAAAGCTGGGCGTTGCGTCGATCAGCCAGCTCATCCTGCAATTTGGGGCCTTTGCGGCCATCCGGCAAAGGGCTGCTTGACGGCCGGTTAAGCATATCTTTTGACGACAACAGCCCGCCATTCGCGGGAAGGATTAGTTCAAGCCTATATAAACACTCATGAAAATATATTGCCCCCTAATCCCTGTGGATAACTTCACTGTCCCACCTTGAAACGATATGGCTCTTCCGTTAGGGCGGGTAATTCAAAAGAGATATCGTTCAGATAATCATATAGTTGCATAAATTTTCAAGATTGAGAAAGGGTGATCGCAGGCGTCAGGGATAAGTGAGTAAAATGTGTTAAGGATCGTATAAGGTGTTGCATTTCAACACATATCGATCGTGTTGCAGAGTTGAGTTGAAGGTCGCGTAATTCCGTTGTCCCGCCATGGCGGGGGTCATTTTCGAGATGTGCCTGGGTTTGGTGCGTTCGGAGGACTGTCTGACGGAAAGAAAGACAGGGTTATGTTGCGTTTGCGTACGTATTTTGGCGAACAAAAGGGCGAGCTGTGTCTCGCCTGAAGATCGCGCCCATATTGGCCTGCACCGCCATGGCGTTGTGCGGCGGGGCGCTGGCGCCGGGCCGTGCGCTTGCCGCAGTGCGTTCAGATGATCAGCCTGGGTCTGATGTGCAGGGGCCAATGCCCGCGCCGGGCGATGCCGGGGTGGCGCCTGTCGCCGGGCCATGGACCTTTGACGCGCTGGTCCACGCCATTGTTACGACCAATCCGCGGATCCGGGCGCAGGTGGCCGCTGCCGGTGCGGCGCGCTTTGATGTCTCGGCGGCGAAATGGCAATATTTCCCAAGCCCTGCCGTGCAGGCCGAAGCGGCTGGCAATGATCGTCAGATTATC
>JBJOJQ010000030.1:0-3359 GCA_046046525.1 Pseudomonadota bacterium
CGGCGGCCGAACGCCGCTGGGCCCAGTTGCGGCGGCGGGGCAAGCGCGCCAGCGTGTTGCGGCTGGCCAAAGCCAGCCTGACCTTTGCCGGCGGCATTGATTATCTGGCCTGGAAGATCAACCGCCATGCCGGCACCACCCTGGTGATCCAGCCGTGGCAGCGGCGGCACCCGATTATTGCGGCGCTGTTCCTTGTCCCCCGGCTGATCCGGCAGGGTGCGGTACGTTAAGCGGGGCAATGGCACGCACAGCGCGCAGCCGCGCCTGAAACGCCGCCAAATCTGGCCCAGATAGCAGCGCCTGACGTTCAAAACGCGCGCCAGCCGGGTCAACCGCCACGCCATCGCGATAAACCTCAAAATGCAGATGCGGGCCTGTCGACAGGCCTGTTGACCCCACCGTCCCGATGATCTGGCCCTGCACAACGCGTGTGCCCGCACGCACGGCAATGCTGTTCATATGCGCATAGCCGGTGGCCAGCCCCCCGGCATGGGCCAGGCGCACCATCTGCCCATAGCCGCCCGCCCAGCCCGCCTGTGTCACCAGACCATCGGTTGCTGCATGAATGGGTGTGCCCGGCCCTGCGGCATAATCGACGCCGCGATGCAGCCGGGAATAGCGCAACAGGGGATGAAAGCGCAGGCCAAAGCCCGACGATATCCGCGTCGCCTGCACTGGCAAAACCATGCCGGTGCGCGGCGTGCTGACCATCGCGGCATCATACCAGCCGGGCACAGCATTGACCGTCCAGTAGAGCAGATCCAGCGTGCGACTGGCATTGCGCACACCAGCATAGATCAACGCGCCATAACGGGTTTCGCCGGTTGCCACCCGGTCGCGCGCAACGACCAGATCAAATCGGGTTTGCGGATCGAGTTCGGTCGCGAAATCGACATGCGTGGCAATCGCCTGAAGATAGGCCTGCACCACGGGAAAGGGCGCACCGGCCGCCCGCAGGCTGTGGTACAGGCTGGCGCCCATCGGCCCGGTCAGCCGCACCGGGCGATGATCGACCGCAAGGCGCAGCCGGTGCGCCGTCAACCCGGCCGGGCGGGCGTCAACACGCAGCAGCGTGTCAAAGCCGATCCGCAGATCAAGCCGCTGAAATCGGGCAGCCCCACCGGCCAAGCGCGGTGGCGCAAGGGTGAGTGCAAGGCGGGTTCCGGGCACGGGCGCCCCAGCCGGCAAAGCGCGCTGCGCCGCCTGTGCCACAGCGCGGGCCGCGTCCTCTGCCAGGCCCAGGCGGACCAGCGCCGGGTGCAGCGCTTCACCCTTGCCCAATCGGGTCTGGCGCAGCCCAAAGGCCGCCCCGGGACGAGCGCTGACGCCGGGCGTCTGCTGCGCCCCAGCGCGTGGCGCCTGTTGCGCCAGCGGGGACAGCATCAGCGTGGCGGCACACAGGCCAGCGCAGGTCGCAAGGCCCCGCCACCAGCGGCGCGTACCAATCGCCATGGCAAGATCCACCCGCACGCCAGCGGGCGCCTTTGGACTGGGGGACGGGCGGATGGTGGGCTGGGCCGGGTGCTGCGCCCCATATCGGCCAAAATCGCGTTCAAGCGGCAGATACATGACTGGCCAGACCCCAATGCGTGCGCGTTTGGCGATGGCCCTAGGCTGGAATGGTTAAAGTCTGATGTGCGGGGGTGAAAGGCGGGGTGAAAGGCGGGACAACGGGTCTAAAGCATATATGCTTTCCCCTTGCGCATAACGGGCTGACGGGCAATCTTGCCAGCGATGAGCCAGTTCGCATCTTCGGCGATCACAGCGGTCCTGGGGCCGACCAATACCGGCAAGACGCATCTCGCGGTGGAGCGGTTGTGCGCCCATTCCAGCGGCATCATGGGCTTTCCCCTGCGGCTGTTGGCGCGCGAGGTTTATGACCGGGTGGTCCGCATCAAGGGTGAAAAGCAGGTTGGGCTGATCACCGGTGAGGAAAAGATTCTTCCGCCCGATGCCCGCTGGCTGTTGTGCACGGCCGAATCCATGCCGGTTGACCGCGATGTCGCCTTTGTCGCGCTGGATGAGGCACAGCTGGGCACCGATGCCGAACGCGGGCATGTGTTTACCGATCGGCTGTTGCGGGCCCGTGGCCGGGCGGAAACCATGATCCTGGGTTCAGAAAGCCTGACACCGATGATCCGGGCATTGGTCCCCGACGCCCAGATTATCTCGCGTCCGCGCTTTTCGCAGCTAAGCTATGCCGGGCCCAAAAAGCTCTCACGCCTGCCGCCCCGCACCGCCATTGTCGCCTTTTCTGCCGAACATGTCTATGCGGTGGCCGAAATGCTGCGGCGCACGCGCGGCGGCGCGGCTGTCGTCATGGGTGCTCTGTCCCCCGCCACGCGCAATGCGCAGGTCGCCATGTATCAGGCGGGCGAAGTCGATTATCTGGTGGCAACCGATGCCGTTGGCATGGGCCTGAACATGGATGTCGGCCATGTCGCCTTTGCCAGCCTGACCAAATTTGATGGCAAGAAACAACGGCGCCTGTCTTTGCCAGAAATGGCGCAAATTGCCGGGCGCGCCGGGCGGCATCAGCGCGATGGCAGCTTTGGCGTTTTGGCGGGCGGCCCGGACCATGCCGAATTTAGCGAACTGGAAATCGAACGGATTGAAGAGCATCGCTTTCAGCCGATCGACCATCTTTTGTGGCGATCCTCCACATTCGATTTTGGTTCGGTCGCGGATTTGGTGGCGTCGCTTGAGGTGCGGCCAGACCATCCAGTCTTGCGGGCGGCGCCTGAAGCCATTGATATGGCGGTGCTGCGGATCATGTCCGCCGATGCCCGTGTGATGGACCGGACACGCAGCCCGGCAATGGTCGCCCGGCTGTGGTCCGCCTGTGGCCTGCCCGATTTCCGCAAGGTTGGCGCTGAACATCATGCCCGGCTGATCAGCCAGTTGTTCGGCTTTTTATCAGAGGGCAAGGGCACCATTCCTGCGGCCTGGTTTGCCAATGAGATCAACCGGCTCGACAGCATTCAGGGCGATGTCGAAACCGTTGCCGCGCGGATCGCGGCGGTCCGGACATGGGCCTATGTCGCGCATCGCGCCGACTGGCTTGATGATCCGGCCCATTGGGCAGAGACAACCCGCACGCTGGAGCTGCGCCTGTCCGATGCGCTGCACCAAAAGCTGACCGAACGCTTTGTCGATCGGCGGACCTCGGTGCTGATGAAAACCATCGGCAATGATCCGGCCTTGCTGGATGTGCAGGTGACAGAGGCAGGCGCCGTGGCCGTGGACGGGGAAGAAATCGGCACGCTGAAGGGCTTTGCCTTTCTGCCGGATGCCGCGGCCCGGGGGCAGGATCATAAGCGCCTTTTGGCCGCCGCCGATTTGCGCCTGCCCAAAGAACT
>JBJOJQ010000055.1:0-17996 GCA_046046525.1 Pseudomonadota bacterium
CGCATCACTGAACGCCGCTTTTGCCTGGTGCCAGAAATCTTCATCCGCAGCGATGCCACGGGGGTCAAGGCCCATGCCTTCGGCATAGCAGATGGCGAGGCGCTCGCGCTCCGAAAAGCCTGGCCAATCGCGCCAGTTTTCGACTTGGGCGTAGAACTCCTCATCGGGGGCGGGGCCGCGTGACCAGACAGAGTTTTCGACGTCGCCGTCAAATGCCGCGAACAGGCCGGGAAAGTCGCGCGCACCGCGAAGTGCAGTGCAGGCTTGGCAGCCATTGATCAGCGCCGTGCGATACCGCGCACCTTCCAATTCGCGAAGGGTCAGCATCGAGTGTTGATAGGGCGCGGTGCCATATATGCCGGCACTCTGGACAACGTGGGTGGGGTAGGCGCGGCCGAGGTTCTCGAAAGGACGGTCGGCCATTTCGGCGGGCAGGTGGACGCGCATGGACAGTCTCCCGATATGTTGGCTGGCAAGAAGAGTGCCTTGGGGCGGGCATGCAGGCAAGCGACAATTTTTGGCAGCACAGCGGCCAGCGGCATCAACCTGTGAGTCCTTTGAACAGGGCCCATCCTGATCTTGGCGCGATAAAGCCGTGTAAGCACTCGCATTTCGGAAGATCTAAGTGGCAACGATGCGTTCATCAGATGGGCTGCATGGCGTTGGCCTATGCTGCGCCATAGGCTCTTATACGGGCGCTCATCTGACGGGATGTGACCTTTCCATTGCGCCGTCCAGGGAGCATTTATTGTATCCAGAGTGGCCGCATCGCGGCTTTGTTCACAGGCGCAACGCCGCGCGGATCGCCTTTTTCCTTGGGTTGCAGATCGGGTGCCGCCGGTCAGAATATCGCTTTGTGCGCGGGTGGGGCAGCTTGTCCTTGACCCCCTCGTAAAAGCCGGTAAATCCGCCCTTCCCGTGCAGGGGCGCTTAGCTCAGTTGGTAGAGCATCTCGTTTACACCGAGAGGGTCGGCGGTTCGAGCCCGTCAGCGCCCACCAGCACAGGCCTTTGGGAAAGGGCCCCTTATGTTCAAAGATCAAACCTTCTGGATTACCGGTGCCTCCTCTGGGATCGGGGCCGCCTTTGCGCGACAACTCGCCAAACAGGGGGCATTTCTTATCTTGTCGGGCCGCAATATGGCCGCGTTGGACGACGTGGCGGGACAATGCGGGCGCGACCGGTGTCTGGTGCTGGCCTTTGAAACAACGGATTATGACGCGCTGCCGGGTCTTGTTGATCAAGCCTGGGGCTGGCGCGGGTCGATTGATGGCCTTGTGAACAATGCCGGCATCTCGCAGCGCAGCCTGGCTGTGGAAACGGCCTTTCCTGTGTATCAAAAGGTTGTTGATGTTGATCTTTTGGCGCCGATTGCGCTGACGCAATTGGTTCTGCCGCGCATGGTGACGCGTGGGTCCGGGCGCCTTGTCTTTATCTCCAGCGTTGCCGGTAAGGTCGGTTCACCGATGCGGACGGCCTATTCCGCCGCCAAACACGGCCTGATTGGCTATGCCGATGCGCTGCGTGTTGAGGTGGCGGCCCTTGGCTTGCAGGTTCATGTCATCGCCCCCGGTTCTGTTCGCACCGATGTGTCGCGCAACGCCATTCTTGCCGATGGATCCCGCCGCGGGGTGAGCGATGAAGCCATTGAAAATGGGATGGACCCCGACAAAGCGGCAAAGCGGATGCTGCGCGCCATGGCGCGCGGGGATCGTGAAATCCTGATCGCCAAGGGCGTCGAACGCACGATCGCCCGCCTGCGGGGTAAGTCCCCGAACAAGCTGTTCGACATGATGGAAAAGATGATGGCGGCTGGCTATGCCCAGAAAATGAAGGGGGATCAGAGCTAGATCTGGCCAAAATCCACGCTGCCCTGCCGCGGATAGCGTGGGGTTGTGGATTGATAAAATTCCAGAACTTTCTCCATATCTTTCAAATAATCGCCCGTTGGCCAAATGGCACCAGCCAGGCCGACCTGTTTCTTTTCATAATCCATCAGGCCAAGAACCAAGGGCACCTTGGCCTGCATGGCGATATGGTAAAAACCTGTTTTCCAGCGCGCGACCTTGGATCGGGTGCCTTCGGGCGCGATGGTCAGCATGAAGCTGTCGCGCTGGGCAAATTCATCAACCATTGTCTGCACATAATTGCGCGATGTGGATCGATCGATGGCGATGCCACCCAATTCCCGCATGGCGCGGCCGATGGGCCATCTAAACAGTTGTTTTTTGCCCATGAAAGACAAAGGCAAATTCAACGCAGTTGCAGCCCCCAGAAAATACACAAAATCCCAATTGCTGGTATGGGGCGCTGCAATAATCACGCATTTACGCAGATCAGGATTGGCGTTGATCTCTGTCCAGCCTTGGCGCCTGTAATACCACATCACGACGCCGCGAATGGCGCGGGCCAGCCATGACAATTTGGATTGATCCGAATTCAAGATGAGGCCTCCCCGATGCGCCTGTCTTGGCGCTTCAATGCTTTTCGTGGGGCGCGGGGCAGGGGTCAAGCCTGCATTCAATGGCGCGGGCGTCTTCTGTGGCTGACGATTAGACCCGGCGGAAGGCGACGGCGGCACCCCAGCCCAACAGCAGCGATAAAAACACCGCGGTCAGTCCATAGGCCAAGGGGTGGTGATGGGCGCTTTCGGCCACAAAACGTTCAAAGCCCGATTTGTCGATCTTCACCTCTTTGCTGGCAACGGCCAGCACGCGGCCGTCCTTGACCAGAAATGTTTCTGCCACATAGGTGCCAACCGGAACGCGGGCTGGAATGGGCAGGCGGGCGCGATAAAGCACCCCATTGGTGATTTCGACGGCGCCCGGCTTTTCAAGGTACAGCCCTGATTTGCCCAGCAACGTGATCAAGCCATTTTCAAACCGACGCCGGGTTTCCGGCTGTTCCACGCTGGCAGGCGATAATTGCAGATTGCGCACCCCCAGTTCGTAAATCGCCGCGGTGCGTTCATCGACCAGCGCGTCAATCGGGCGTGATGTTGCAATCGCATAATAGCCGGGCGCAGACATGAAGCGTGCGCTTTCGGCATTCACCCAGATGAGGCCCCCCAGCTTCTGCTTTTCCCGCACGATCAAAGGATTGGTCGGCCCACGCAGAACGACGACGATATCTGCCTGTTCGGTCGGAATGCGCCCGCCCGGGTACAGGATCGCGCCGAACAGCAGCAGCTCAGCGCCGGTAAAGCTGTAGATGATATCAATTTTGCGCTGGGAGACATCCGGGACCAGCACCGGATTGGCCGCGGCCATGCTGAACAGCATCAGCGGCAAGAGCAAGAGGCGGCGGAGCAGCATCACAGCGGATGCACCGTGTAGATTTCAGGCGGTCGCCAACCAAGGCCCAGCGCCAACCAAAGCGATAGTGCAAGGATGACAGCGGCAAGGCCAAGGCGGAGCCAATCCGGCGGCAACCGAGAGGCAAGCCGCGTCCCCAGTTGCGCGCCGACAACGCTGCCGATCAGCAATAGCCCAGCAAGAACGATATCGACGGCCTGGGTTGTCAGCGCGTGGATCAGGGTTGTCATCGCGGTCACAAAAAGGATCTGGAACAGGGATGTCCCAACCACCACCCGCGTCGACATGCCCAGCAGATAGATCATCGCCGGGACAAGGATGAAGCCGCCGCCAACCCCCAAAAGGACGGTCAAAATGCCGACGCCAAAACCCAGAGCCAATGGCGCAATGGGCGAAATATAAAGACCAGAGGCATAAAAACGCCACCGCATCGGCAAATTCGCGACCAGTGGGTGGTGCCGACGTTTGCGCGCCACCAGCGCCACGCCGGTGCGCTTGGCGTTGATCGCCGCCCAGGCATCGCGCGCCATCAGGCCACCAATGCTGGCAAGCAGCACAACATACATGATGGCGATGACGGTATCCATTTGTCCGGCGCTTTCGAGCGCTGCAAACACGCCGGCGCCCGCCATCGACCCGAACAGGCCACCCGCGACAAGCAAGGTTCCCATCCGCACATCCACGCCATCGCGTTGCCAATGGGCCAAAACGCCAGAGACGCTGGCGCCGGTGACCTGCGTCGTGGCGGACGCCGCGGCGACAGTGGGTGGAATGCCATATAAAATCAAAAGCGGCGTGGTCAAAAAGCCGCCGCCCACGCCGAACATGCCCGACAAAATGCCAACCCCACCGCCAAGCAGAATGACGAGCAGTGCGTTGACCGACATATTCGCAATCGGCAGGTAAATATCCATTGCCCAGCGGTCCTAGCGCCTTGGGACGATCTTCGGAAGCTTTCTCTCAGAAATCCTTTCCCAGCGTCACACTTGGGCCAGAGGCTGGTCGAGCATCGCCAGCAATGCGGAAGCGCCATTCCACCGTCAGGCGCAGGTCTTTTGTCGGCAAATTGATGACGGGGCCAATATCAACGCGTCCGACATGCGGCTGAATGGCGCCCCAGACGCCCATTCCAGCCCGCACAGGCCCCGCCAAGCCGCGGCTGAGCGTCAGGCGGCCGTCCGCAAACAGGTCAGGCGATCTGGCGCCGACAAGGCCAGCCTGCCCATAGCCCTCCAGCATAAAGCCGTGGTCTAGTCGATAATCAGATATGCCGCCGATCAGGATCGCGGCCGGTCGGGATTTTTCGCCCGATCCAATGGGGATCCGCTCTTCCAGCACAAGTTCAAAGGGGAGGCGCCCGCCCGGCTGGATGCTCACCCCTAAGGCGATTTCTGCGTCGCGGCGAAGGTCCGGCGCCGTGCTTGCGCGCATGGAGAGCCAGATCGGCGGGAGGGCCGCGGAGACTGGCGCCAGCAACCGCACGCCCATCTGGCTTCCACCCAGCTGCCCGGCATTGGCCAGCGCTGACCGTCCGCTCTCCGGTCGCAGCAAGGCCCAAGCTGACAATCGCAATGCGCGCTTCCGATGTGTCGCCGGGGCCCGACCGATGTCTGGCCATTGCGCTGGCGGCATGGGCGCTTCGCCCGGAGTGTCTGGATCTGGCAGGGCCGCCACGGGTGCGCCGTCCGGGACAATGCGGGCGGCCATCAGCTGGCGGACGGGTGGGGGGCGATTGGCTGTCCGTGGTCGCTTGATGATCGCCGCTGTCATGGGTGCGGGCGGTGGGTTGGGCAATGTGGCCGGCCGATCGGGCGTTCTTTGCAACGGCCCGTGCGTCAGGAGGTGCGTTGCAACGCGCCCCGAAATCCATAGCCCGATGATTGTTGCGAGAGCCTCCAAAGCCCTTGCCCGCGCGCGCAACTTACGGCTCCAGGGGGGACCGATGCGCCGTCTTTTCCCAGGTGATTTTTCCCGTTCGGCGCATATGCAGATACAGGCTGACGGCGCGGCGTGCGGCAAGGACGGCAACGACGTTGGACGTCAATGTCCGCGGGATCGCCAAAAGGCCCTCCATCCAGCCATAATGATGCCGCACACACAGGCTGCGGATCAGGAGCCGCCACAGCAAAAGATACTGGGTGATGATCAGGAACAGGCCCGCTGACGGGACCTGAAAGGCCGTTTTCGGCTGCACGATCATCAGCAGGACTGTCAGCAAAAGCGCGCTATACCCACAGACAATGATCACGGCCGCCAAGGGTGCCCGCCGATCCCGCAGGCGCATCCAGTTTTCAACAAGATTTGGCCGCCAGCCCAGCCTGTCCCAGCCATCCAGTGCAATTCCCAGGGTCCAGCGCGCTTTTTGTCGAATGGCTGCATTCAGATGGCCCGGAAAATGCGCACGCGTGGCAATCAACCCCCGGGTTGACGCGGCACCTATCCGGACAAAGGCCGCACGTGCGCCAAAATCTGCCAGCCGGAGGCCAAGTTCATAATCCTCGGTCACGCTGTCATGTGCAAAGGGGTGGCCTCCGCGCTGGTCAGCAAGTGCGGCCAGCGCGTCGCGGCTGAGGCAGCAGCCAACGCCCGCAGAGGGCAGGCTGGCGCCGATATGGCCGCGCACAACCAGATCGCGGCTATGGGCTTCGGCAAATTCGTCCCGATAATGCCCGCTGATCCATGGCGAACCCCGCGTCTGCATGGGCAGGACGGGCATCTGGATCAGGGCATATTGATTGGTCAGGCGGCGGCACAGCGCCAATTCATCGGCGTGCACAAGATCCTCGGC
Organism: Pseudomonadota bacterium; assembly: GCA_046046525.1. GTDB lineage: Bacteria > Pseudomonadota > Alphaproteobacteria > Sphingomonadales > Sphingomonadaceae > Aquisediminimonas. The sequence goes on from JBJOJQ010000055.1 coordinate 6,102, forward strand.
ATCATGCAGCAGAACCGCGTTGAAACGCATGCCCCGGCGGGCTTCGTCGCTTTGCATGGCCGCATAGATGCTGTTCAGGCAATCGGCCTTGGTCGTGGGCCCGGCATGCGGCGCGATGACAAGGCGGATTTCGGGTGCACCAAGCCCAAGGACAACGGCCATGGTCTGCGGATCATTGGGATAGCAGCCAACGAAGATCTGGAAATTCTGCCCCGCCCAAAGGTTGAGCGCCGTGCTGAGCATATCGCTGATCACGGCATGTTCACGCCATGCGGGCACAAAAACCGCAATTCTTGGCGGAATAGCGGGCTCCGGAAGGTCGTTTAAGGACCGGACCATCGATGCGGGCGGGCGCAGCTTCTGGATCAAAAGGCGCCGCAGCCATATGGCATCGATGGCCAGATCACCAAGGCCGCCAAGGACGAAACCGCAGGTCGCGAACAGGAGCAGCTCGTCCCGAACCGATATGATCCACGGCGTGATCCCCCCGACCATGCGGCGTCAGGCTCGAATATCCGTGTGGCGGATTGTGCGTGTTCGCGACTGCATCAGGCGCAGACGCAACGGATTATCGGCGGGCGCCGCTGCTTCAAAGGGGCCGGCCTTGTCCCACGCGCCTTCAGGACGCAGGATCCTTAAAGGATCCTCGGCGATGGTAATCGCATCGGCGCGTGCCGGAAGGTCCAGCCGCATTTCGGCATATTTGACATTGGCGAATTCAATCAGCGGACGGCCTTCGACGGGACGAAAGCCAAAGACCTGCCAAAATCGCTGCAAATCCAAGCGGCTATGGCCGAACAGCGTGCGATAGCCCTTGCGCGCGCAATGTTCGATCGCTGTGCGGACGAGATGAAAGGCCAGCCGACTGTTGCGATATTCGGCACGCACGGCCAGTCGCTCAATCTTGGCGAAATCCCCGAAAAACCGGGCGCGGATGCACCCTGCTGCATCGCCATTGACCTTGCCAAGCCAATGGGTTGCGCAAAAATCATTCCCATCAAATTCTTCCGAATAAAGGCAGAATTGTTCCGCCAAATAGGTCGCCGATCGCACGGAAAAGACTTGGAAAATCTCTTCCACGCTGCGCGCGACGCCAACGTCCAGAACGGGGCCTTTGGGGGCTGGCTGCTCTGGCAGCACCACGACCAGATCGGTGGCGCAATTCGGGTAAAAATCCGCGGCCCTTAAAAAGCCTGCAGTCGCATGGACTTTGCGGGCGTGCTGGGTCGTCCCACGGGTGAAAACGGGCACCGGCTCTTTGAGGAAGGTGTTGAGCGCCTGCCCCAGCGCACCCAGCATGTTCACCAGATTGCCTGGCATGTGGATCAGCCAGATATAGATGGCAACGGGCTGTTCGTCGGGGCGGCAGATGTGCGCGATACAGGGGTTGCGGCCATCAAAACTGCCGTTCAAAAGCGCCTCTGCGCCGCGCGCTGTCAAAGGCAACAGCGCGATGATGCCATCTGTTTCCGATTTGCCGGCAATGCGCGCGATACGAACCGTGTCGGGATTATGCTGGATGACGCCGTGCACGATGTCGTCCGGCGCCAGTGTTAACAACGCACGTGCATGAGCCAGAGCATCAGAAAGCGTCTGTGCGTCGGGCCGCAGCAAAATCTGTCGCCGCTTCTCAGATCGTTCAAGACAGCGCCAAACAATATTGTTAAATGGTAAGAGTCGAACACCATGAGAAGACGCAGTGATACGTTCTTGGAGCATATTCTTTTCCTCTGCTTAACGGTGCTGCCAATCAATGGTGCCGATTGATTTGACTTTATCCAGCAGAGTGGAGGTTGGGGTGCTCCAATTATCGGAATGCGGTGTTCAGGGCAGTGAACATCAGGAACTTGCGGACCTGTTAGACAAGGTAAATTGGCACGATCTCAACATGTTGAGATATGTTGCGGAGGCACCCAGCCTGCGCAAAGCCAGTCGGCTTGTCGGGGTTTCGGTCAACACGCTGCGCTCGCGTCTCGACCGTCTGGAAAAGACCTTGGGGACGACGTTATTTGCCCGGTCGCGCGATGGATTGCGGATTACGTCTGAAGGGCGGGCCGTTTTGCGCGTTGCCCATGATATGTGGCATTTGGGCAATAGCCTGCCGCTTTCAAAAGGAAATCATATCCTGACCTCGGAAGGGGAGGTGCGCGTCTGCGCATCGGAAGGGGTTGGCACATTCTGGCTGACCCCAAGGCTGCCCGCGCTCAAACTCGCGCTGCCGGATCATGTGGTGACGCTCAATTGCTCGTCCGATCAAGAGCGGGTGACGCTCCAAGGATATGATGTGGCCGTCGGGTTTCAAAAGCCTGACGATCTGGAGGCGGTGTGTGCGAAGCTGGCAACGGTCCATGTCATGCTCTTTGCCTCAGAGGATTATATCCGGCTTCATGGCGTTCCGCAGTCGCTGGACGATCTGGACGGGCATCAGTTCATCGAACAGGTGTCGCCGGGCATGCGATCTGACTCCATCGGCCTTTTCCTGACGCATGATATGGTCCGTAAACTGGTTGCCATTCGGGTCAGTTCCAGTTTTTCCTTATATTGGGCGGTTGTGAATGGCGTGGGCATAGGCGCCATGCCGACCTATGCCGGGGTGATCACGCGCCGGGTAAAGCCAATCGATCTGCCGGTCCGTTTGCGGTTTGAGCTCTGGCTCTCTTATCGGCGGAGGCCCGGCATTCAGAGCCGGTCCGCAAGGTTGTGCAATGGCTTCGCGAGAGCTTTGCCGCACACCGCTATCCATGGTTCGCCGATCATTTCATCCATCCCGATGACCTGACAATGATGGAAGAAGACACGTTGATCGTCCCGATGTTTGACCACCTGACAGGAGACAAGTAACAGACATCAGGAAAGGCGAGGCTTTAGAATGACTGGCGCGTTAAGACCCCGTTCTGCCCTTCGTGAATTCCTGAAGAATGAAGCCGCAGGTGGCTTGGTCCTGATGGCGGCGGCTGCGCTTGCGCTGATCATCGCCAATTCAGCTTTGGCACCAGCTTATTTCGGGACGTTGGCCGCAAAACTGGGCCCATTGTCGGTTCTTCACTGGATCAACGATGGCTTGATGGCCATTTTCTTCCTGTTCGTTGGGCTTGAGATCAAACGAGAATTGACGGACGGCCATCTTGCCACCTGGGCTGATCGACGGCTTCCGGTGATCGCGGCCATTGCCGGCATGGTGGTGCCTGCGCTGGTTTATCTGGTGATTATCGACGGTAATCCCGGCCTTGTGCGCGGTTGGGCGATCCCGGCGGCAACGGACATAGCCTTTGCCATCGGCGTCATGTCGCTTTTGGGCAATCGCGTGCCGACATCGTTGAAGCTGCTGCTGACCACCATCGCCATTGTTGATGATATGGGCGCGGTGGCGATCATCGCCATCGGCTATACAGAGGCGATTTCCGGGCCGTGGCTCTTGGCGTCTTTGGCCATTCTGCTCGGCATGTTCGCGCTGAACCGGCAACGGATTGATGCGCCCATTTATTATTATGCGGGCTTTTTCCTGCTGTGGCTTGCGGTCCTGCAATCGGGCGTTCACGCGACCATTGCGGGCGTATTGGCGGCCTTGGCTGTGCCAGTGCGCGTCACAAAGGCACGACCTGATGATGCCCAGTCGGCGCTGCACCGCATGGAACATGGCCTGCAAAAGCCCGTTGCCTTTTTCATCGTGCCTGTGTTCGGCTTTGCCAATGCGGGTGTGATGCTATCGGGCGCGGGCATGGCCGACGCTTTGCCCTTTGCGATTGCTGCCGGGCTGTTCTTTGGCAAGCAATTTGGGATTTTTGCCGCCATCTGGGTGGCGGTCCGCCTGGGTCTGTCCAGCAAGCCGGCGCATGCCTCCTGGCCGCAGGTCTATGGCATGGCCTTGCTGTGTGGCATCGGCTTTACCATGAGCCTGTTTATCGGGGATCTGGCCTTTGCCGATCCTGCCCATGCCAGCGGCGTAAAAATCGGTGTCTTGATGGGCTCCCTTGCTGCCGCCTTGGCCGGATGGGCCATGTTGTGGGTGGCGGGCACAAAAAAAGAGGCGGCCTAAGCCGCCTCTTATTCCGGATCGAGGTCAATCGATCAGATCTTTTCGACGAGTTCCGGCACGATCTTGTAGAGATCGCCAACCAGACCAAGATCCGCGACCTGGAAGATCGGGGCGTCTTCATCCTTGTTGATCGCGATGATCGTCTTGGAATCTTTCATACCCGCCAGATGCTGGATCGCGCCGGAAATACCAACGGCGACATAGACTTCCGGGGCAACAATCTTGCCGGTTTGGCCGACCTGATAGTCATTCGGCACATAACCAGCGTCGACAGCGGCCCGGCTTGCGCCAACCGCGGCACCCAGCTTGTCAGCCAGCGGGAAGATCGTTGCCTGGAACGTGTCGGCATCCTTCAGGGCGCGACCGCCCGAGACGATGATCTTCGCCGATGTCAGTTCCGGACGCTCCAGCTTTACGATTTCAGCACCGACAAAGGACGAAATGCCCGCGTCGCCGCTGCCCGATACCGCTTCCACCGCAGCCGAACCGCCTTCAGCAGCGGCCTTGGCAAAGGCCGTGCCGCGCACGGTGATGACCTTTTTGGCATCGGTCGACTGCACCGTGGCAATGGCATTGCCCGCATAGATCGGACGGGTGAAGGTATCTGCGCTTTCAATCGACAGAATGTCGCTGATCTGCATGACATCCAGCTGTGCAGCCACGCGCGGGGCAATGTTCTTGCCATGCGCCGTCGCCGGGAACAGGACAGCGTCATAACCGGCCATCAGACCTGCCACGAGCGGCGCCACATTTTCAGCCAACTGGTTGGCATAAGCGGCGTCATTGGCGACGACGACTTTGGCGACGCCAGCGATCTTCGCTGCGGCTTGGGCCACGGCATCGCAGCCATTGCCGGCAACGAGGACATGAACATCGCCAAGCTTGGCGGCGGCGGTCACGACGGCCAGTGTTGCGTCCTTCAGCGACGCATTGTCGTGTTCAGCGTAAACGAGGACGCTCATGCGGCAACTCCCATTTCCTTGAGCTTGGCAACCAGCGCATCCGCATCGGCAACCTTGATGCCGGCAGAGCGCACGGGCGGTTCAGCGACCTTCAGAGTCTTCAGACGCGGGCTCACGTCCACGCCGTAATCGGCCGGGGTCTTCTGTGCGAGCGGCTTAGACTTTGCCTTCATGATGTTCGGCAAAGAGGCATAGCGCGGCTCGTTGAGACGCAGATCGGTGGTCACGATCGCCGGTGTCTTGAGGCTGACGGTTTCAAGGCCGCCATCGACTTCGCGGGTCACGTTCACGCTGTCGCCAGCAACTTCGACCTTGGAGGCAAAGGTGCCCTGCGGACGACCCGTCAGCGCCGCCAGCATCTGGCCGGTCTGGTTTGAGTCATCATCAATGGCCTGCTTGCCAAGGATGACGAGCCCGGGGGCTTCTTCGTCCATGATCTTGGCCAGAAGCTTTGCCACGCCCAGCGGCTCAACATCTTCGGCCACGACCAGGATAGCCCGGTCTGCGCCCATGGCGAGCGCGGTGCGCAGCGTTTCCTGGGCCTTGTCCGGGCCGATCGAAACGGCCACGACTTCGGTCGCAACGCCCTTTTCCTTGAGGCGAATGGCCTCTTCGACCGCAATTTCGTCGAATGGGTTCATCGACATTTTCACGTTCGCCAAATCCACGCCAGAGCCATCAGGCTTTACGCGCGGCTTTACGTTATAATCGATGACCCGCTTTACGGGCACGAGGATCTTCATCAGGCGTCTCCTGTGAATCGCTTTACGTTAACGTCAATGCTGGGTGCACTGCACAAATCTAATCGGCTTGGCAAGCCTCAAGCGGCCTTGCGAACTTCGGCAACGATCTTCTTTGCGGCATCGCCAAGATCGTTCGCCGCCACAATGGGCAGCCCGGAATTTGCAAGAATGTCTTTACCCTGCTGCACATTGGTGCCTTCCAGACGGACGACCAGTGGCACCGAAAGGTTCACTTCCTTGGCGGCAGCGACAATGCCATCGGCAATGATGTCGCACTTCATGATGCCACCGAAAATGTTGACCAGAATGCCCTTTACGGCCGGGTCCTTCAGAATGATCTTGAACGCAGCGGTCACCTTTTCCTTGTTCGCGCCACCGCCAACATCAAGGAAGTTGGCCGGGAATTCACCATTCAGCTTGATGATATCCATGGTCGCCATGGCCAGCCCAGCGCCATTGACCATGCAGCCAATATTGCCGTCGAGCTTGATATAGGCGAGGTCATATTTCGAAGCCTCGATTTCGGCCGGGTCTTCTTCCGTCAGGTCGCGCAGTTCGGCCAAATCCTTGTGACGGAACATGGCATTGCCATCAAAGCCAACCTTGGCATCCAGAACGAACAGCTTGTCGCCATCTGCCGTCGGGCAGATCGCCAGCGGATTGATTTCGATCTGCGAGGCATCTGTGCCCAAAAAGGCATCATACAGCCCCTTAAGAAGCGCCTGAGCCTGCTTGGCAAGGTCACCCGTCAGGCCGAGCGCCTTGGCGACAGCGCGGCCATGATGCGGCATCAGGCCAGAGGCCGGATCGATCGTGATCGTGTGGATTTTTTCCGGGCTGTCATGCGCCACGGTTTCAATATCCATGCCGCCTTCGGTCGAAGCGACAATGGCAATGCGGCTGGTTGCCCGATCAACGAGCAGAGCGAGGTAAAATTCCTTACCGATATCAACGCCATCGGTGATGTAGAGCCGCTGCACCTGCTTGCCGGCCGGGCCGGTCTGGACAGTCACCAGCGTGTTGCCGAGCATGTCCTTGGCATGGGCTTCAACTTCGTCCAGCGACTTGGCCAGGCGGACACCGCCCTTGGCATCCGGGCCAAGTTCCTTGAACTTGCCTTTGCCACGCCCGCCCGCATGGATCTGCGCCTTCACGACATAAAGTGGCCCGGGGAGCTGCTTGGCAGCCGCGACAGCCTCTTCAACAGACATGGCCGGAATGCCCTTCGGCACTGCAACGCCATATTTGGCCAGAAGTTCCTTGGCTTGATACTCGTGAATATTCATCGGTTGCGCGAGTCCCTGCTATTGATGCAGGGGCCTAAAGCATAGCCTCGATGATATGGGAAGCCCTCCCATCGGCTGAGTTGGGCCTGTTTATTCGGAAATCGCACAACTCAGGCCAGCCCGCGTTGTGATCGCGAGGATTTCTGGGTCACGCAGCGCACGGATCTGACGCCAAAACGCGCCTACACGCATCGTGGCGAGGCGCGTCTCGCTGATCTTGCTCAGGTCTGACAGGCGCTTCAATTGTGTCAGGGACAATTTGTCGATCATCCGGTCTGCCATGCAGGCTGACGTGTCGCGTGACAGGCCGGCTCCCATCAAGCCGTTGCGCAGTCGCGTCTCGGGTGTGGCGCAGCCTGCCAAAAGGCTCGATGTCAAAAGGGCCAGGGCAAATCCACGCATCATCATGACCATCCTTTGCTTTTCGTCCCGGAATCCATGCCGCATTCAGGGTTCGATTATACTTTTAGGTGGGCCTTGCCGCTTAATGGATGACGAGAGCATGAACGACCGGCTAAAGAGTCGCCATGTCGTTGCTTGCTGGTCTCTTCATCTTCGTCCTGACCGTGGTTTTCATGGAAGGTTTTGCCTATGTTGCGCATCGCTGGCTGATGCATGGGCCCGGCTGGTTCCTCCACAAAAGCCATCATGAACCCCGCCACGGCATGTTTGAACTGAATGATCTCTACGCGGCGATCTTTGCGATCCCCTCAATCAGCCTTTTTTGGTATGGGATCGGGCTGGGCCATGGCGCGCTCTATGCGTGGATCGGTGGCGGTATCGCGGCCTATGGCGCCATTTATTTCGGCTTTCACGATGTCATTGTGCATCGCCGGGTCAACATCCGCTACATTCCCGAAAGCGCCTATATGAAGCGGATCATTCAGGCGCATCGGCTGCACCATGTTGTTGAAACAAAACACGGCACGGTCAGCTTCGGCTTTTTGTGGGCTCCCAAGCCCGAAGATCTGAAGGCAGAACTGGCCCGACGCGGCAAGGCCGGCGTGCGGGCGCCTGCCCCCAGGGGTTAAGCGCGCAAAAGGATCAGGCAGCTTGGCGCTCGGCCAAAGCCGCTTCTGCTTCGGCCATCAGCGTGTCGAGGATGTGCTGAACGCTTTCTTCCGACTTCACCATGCCGACCGATTGGCCCGCCATGACAGAGCCATTGTCGACATCGCCTTCAATCACCGCCCGGCGCAGTGCGCCGGCCCAGAAATGCTCAATCTCAAGCTGAGCGGCCGACATGTCGATTTCACCCCGGTCCAGCTTTGCGGCGACCTCTATCTGCTTGCGCGTAAACTCTTCTGTGCCGGCATTTTTAAGCGCGCGCACGGGAATAACGGGCAGACGCGGATCAATCTGAACGCTGGCCACGGCGTCGCGCGCAGACGCCCGCATAAATGCTTTTTTGAAATTCGGGTGCGCGATACATTCCGTTGCACACACCAGACGCGTGCCGATCTGAACGCCAGAGGCCCCTTGTTCCAGATAGGCGGCGATCATCTCACCCCGGCCAATGCCGCCTGCCACAAAAACGGGCACCTGGTCTGCCATTTCCGGCAGAATTTCCTGCGCCAGAACAGAGGTTGTGACCGGGCCAATATGGCCGCCAGCCTCATTGCCTTCGATCACCAGTGCATCGACGCCAGAGCGCACCAGCTTTTTCGCCAGGGCCAGGGCGGGGGCAAAGCAAATGACTTTGGCGCCAAATGCCTTGATCTGGTCAATCGCACCCGCCGGCGGCAGGCCACCGGCCAGCACGACATGCGTCACCTGATGCGCGGCACAGACAGCAATCAGGTCCGACAATTGCGGGTGCATGGTGATGAGGTTTACGCCAAAGGGCTTGTCGGTCATCGCCTTTGTTGCGGCGATTTCGGCGGACAGGATATCCGGCGGCATGGCGCCACCGGCAATCACGCCAAAGCCGCCCGCATTCGACATGGCAGACACCAGATGACGCTCGCTGATCCAGCTCATGGCACCAGCCATGATGGCCACGCGTGACCCCAAAAAAGCGGTGCCGCGCGCCATCAGCGCGTCCAGCTTGCTCACGCCGCGTCCTCGGCATCAAGGCCATAGGCCGTATGCAGCACGCGCACGGCCAATTCGGTCTCGTCCTCGTCAATCAGAACGGACACCTTGATTTCGGACGTTGAAATGGCCTGAATGTTGATGCCGCGTTGCGACAACGCCTTGAACATTGTGGAGGCGACCCCAGCATGGCTACGCATGCCGACGCCCACCACCGAAATCTTGGCCACCTTGGTATCGTGCATCAATTCCTGATACCCGATGGTGCCCTTTGCCTTTTCCAGCGTATCGATTGCGCGGGCCAGTTCGGCGCCGGGCACGGTGAAGGTCACATCCGTTGATCCCGTATCATGCGCGATATTCTGGATAATCATGTCGACATTGATATTCGCATTGGCCAGCGGTTCAAAAATGCTCGCCACGGCGCCCGGACGATCGGGAACGCTGGTCAGTGTGACCTTGGCTTCGTTCTTGTCATGGGCAATGCCGGTGATCAGTTGGCGTTCCATTTCATCTTCTCCGATTTCGTCGTCACCGACGATCAGCGTGCCGGGGATGGGGTTGTCGGTGGGGTCTTCAAAGGACGAAAGAACCTGCACCCGTACATTTTCTTTCATGGCGAGGCCGACAGAGCGGGTCTGCAGCACCTTCGCCCCAACGCTCGCCAGTTCAAGCATCTCTTCATAGGTGACCTTGGCCAGCTTACGCGCCCTGGGCACGATGCGGGGGTCCGTTGTGTAGACGCCGTCGACATCGGTGTAGATATCGCAGCGATCGGCCTTGACGGCGGCCGCAACGGCAACAGCTGAGGTGTCGGACCCACCACGGCCCAGCGTGGTGATGCGATTGTCCGCTGTCACGCCCTGAAAGCCGGGGATGACGGCGACTTCGCCGGATTGCATGGCGGCAATCAACGCATCGGTATCAATATCCTCAATCCGGGCCGAGGCATGGGCGCTGGTCGTCCGGATCGGCAATTGCCAGCCCAGCCAGCTGCGCGCCTTGACGCCCATGGCTTGCAGGGTGATGGCCAGCAGGCCGGATGTCACCTGTTCGCCGGCCGCCACGACAACATCATATTCTTTGGGATCATGCAGCGGGGCCGCTTCCCGACAGAAATTGACAAGGCGGTCTGTTTCGCCCGCCATGGCAGACACAACCACCGCAACTTCATTGCCAGCATCAACTTCGCGCTTCACGCGGGATGCGACGTTCCGGATCCGCTCTGTCCCCGCCATGGAGGTGCCGCCGAACTTCATTACGATGCGGGCCATGGAATTTCCTGTGTCGTAAACCAATTGTGGATTTGGCCGAAAGGCGCGGCCCTGTTAGGGAAGGGGTATGGCAAAGGCAATCCCCGCAACGACGATCAACCCCGCTGAGGCAGCCCATTTTGGCAAATTGGCCGCGGAATGGTGGGATCCGGCCGGGTCTTCGGCAATGCTGCATAAGCTGAATCCCGTTCGTCTCGCCTTTATTCGGCAGGCGATTGACAGCCATTGGCAGGCCGATGCCACCGCGCGTCACCCGCTTTTGGGAAAAACGGCGATTGATGTGGGCTGCGGCGCCGGGTTGCTGTGTGAGCCTTTGTCCCGATTGGGGGCGTCCGTGACAGGCGTCGATGCAGCGCCTGAAAATATTGCGGCTGCGCGTCTCCATGCGCAACATGCCGGGCTGTCCATTCATTATGAATGTGCAGATATCGCCAGCTATGACGGCTGCTACGATCTGGTGACATCCATGGAAGTTGTGGAGCATGTGACGGACCCGGCGGCGTTCATCGCCGCTTTGGCGCAACGCATGGCGCCAGACGGCCTGATGATCCTGTCAACGCCCAACCGCACGGCCAAATCGCGGCTGGCCATGATTACGCTGGCGGAAGGCCTGGGCGTCATCCCCAAGGGCACGCATGACTGGGATAAGTTCCTGACACCAGAAGAGCTATTGCCGCTGCTGGAGCAGGCGGGCCTGCGGGTGGTTCAGATGCAGGGCATTGCCTTTTCCGCAACGCAGGGCCTGCATTTGTCCGATGATCTGTCGCTCAACTATATTCTGAGCGCGACCCGCGCCTAAAAATCGACCTTGTCATAATGCGGTGGCGGCGGGATGACTTCCATCCGCTCACTCAAGAGCGGCCGGAAAGAGGGGCGTGACTTCAGCCCCGAATACCAGCGGCGCGTGGGTTCATGGCTGCGCCAGTCAATCCCGCCCAGATAATCCGCCACAGAAATATGCGCCGCCCCGGCGAGATCCGCGAGGCTCAGGCTTGCCCCGGCCAGCCAATTGCGATGATCCAGCAGCCAATCGATATAATCGAGCAACTGGTTCGCATTTTTCATGGCTTCCCGCAAAACGCCGCCATCGGGTGTGGTCCGGCTGACCAGCCGCTTTTCCATGCGTTCGTGCAACAGCGGGCCAACGACTTGGAAGTAAAATTGTTCATCGAACCAAGCAACGAGTCGCCGAATTTCGGCGCGATTGGTTGACGTGCCAGAAATCATCGGCGCCTGATCAACCGTTTCTTCCAGATATTCTGTAATCGCGTTGGAATGAATCAGGGAGATGTTCTTGTCTGGATTGACCAGTACGGGCACCTGTCCGGCGGGATTCAGGTCAAGAAATTCGTCCCGGCGCTGCCACGGATATTCGCGGACAAGCTCATACCCCATGCCCTTTTCGCCCATGAGAAGGCGGACTTTGCGCGAAAAGGGACAGAGCGGGAATTGATAGAGTTGCCACATTACCCCCTTTAAGTAGGGCAGCCTTGGCAGGAGGAAAAGGGGTCACGCCCCTTTGCTGTGGATCATTAGTATAATTTCTTGCGCTTCAGCTGC
>JBJOJQ010000060.1:0-5757 GCA_046046525.1 Pseudomonadota bacterium
TCACATCGGTGACCAGCACATCGGGTTCAAACGCCGCCAAGATCCGCGCCTGTTCCGCGACGCTTGCTGCGGTGCGGACGTCATGCCCCTCGCGGCTCCGCGCCTCGTGAATGACCAAGCGAATGGCGTCATCATCATCGACGACCAGAATTTTTCCCTGTGTCATTATGTCCTGCCATCCGCGCGCGGCAGAAGGAGGCGGAACACCGTTTTCTCCGGCCTGCCTTCCCGCGCATATTGAACAATGCCGCCCATATCCCGCGTCAGCTTATCGACCAGCGCCAGGCCAAGCCCCTGCCCTTTGGGCTTGCTGCTGACAAAGGGATCAAAAAGATGATCGACAATTTCTGGCGGCGCGCCGGGGCCGTCATCAATGATGCACAGCTCAATCGGCAAAGATAATTTGCGCCCGCCATCCTCAACCGCCACCGAGACGCCATGACGAAAGGCGGTGGTGATCGTCACATTGCGCTTTTGCCCTGCGTCGGCGGTTTCCGCGGCATTTTTCAGCAAGTTGAGAACAACCTGCACCATCGTGTCGCGGTGGACCAGCACCTCGGGCAAGGACGGGTCATAGATTTCCTGAATGGACAGCCGATCGCCAAAGCCTGACATCGCCACCGCGCGGGCATGATCGACAATGGCGTGGATATTTTCGGACTGCCGCACCAATTTGCGCGTGTCGGTAAAGCCTTCCATCCGATCGATCAGCGCAGCGACACGATCCACCTCATCCTGAATAAGCTGGGTCAGCCGCGACGCCCCCTGATCGACGCTGCGCGACAAGAGCTGCGCTGCGCCCCGGATGCCCGCCAATGGGTTTTTGATCTCATGCGCCAACATGGCCGCGATGCGCACCGCCGCCCGTGCGCCACCGCCCTGGGCCCGGCTGCCCACGCGATGCGCGGCGGCACCGCTGTGCATCGAAATCAGGCGCCATCCGGGACGTTCAACCAGCGGCGTGATAAAAACATCCGCCCGCACATGGCCGCCGCGCTTCAGCTGAATCAGGGCGTCATAGGCCGCAAAGGCCGCCTCGCTACCATCATAGCCCTCGGGCAGGCTCATCACGTCGGTCAGGCCGCGGCCTGTGGTTGTTTGCGCGCTTTGATTGACCAGCATTTCTGCAGCCGCGTTGATGCGGGCAATGACCATGGCGGGATCAACGATGATCTGGGCAATGGGCGACGCGGCAACCAGCTCTTCAGCTGATGGCGGGCCGATCAAGGCGTCCGGTCCGGTCAGGCGGCGGCGCGACTGAGCCATGGCTCGTAGAAACGCTCTAGCATGGCAAGAACTGTCTGGGGATCGTTGATCTGGTTGACCGCATTGCGGAAATCGGCGGAGCCGTGCAGCCCCTTGGTGTACCAGCCGATATGCTTGCGCGCCATGTTGACGCCCGTGGTTTCGCCATAATGATCCAGCATATCGCGGTAATGGCGAACGATCAGGTGATATTGCTCCTCAATCGTCGGGTCGGGCAGCCGCGTGCCCGTCGTCAAGGCGGCCATGACCTGCGAGATGATCCACGGTTTGCCATAAGCGCCCCGGCCAATCATCACGCCATCCGCGCCAGAAAGCGCCAATGCCTGTTCGGCATCTTCGATCGAACAAATATCGCCATTGACGATCACCGGCAGTTTCACCGCATCCTTCACCTTGCGGACAAAGGCCCAATCGGCGGAGCCTTTGTACATCTGATTGCGGGTTCGACCGTGGACGGTGATCAACTGCGCGCCCAGATCTTCGGCAATCCGGGCCAATTCCGGGGCGTTGAGCGAGTCATGGTCCCAGCCCATTCGCATCTTCACCGTCACCGGCACCTTCACGGCCTTGACCGTCGCCTCAATCAGGCTGGCTGCCAGAGGCAGATCACGCATCAGCGCTGATCCGGCATCCCCATTGACAACCTTTTTGACCGGGCAGCCCATGTTGATGTCGATAATCGCGGCCCCGCGATCCTCATTCAACTTGGCCGCTTCGGCCATTTCGTGCGGCGTGCACCCGGCAAGCTGCATCGATACGGGGTCTTCAATCGGGTCCCACGCCGCCTTTTGCAGGCTTTGGCGGGTCTCGCGGATCATGGCCTGACTGGCGATCATCTCTGTGACGTTCAGCCCGCAGCCAAATTGCCGGACAATCTTGCGAAACGGCATATCGGTGACGCCCGTCATCGGTGCGAGGATGACGGGGATGTCGATGCGGACCGGGCCGATCTGGATGGGGGTTAGACGTTGCATGAGATTGCCTAAATTTTCAGCAGTCCTCTAGGCAGTTTTATGTTGCCGTGCAACAGAATTGCGTGCTTATGCCGCGAGCCATGACGATCGCTGCGATCATTGTTGCTGCCGGACAGGGCGTGCGCGCCGGAGGGTCCGTTCCCAAGCAATATAGCCTGCTTGGGGGCAAGCCGATGCTGCGCCATGCCGTGGCAGCTTTTGCCACCCATCCTGAGATCAGCCGGATCATCGTTGTGATCGGCGCTGGGCACGAGGCGCTGGCCGATGCCGCGCTCCGGGGTTTGCCGGTCGACGCGGTGGTGCATGGTGGCGCGGAACGCCAGGCCTCGGTCCAGGCTGGCCTGGCGGCCGTGGGTGCGTGTGACCGGGTGATGATCCATGATGCCGCCCGCCCCTTTTTGCCCAAAGCGGTGCTGGATCGCCTGATTGCGGCATTGGCGACGCATGAGGGCGCAATCCCGGCTCTGCCCGTTGTCGACACGCTGGCGCGGGCAGAGGCAGACTTGGGCGCGGTCGTGGACCGGGCGGGCCTCATCCGCGTGCAAACCCCCCAGGCCTTTCGCACAGCTGCCATTCAGGCCGCGCATGATCAATGGACAGGTGCCCCTGCCACAGATGATGCGCAGATGGCCCGCGCCGCCGGCTTTGCCGTTGCCGTGGTGGAAGGAGACGCAATGCTCGAAAAGGTCACGCAACCCGAAGATATTGCGCGGGCAGAACAGCAGATGGCCGCCCGTCTCATCTCCCGGTCCGGCATGGGCTTTGACGTGCACCAGTTGGTTGTCGGCGAGGATCTGTGGCTGGGCGGCGTGCAGATTGCCCATGACAAGGGCCTGTCCGGGCATAGCGATGCCGATGTCGCGTTGCATGCCCTGACCGATGCCCTGTTCGGGGCCTTGGGTGATGGCGATATCGGTTCCCATTTCCCACCGACCGACCCGCAATGGCGCGGGGCAGCGTCGCATCAATTTGTGGCCCATGCCGCCGCATGTATCCGCGCGGCGGGTGGTGTGATTGACCATGTGGACCTGACGATCATCTGCGAAGCGCCGAAAATCGGGCCGCATCGCGCGGCCATGCAGGCGGCAATTGCGGCGATGCTGGACGTGCCCGCCAAATGTGTCAGCGTGAAAGCCACGACAACCGAACGACTTGGCTTTACAGGCCGCGGCGAAGGCATTGCAGCACAAGCCATTGCAACCATCCGCCTGCCAGAGGAGGTGTGATCCCATGGGCATTGCTCAACCAAGGGCCGCCTTGTCCCTGATGCTCGTCCTGGCATCCGCGCCCTTGGCGGCGCAAGCGCCCTTGCCCTGCCTGACCCCCAAAGAGGCGCAGGCCATCATCTCCTTTGGCCTGCCAGATATTGTGCGTGGTATGACCAACAAATGTGCGCCGGTGCTTGGCCCGACCGCGTTTCTCGCCCAATCTGGCAAGGCGCTTGCCGACAGATATCAGCCCACGGCCAACGCCGCCTGGCCAATGGCGCGTCCCGCGATCGCGAAATTGGCGCAAGACAATGCCGCCTTGTTCGATCTGATGTCGGATGAAGCGTTGCGCCCCTTTTCATCGGCGCTGATGACAACTGCCATCGTCAAGACCATCGAACCGCGCCAATGCAGCGATATTGATCGCGTGATCCGCGTCGTGGCCCCACTGCCGCCCGAAAATATGTCGATGCTCGTCGGGATTTTACTTGAAATCATGAGCCGACCAAAGGCACAGGCCGCCGTCGCGAAGGCAAAGAGCCCCTTAAACATCTGTCCCGCGCCTTCCGGGACAGGTCAAAATGTGACGGCGAAGTAAGTTTCATGGACGATGCACTCCCGCAGGAATTGATTGATGCCGCGCGGCGCGTGGTTGCTGAAAACCGCGCAAAAGGGCGCCGTGTTGCTGTTGCGGAAAGCTGCACCGGTGGGCTTGTGTCGGCCGCGCTGACATCAATCCCCGGATCATCCGACGTTTTTGAAGTGGGTTTTATCACCTATTCCAATGACGCGAAGATGAGCGCGCTTGGCGTCGATTCGAATATTCTTGAGACATTTGGCGCGGTTTCTATCGCCACCGCCTGGTCGATGGCGCAGGGTACGCTTGATCATTCCACCGCGGATGTCGCCGTATCCATTACCGGTATTGCCGGGCCAGATGGCGGGACAGCCAAAAAGCCTGTGGGCACAGTGGTTTTCGCGCGGGCGCGGCGCGGATCCGATCCGGATGATGTGATTGCCGATACCAAGCAATTCGGCGATCTGGGCCGAGGCCCGATCCGCGTTCAGGCCGCACTCGTCGCGCTGGAACTGCTGTTGCCGGGTGCGGAACTGTAAAGTGCTTCGGCCCGCGCCACAAAGGCGTCGGTCATTTTCGTCAATGCGCGGTCAAAGACCTGCCCGGCAATGGCCTCAAACACCCGCGACTTGAACTGAAAATCAACCATGAAATCAATGTCGCACCCGCCATCGGCGCGGTCGCGAAATGTCCATTCATTGTGCAGATATTTCATCGGCCCATCGAGGTAATCGACACGGATCAGACGCGGGCGGTCTTTGGTGACGCGTGAGGTGAATTTTTCCTTGATCGCTTTGAAACCAACAAGAAGATCAGCGACCATTTCTGTATCTGAATTGGATTTGATCCGCACGCCGCTGACCCAAGGCAGAAACTCCCCATAGCGGCCAACATCCGCCACAAGATCATACATTTGGCCGGCGCTCCAGGGGAGCGTGCGAGTTTCGCTATGCTTTGGCATGGGCCAATTGCGCCGTGCGCGCATCCCGCAACAGGGCGAAATCGCGGTCTGCGTGATAGCTGGATCGGGTCAGCGGTGATGCCGCCACCAGCAAAAACCCCTTGGCACGGGCAATGGCCGCATAGGCCTCAAAGGTCTGCGGCGTCACATAATCAATGACCTTGGCGTGCTTAGGCGTGGGCTGCAGATATTGCCCGATGGTCAGAAAATCGATGTCGGCAGAGCGCATATCGTCCATCACCTGATGCACCTCCAGCCGCTCTTCCCCCAGACCCACCATGATGCCCGATTTGGTAAAGATCGACGGATCATAGCGTTTGACCGATTCCAACAGCCGCAGCGACGCATAATAGCGCGCGCCGGGCCGGATGGTCGGATACAGGCGGGGAACGGTTTCCAGATTATGGTTGTAGACATCGGGCCGCGCCGTCACGATCGCTTCCACCGCGGCCTCAACCTTGTTGCGGAAATCTGGCGTCAGAATTTCGATGGTCGTCTGCGGTGATGTCCGGCGAATGGCCTCAATCACTCTCACAAAATGGCCTGCACCGCCATCGGGCAGGTCATCACGATCAACCGATGTGATCACAACATGCTTCAGGCCCATTTCAGCCGTCGCATCGGCCACCGCCTGGGGTTCATTGGGATCAACCTTGCGCGGCATCCCCGTCTTGACGTTGCAAAAGGCGCAGGCCCGCGTGCACACATCGCCCAGGATCATCATCGTCGCGTGTTTTTTTGTCCAGCACTCCCCAATATTCGGGCAGGCCG
>JBJOJQ010000152.1:0-4096 GCA_046046525.1 Pseudomonadota bacterium
CATGGTGGAGCTGAGGGGAATCGAACCCCTGACCTCATCATTGCGAACGATGCGCTCTACCAACTGAGCTACAGCCCCGCATGCCTGGTCGCGGCCTTAGCGGCGCGCGGCGCGGGTTGCAATGGGCTGTGCGCTGGGTGCTTGCCAATTGCCGCGAACGGTCGCACATCTAGTTGATGCGGTGGACCTTTTTTTCCTTAATCGGCCTTGGCGCCTTATGTCTTTCGGCCTGTACAACGGTTGCGGTGCCCACAGTGCGCGCCGCAAGGCCACAGCCGGTGACCCCGGCACCGTCCGCGCCGCCTGTGGCCAAGCCGGCGGCGGCGGTCTCTGCTGCCCCCGCGTGGGAGAAAATGGCTGTTTCGCCGGGCACTTGGGCCTATCGCCCGGATCCGCAATGGCCGGTGGCGTTATTTGGTCAACCGGGCGCACAGGCGAGCTTTGCGGTCAGATGCGATCGCGCGTTGCGCCGCATTTTGCTGCAACGCGCAGTCCGGCAACCTTTTGATGTGGCTGCCCAAATGACGATAAGGTCGACCACGGCAGAGGTCAGCTATCCGACCAGTGTTCTTGCTTGGGCGCCAACCTATCTCACCGTGGAAATCGCGGCGTCTGAGCCGCTTTTGGATGCGATGGCGTTTAGTCGCGGTCGGATTTTGATCAGCGTGTCGGGCCAGACACCGCTCGTGCTGCCCAGCTGGGTGGAACTGACCCGGGTGATTGAGGATTGCCGCAGCTAACCGATCGGGGCCAGCGCGCCCGAACGGGTGAGTGTGACAGCAAATTTAATTTTCTCAAGACTTGATTGCAGGACGCAGCTGACTCATCCTCTGCCTGCGAACCAGCAGGTTCGCCAGACGCAACTCAGCGAAAGGAGGTGATCCGATGTCTCATGGTCAAGCTAAGAGGTCGGAAAGGGTGATCCGGGGATAGGCGCGGTTTACGCTGCCTTTGGTCTCCCCGGGAGAGGAACTGCGCGGCTTTGGCAAGGCGGGTCCCCCATTTCCGGTCGCTGACCATGCGGAAGGGCCGTGGCACCACTTGGTGCTGCGGCCCTTCTCATATCGGGGGAAGCGTGAACGGGGATCAGATGTCGAGATTGGCGACATTCAGCGCATTTTGCTGAATAAAGTCGCGCCGCGGCTCCACAACATCGCCCATCAGCTGGGTAAAGATCTCATCCGCCAGATCGGCCTGCGCAATTTCAACGCGCAGCAGCGACCGATTATCGGGATCAAGCGTTGTTTCCCACAATTGCTCGGCATTCATTTCGCCAAGGCCTTTATAGCGGGAAATCGACAGGCCCTTGCGCCCGGCGGCCAAAATGCCGTCCAGCAGTTCAGACGGCCGTGAAATCAGCGTGGTGCCTTTGGTCGCGACCATCGGGGCGTCATCGTCTTCACCGTCGCTCGCCTCGATCGGCGTCTTGCCAATCGCAACCAGGCGGCTGACCTGTGCATAGGCCTCTGCCTGTTCGGAGACGAGGCTGTGCAGGCGCCGGGCCTCCTGGCTCAGCAGGAAGCTGGCTTCGATGATGTGATGATCGGTCACGCCACGCCACAGCCGCTGCAAATGGAAACCACCTTCGGCGCTGACCTGCCCGGTCCAGCGGGCCTCGGTGTCGGCGCGGCCCAGCCAGGCTGCGGCCCGGTCAATGCCGGCCTGCCGCCCGGCGGCATCCAGCGACGGATCCAGCGCGCCAACCAGCGCCAGCCCTTCGATGATGGCCGGATCATATTTGCGCGGAACATACCGCATCAGCGTGCGCATGCGGCGGGCATGATCAACCAGCAGCTTTAAATCCGCGCCCGATCGCGTCCCGCCCGACGTGTCCAGCGCGGTTGCGGCCAGGCCACCTTCGACGAGATAATCATCCAGCGCCGCATCATCCTTCAGATAGACTTCGGACCGGCCCCGGGCGGCTTTGTAAAGCGGGGGCTGGGCGATGTAGAGATGACCGCGGGCAATGATTTCAGGCATCTGCCGATAGAAGAAGGTCAGCAACAACGTCCGGATATGCGCGCCGTCGACATCGGCGTCGGTCATGATGACGATCTTGTGATAGCGCAGCTTTTCGATGTTGAAATCATCGCGGCCAATGCCGGTGCCCATGGCCTGGATCAGCGTGCCGACTTCCTTGGAGGACAGCATCTTGTCAAAGCGTGCCCGCTCCACATTCAGGATCTTACCTTTCAGCGGCAGGATCGCCTGATAATGGCGGTTCCGGCCCTGTTTGGCAGAGCCACCGGCGGAATCCCCTTCGACCAGAAAAAGTTCTGATTTGGCGGGGTCACGTTCCTGACAATCGGCCAGTTTGCCGGGCAGTGAGGCAATGTCCATGACGCCCTTGCGCCGGGTCAATTCGCGCGCCTTGCGGGCGGCTTCACGCGCGGCGGCGGCATCGATAATCTTTTGCACCACGGCACGGGCATTGGCCGGGTTTTCTTCCAGCCATTCCGCCATCTTGTCCGCCATCAGGCTTTCCAGAGGCTGGCGGACTTCGGACGAGACGAGCTTATCCTTGGTTTGCGAACTGAATTTGGGATCGGGCAGCTTGACCGACACAATCGCCGTCAGCCCTTCGCGCATATCCTCACCTGTCAGGCTGACCTTTTCCTTTTTGAGCAGGCCAGATTTTTCCGCATAATTATTGAGCGTGCGCGTCAAGGCTGCGCGGAATGCGGCCAGATGCGTGCCGCCATCGCGCTGCGGGATGTTGTTGGTGAAGCACAGGACGTTTTCGTAATAGCTGTCATTCCATTCCAGCGCGACATCAATGCCAATGCCATCGCGCTGCCCGGATACGGCGATCGGGTCTGGAAACAGGGGGGATTTGGCGCGGTCGAGCCATTTCACAAAGGCGGCGATCCCGCCTTCATAATAAAGTTCAACCTCTTTCTTGTCCTCATGCCGTGCATCGATGAGGAAAAGGCGCACACCGGAATTCAGAAACGCCAGTTCGCGGAACCGATGTTCCAGCTTATCAAAGTCAAATTCGGTGATTTTGAATGTGTCTGGGCTGGGCAGGAAGGTCACCCGTGTGCCGCGCTTGGGGCGGCCGCGATCATCTTCGCCCGCTGCGCCAACGACTTTCAGCGGCGCCACGGCATCGCCATGCTGGAACTGCATGTAATGTTCTTGCCCGTCCCGCCAGATGGTCAGATCAAGCCGGATCGACAGCGCGTTGACAACAGATACGCCCACGCCGTGCAGTCCGCCGGACACCTTATAGGCATTATCGTCTGAGGTGTTTTCAAACTTACCGCCCGCGTGCAGCTGCGTCATGATGACTTCGGCTGCCGAAACGCCCTCTTCGCTGTGAATATCGGTCGGGATGCCGCGGCCATTATCCTCGACCGAAACCGACCCATCGGCGTTCAGCTGAATGATCACGCGGTCGCAATGACCGGCCAGCGCCTCGTCAATGGCATTGTCAGAGACTTCGAAGACCATGTGGTGCAGTCCCGACCCGTCATCGGTATCGCCGATATACATGCCGGGCCGCTTGCGCACGGCATCCAGGCCCTTGAGAACCTTGATCGAGTCCGCGCCATAATCGGAAGTATTCGGGGTGTTTGCGATTTCGTCTGCCATGTCCAGCCTATAGGAAAAGGGGCGGCATAACCCAAGGAAAAACGGTCAGGCGCGGTGGCTGGCTGGGGATGGTTTTTGCAGCGCAGTTGACCCCGCGCACAGGGTCAGGTGCGGTGGCTGGCAGGGCATGGTTTTGGGACGCAAGTTCACCCCGCGCACAGGGTCAGGCGCGGTGGGTGGCAGGGCATGGTTTTGGGAGGCAAGTTCACCCCGCCCGTTTGGGCTGAGCCTGTCGAAGCCCCGCCTTTCTTGATCAGGAAAGGACGGTCCCTCGACAGGCTCAGGACAAGCGGTCGGTTGATAATTTCACGTCAGTGGTGGTTTATGGGTGCAGGTCAGTAACGCGTCACTTCCACCTTCATGCTCTTATAACCATGGACAAAGCTTGCCGGCACGCGGGTCGGCTCTTCGAGCACATTCACGCGCAAGCGCCGCTTTTGCATCTCGGAAATCAGCGTCGTCAGCTGCAATTCGGCCACACGCGCGCCAACGCAGCGGTGGA
>JBJOJQ010000082.1:0-16961 GCA_046046525.1 Pseudomonadota bacterium
CTCTCCGACATCTGGCGATGCGATCGATGCGTGCTTCGGTGCGGGTAACCTGTCGCTCACCAATCCGGCCTGTCTTTCGATCCGTCGTAATCCGCAAACGGGTGGCCTTGACGGTGAACCCAAGGATACGCCGGGCCTGTTCCTTGCGTCGTCAAACCTGGGTCGTCTGAAGACCGACGGTATTGACCTGTCGATCAACTATCGTCGCGACATTGGCTTTGCCAATCTCTCGATGGCGTTGAACGGCAACTGGACCAACACCTCGACCTTCCAGGCCACCCCGAGCTCGCTGAACCGTGATTGCACGGGCTATATCAGCACGAACTGCGGGTCGCTGCAGCCGAAGCTGCAGTGGTCGCTGCGGACGACGCTTGGCTTCGAAAAGATCGACGTGTCGCTGCTGTGGCGTCACATCGACAGCTTCGTCCAAGAGCCGGATGACATTGAAAACGTCAATGGTCCGGCGTTCAAGGGCTCGCTGGCCGATTGGGGTGATGTCGACTTCGGTCGTATCCCGTCATACGACTATTTCGACATCTCGTCCCGCGTGAAGCTCACCGACAATCTGTCGCTGACTCTGACCGTGCAGAACCTGTTCAACAAGCAGCCGCCCCTGACGGGTGCTACGATCGGTTCGACGTCGTTTAACAGCGGGAATACCTACCCGTCGACCTACGACACGCTGGGCCGTCGCTATGCGGCCTCGATCAAGGTCAACTTCTAATCATCGCATCAAGATGATGGGGAAAGGGCGGGTCATTGACCCGCCCTTTTTCTTTGTCCGGCAAAGAGATGAACCGAAGGCCCTGATGCCGGGCTGAATTCAATTCCTTCAGGGGAGGTCTGGCCATCCGTTTTGGCGTGCCACCTCGCGCGCCCAATGCGCCACTTTTTCAATCTCATCGCCATGAGCCGCAAGCGTTTGGCGGCGTTCTGCCAGGCGATCATCGGCTGAAAAGCTGTGGCCGAATTTCGAATGCCGATTGACCACAGGACTGTGCAGCAGCTGTTCAAAGGCCTCCGCTTCCAGCGCGATTCCGAAATGCCCGCAAATGCGATCAAGGCTTGTTTCCGGCTGTTGCGTCAGCATTTCGCTGTCCACCCGCAACAGGCGGCCCTGGCTGGCCGTCTCAAGCGTTTCAAAAAGCTGAAACTGTGTCATCCAGCCGAGCGCAGCGACCTGTAAGTCGCTCATCCCCAGATAGTCACGCGTGGAAAAGCCCATGTCAATCATACCCAGATCGAGCTGATAGCCCAGCAATTCGCGCACCCAAAGTCGGCACCACAGGCCCTTACGCGCCACAGAAGCTAGAAAAATATCAAGCGGGGCAAATAAAAACACGGCCTTACTGTCGGGCCGCAGCGCCATCATCGCCTTCGCCAGATGATTGACAAGGTTGGACGGCTTGATCACCACCGCCTGTCCGGGCCGTTCGGGACGCTCTGAAAGCGCAAGGGCGAGATCCAGTACGCGCGCAATATCTGCGCCCGGTTTCCCGCGCCGCAAGGCGCCAATCAAATCATTCAGGATTTGCGGTTCACTCAACGCTGACGTGCCGGCTTGTTCCAGCACCCGGAGCAGCCATGTCGATGCGCAAAAGGCCGAATGAAAGATGAAATGGACGGGCGCCGCCACCACGTCTGACGGTGATAGGGTGGCAGCCGGAATAACGCGGATCGGGCCTTTGTCGCGCACTGCCTCGTCCGACAAAAACGGCATATCGCGGCGGTCTGCCCATGGTACATGCAGAAAGTGGACGTCATCGCGCGCATCGTCATAGCGATGGGCCAGCAAGCGGGTGTCCGCCAGATCTGCAGCGATGTTCGTCTGTGTCATTGCCTGATCTCGACTTTTGTGGCGACCATAGTATGCCGCTTAGAGGATCCTCTCTTTGTCGCCAAGGACGTGTCATGACCGTAGCAACGCCCACATCTCCGATGGCGCTGAATTCGGCTGGTCTGCAATCACTGCGGCAAGGCGATGCCGGCAAGGCAGCGGAACTTTTTGAAGCCGCCCTGAAACTTGATCCTGATGCCGTGCCCTTATGGCTGAATTTGGCGACCGCCTGCCGGGCGCAGAACAATGCAGAAGGCGAAATGGCGGCGCTGGATGCTGCGCTGGACCGGGATCGGCTGCATTTCATGGCCTGGCTTCGCAAAGCTCAATTGCATCAACGCGAAGGTGAAAAGTCGGCGGCGCTGACGGCTTGGCGCGCGGCGATACAATTGGCAGGCGATGTCGGGGCGATGTCGCCCCAGGTGGCGCAACAGCTGGACGAAGGACGGACATATGTTGCGGATGTCGGTGCCCGCTTTGCAGCCGCTGTCGATGAGGCTTTTGAAGGCCAGTTCCCAGACGCGGATGCCCAGAGCCGTCGCCGGATCCAGGCTTTTGTCGATGTTGTGACAGGACGGCGCAAAACATATCAGAACCAATGCGCTGGGCTATTTTACCCCTTTTTGCCTGTAGACGAATTTTTCGACGACCATCATTTCCCATGGTTTGAAGAGGTGAACAGCCGCACCGATGCCATTCGTGCCGAGTTTGAAGCGGTCTATGCTGATCCGGGCGAAAGCCTGCGCCCCTATGTGCAGCTGGAAAAAGGCGGGCCTGAAGCGCAATGGGCGACGCTCAACAACTCCTTGGATTGGGGGGCACTGTTTCTTTGGGAGTTTGGGACCCCCAATGCGCCTGTTTTGGAACGATGCCCGGTCACGGCGGACCTGATCCGATCCATTCCCAGCACCTTCATTCCCGGGCGCGCGCCCAATGTGATGTTTTCAATTTT
Organism: Pseudomonadota bacterium; assembly: GCA_046046525.1. GTDB lineage: Bacteria > Pseudomonadota > Alphaproteobacteria > Sphingomonadales > Sphingomonadaceae > Aquisediminimonas. The sequence goes on from JBJOJQ010000082.1 coordinate 2,790, forward strand.
GCGTCCGGGCGCTCATATCCCGCCGCATACTGGCGTCACCAATACGCGCGCGGTTGTCCACTTGCCGCTGATCGTGCCTAACAATTGCGCCTTTCGTGTCGGCGGTGAAACGCGCGCCTGGGAGGTTGGCAAAGCCTTTGCCTTTGACGATACAATTGAACATGAGGCATGGAATAACTCAGATGAGATGCGGGCCATTTTGATATTTGATGTCTGGAATCCGCATTTAAGCAATGATGAACAGGATGCGATTATACGTTATTTCACATCGGCTGATTCCTTGGGGTTTGCCGGACGTTAACGTTGATCCACGATGTTGAGATCAAAAGGAGTGTACATGAAGAAACTGGTTTTGCTGACGGGTCTGCTGTTGAGCGCAGTGCCGGCCAACGCCCAGAGCAGCGATAAGCCGCTTCCGCCTAAGGACCGCCGCGACCCGGATTATGTCCGCTGCCGCTTGATTGATGTCACCGGATCGCTCGTCAAGAAAGAGAAGATCTGCCGCACAAACCGGGAGTGGGAAGCAATGCGCGTGCGCGGTAACAGCGAAGCGGAACGCTTTATTGAACAGAACCGGACGGCCGCCAATCCGAACGGCTGAACCAATTCTGATTGCCCTTTATCGGTTGGGGTCTGGTCGGTGGTGACGACCGCCGCCATCGCGGCGGATCGCATTGCGGTCGCCCGGCGCGCCTTTGATGCGCATCCGCAGGATAGGGGCAAGGCTTTGTCCTTGCTCGACCTGCTGATCAATGTGGCCAGTCCACCGGATGTTTTGCACCTTCTCGATAACATGGCCCGCCATCATGCGGATCGGGCCGATATCCTTGTGCGCATGGCCCTTGTCGCGGACGGCGCCGGTGCGCCTGACCGTGCCGAGCAATATTATCGGCAGGCACTGGCGCGCGAAGCCACGAACCTGATTGCCCGGCACAATTTGGCAACCCTGCTCCGCACACAAGGCAAAAGTCGTGCGGCGCATGATATTCTGATCGCTGGAAACGCCAAGGCGCGTCCTGCCGAAAGCTGGATGTTGATGGGCCATGTGCAGGCTGATCAGGGGGCATTTGATGCGGCGGTGGACGCTTATCAAACAGCTCTGTCCCTCCAGCCGGGTCTTGTCCCTGCGCATGAAGCCCTGTCGCGGCTCTTGCCGCAACTGGGTCGGCCATATGACGCCATGGCAAGTTTTGCGCAGGCGCTGGCCGCAACGCCTGAAGACCGGGCCTTATGGGCCGCCGCGATCAGCGCGGCAAAAGACCTGCATCTGGCCGAAGATTTGGAGCGTCTGGCTGGTGCGGCCTGTGACCGCTTTGGTGCAAGCCCAGACCTGCTGGTGGCCTTGTCACTCGCCTTTGCGTGGCAGGGCCAGCCCATGCTTGCCATTGCGCAATTGCAGCGCGTGATCACCGCAGCCCCCGATACGCTCGCTGCCCATGTCCATTTGACGCCATTGTTGATCGCTCAAGGCGATGTCGCGGCGGCTGAACGCCATGCCGTGGCTGCAACGCAGCTTGATCCGCTTGATCAATCTGGCTGGGCCTGGCTCAGCATTATCTGGCGTCTGCGCCAAGATCCGCGCGAAGCCTGGCTGGCTGACTATGATCGCTTCGTCATCCCGATCGACTTGCAAGACGCCTTTGGTGACATGGCGCATGGCTTGCCAGCGCTGCCCGGCTTTGCTGATCATTTGGCGTCGCTGCACCAGACCAGCCACCATCCCCCCGACCAATCCCCCAGAGGCGGGACGCAGACACGTGGGGATCTTTTTGCCGCGCCCGACCCGCAGATTGCGGCATTCAAAACGCTGGTCAAAGCGCGGATTGATGACGCGCTGCGCGATTTGCCTGACGACGCCAACCACCCTTTTTTGGGGCGGCGCACAGCTGAGGGCATTGATTTTGAAGGAGCATGGTCGGTCCGGCTGCGGCAGGGCGGCCATCATGCGCACCATATTCATCAGCGTGGGTGGATGAGTTCAGCCTTTTACGCGGCGCTCCCCCCTGGTGTCGGGCCGGGCAAAAGTGAAGGCGCCATCGTTTTTGGCGTGCCGGACCTGGTTTTGCCTGATGCGCTGGCGCCGCGGCGCATGATCAGCCCCAAGGCCGGGACGCTGGTGATTTTCCCATCCTATTTCTGGCACGGAACCTTGCCGTTCAACGATCCGGCAGATCGCATCACCCTGGCCTTTGACATGCGGCCTGCCGCTCCTGCGGGTGACGCGTCCCGCCATCCTGGTTGAGCTTTGGGGGCAGAGGCGCCGCTGTTGCCCCACGCCTCTGCCCGCGCGCCGATCAGCTTAAAACAAGCTGCCCATCGCCTTCATCAACATGCACGGTTGCGCCATCCGGCACTTGGCCGCGCAGGATTTTATCTGCCAGCGGGTCTTGCAGATATTTCTGCACGGCCCGCTTCAGGGGGCGGGCACCATAGACCGGATCATAGCCGACCCGGCCCAGCCAGGCGCGCGCCGCATCGGTCAGGTCCAGCGTAACCTTGCGTTCCGCCAACAGCTTGGCCACCCGGCCGACCTGAATGTCGACAATCGGGCCCATATGGTCGGCCCCCAGCCGGTGGAAGAGAATAATCTCATCCAGACGATTGAGGAATTCCGGCCGGAAATGCGCCCGGACAATGTCCATGACCTGCGGCTCCACGCTTTCAACGCTGTCGCCTTCGGCCAGGCCGGCAATGAATTGTGACCCCAGATTGGATGTGAGGACAATGATCGTGTTCGTAAAATCCACGGTCCGGCCCTGCCCATCGGTCAGCCGGCCATCGTCAAGGACCTGCAACAGCACATTGAAAACATCGCCATGCGCCTTTTCAACCTCATCAAACAGGACAACCTGATAAGGCCGGCGGCGGACCGCCTCGGTCAGTACACCGCCTTCATCATAGCCGACATAGCCGGGCGGCGCGCCGATGAGGCGCGACACGCTGTGCTTTTCCATGAATTCCGACATGTCGATGCGGACCATGGCGGTGTCATCATCGAACAGGAACCCTGCCAGCGCCTTGGTCAATTCTGTCTTGCCGACACCCGTTGGGCCAAGGAACAGAAAGCTGCCAAGCGGGCGGTTCGGATCCTGCAACCCGGCGCGCGCGCGGCGCACGGCGGTGGACACAGCGTGGACAGCATCCTTTTGGCCGATCACGCGCTTGCCAAGCTCCTCCTCCATCTGGAGCAGCTTTTCGCGTTCGCCTTCCAGCATCTTGTCAACCGGAATGCCGGTCCAGCGCGACACGATGGCGGCAATGTCATCCTGCGTCACTTCTTCGCGCAGCATGGCCCCCGCCGCTGCGCCCTGCGCTTCGGCCAATTGCTTTTCCAGTGCCGGGATGGTGCCGTAAGACAGCTCTCCCGCCTTGGCGAGATCGCCCGATCGTTGCGCCTGATCCAGCTGAAGGCGGGCCGCGTCGAGTTGTTCCTTGATCCGCGCTTCGGCGTGGATCTTTTCTTTCTCCGCCTGCCAGCGCTGCGTCAGGGATGCCGATTGCTCTTCCAGATTGGCCAGTTCACCGGTTAGCGTGGCGAGACGATCCTTCGACGCTGCATCGGTTTCCTTTTCCAGGGCAAGCTGTTCAATCTTCAGCTGGATGATCTTGCGATCCAGCGTCTCGATTGCCTCTGGCTTGGACTCCACTTCCATGCGGATGCGGCTGGCCGCCTCATCCATCAGGTCGATGGCCTTATCCGGCAGAAAACGGTCGGTGATATAGCGGTTTGACAGCGTTGCCGCGGCCACCAGTGCGGCATCGGTGATCCGCACGCCGTGGTGCAGTTCATATTTTTCCTTCAGGCCCCGCAAAATCGATACCGTGTCCTCAACCGTCGGCTCACCGACAAAGACCGGCTGAAAGCGCCGCTGAAGCGCCGGATCCTTTTCGACATATTTGCGATATTCATCCAGCGTGGTTGCGCCAATGCAGTGCAGTTCACCCCGGGCGAGGGCGGGTTTCAGCAGGTTAGAGGCGTCCATAGCGCCATCGCTCTTGCCCGCCCCAATCAGCGTGTGCATTTCATCGATGAACAGGACAATCTGCCCCTCGGCGCCCTTCACCTCATCAAGCACGCCTTTCAGCCGCTCTTCAAACTCACCGCGATATTTCGCGCCCGCAATCAGCGCGCCCATGTCGAGCGCCATCAATGTGCGGTCTTTCAGCGTGTCGGGCACATCGCCATTCGCGATGCGCAGCGCCAGCCCTTCGGCAATGGCGGTTTTGCCAACGCCGGGGTCGCCGATCAGCACGGGGTTGTTCTTGGTCCGGCGGGCCAGAATCTGCACCGTCCGGCGGATTTCCTCGTCGCGGCCGATCACGGGGTCCAGCTTCCCGTCGCGCGCGGCCTGCGTCAGGTCGCGGGCGAATTTCGTCAGCGCGTCATACCGATCCTCGGCAGAGGCGGTGTCAGCGGTTTTGCCCTTGCGCAGGGCGTTGATCGCCGCATTCAGCCCTTCGGTGCTGAGGCCAGCCTTGGCCAGCGCCTTGCCCGCCTCTGTCGTGGTGGCCAGCGTCAGCGCCAGCAGCAACCGTTCCACGGTCACAAAGCTGTCGCCCGCCTTGCTTGCAATCTGCTCGGCCTGATCGAGCACGCGGACCAGATCATTGTCGAGGCCGGGCGGCTGGTTCGCACCAGATCCCGACACGGCCGGGATCTTCGCCAAAGCGGCATCGGCCTCACGCCCGGCCAGCGCAGCATCACCGCCGGCCGCGCCAATCAGGCCGGCACACATGCCTTCATTATCTTCGAGCAACGCCTTTAACAGATGCTCGGGCGCAATGCGCTGATGGTTCAGGCGAATGGCGACCGTCTGGGCCGACTGTAAAAAGCCCTTGGCGCGATCAGTGAATTTTTCGAGGTTCATATCAGCCCCTTTCTTTCCTCAAAGGATGTAGTGTTGCATAATCGCAACACAAGGGGGTGCATTGATCTCGATCAGATTATGGACGTTTTGCCTTGTCCGCCTGTGGCGCGAACATCTTGCCAAAGAAGCTGTCGTCATACCATTTCGGGCTGTCGGGCGCATTCGCGATTTCGGTGGCGATCAGCATGTTGATCCGGGCAAATTTCGCGCCGGCCGCCCAGTTGAATGGCAGATTGAGATCATCCGAAACGCGGTGATAATGGGTTTTCAGAAACGCGGCAGACGCCTCAGCCCCCGGCCCGGAATAGCCTGTTACCAAGAAGACGGAGGGAATGCCCCGCTGTACAAAGCGGTAATGGTCTGATCGGGTGAACAGGCCTTCTTCGGGCACAGGGTCCGGCGCCAAGGCCACGCCATCGCGGGCGGTGGCCTGCGCCACAATCGGCCCCAGCGTGGAATGTTCGGCGCCAAAGGCAATGACATCGGTAAAGTCATAGGTCAGGATCGGCATGTCGAGATTGACGACGCCAACCACCTTCCCAGCGCCGACGATGGGAAAGCGGGATAGATAATCTGCACCCAACAGGCCCTTTTCCTCACCCGTGACGGCGGCAAAGATCACCGGACGGCGCGGGCGATTGGCGGCGCTGGCCATGGCCTTGGCGGCTTCCAGCAGCGTCGCGATCCCGGCGGCATTGTCCATGGCGCCATTATTGATCTTGTCCGCGCCCGCAGCCGATGGCCGCACGCCAATATGGTCAAGATGGCCCATCACCAGCACATATTCATGGGCCACAGCCGGGTCTGATCCGGGCAGCAGGCCGACGACATTCGGGCTGGTAAAGGGCGACAGCGTGGCCGTCCGTGCGATCACCGCTGATTTGCCCAGCGCAAAGCCGCGCGGCTTGCCGCCCTTGCGATCCGCTTCGGCCAAAATCGCATCAAGCGTTTTGCCCGTGCCGGCAAAAAGCTGTGCCGCCGCCGCCCGGTCCAGCGTGGCAGAAGCCTTGATATTGGGCGCCGCGTCATAAGGGGTGCCATCGGCATGGGTCCAGCGGACCGACCGATCATCGGCATAATCCAGAACGCGCGTCCAGGGCGTTTGCTTTTCGCGTTCCAGCGTGCGGATGGATATCGACCCGATGGCCCCGCGTTCTGACAGGGTCTTCAACTTCTCGGCATTCAGATGCGCGCCGATATCGCTGGGCGTCCCTTTGGGATAGCCCGACAGACAGGCGACAATCTTGCCCTTGATATCAAGCCCGGCCAGATCCCGCAGGCCCTGGTCCGGCTTGTGAATGCAAAAGCCGCCAAAAACGATCTTGCCTTCTGCCCGGCCATTGCCCGAAATCACGGCCTCTTTCTTGTGCGTCAACGACACCTCGCCGATCTTCAGCTGGGCATCGGCATTGGGTTGGATCTCAACCAGCGGGACGGTTTGGAACCAGCTGCCATTGGCCGCCGGCGTCAGGCCCATGGCTTCAAACTGTGTCGCAACATAACGCGCGGCAATTTGGTGCCCGCGTGACCCGGTATCGCGGCCTTCCAGCAGATCATCCGCCAAAAAGGCGACATGCGCCTTGACCGCCTCTGGCGTGATGTTGGCGGGGGCCGTTTGGGCCATGGCCGACATCGGCAAAAGGGGCAGGCAGACAGACAGGGCAAAGCGGCGCATGGAATTCTCCAGATAATCGGTGCGTCTGACTTGCCCATTGACCCGGGCGCGTCAATATCGCTGATCGAAAGCACAGGGGAGACAGCATGAAGACGTGGATGAAATGGGCCTTGGGCGCGGTGGCGACGCTGGCCATGGCGTCAGCGATTTGGGAACCGCTGACCGCGCAGGAAGAACCCGGCCCACCGGCACGCGCCTATGATGTTGAAATTGTGCGCGATGAATTTGGTGTCCCCCATATTAATGGCAAGACCGATGCGGACGCCGCCTACGGGCTGGCCTATGCCCATGCCGAAGATGATTTTACGACGATTCAGGACGTTATCGCCATGACACGTGGGCGCAGCGGCGCCCTGACAGGTCGCGATGGCGCGCAGATTGATTATGTTGCCGCCCTGTTGGGTGTGCGCGACACGGCGATCCGGGATTATCACACGCTGACGCCAGAGGTGCGGCAGGTGATCGAAGGCTATGCCGCCGGCCTCAACCATTATGCGCAAAAACATCCGTCAGACGTGCGTCTGGCCGGGCTGTTTCCAGCCAATGGTGTTGATATTGTCGCCGGGTTCGTGCTGCGCGCGCCCTTTTTCTATGGCCTTGACGGGGTGATCGGCGCCTTGGCGGAGGATAAGCCCGCACCGCGCGAAAGTGCCTTGCCGATGACACCCATTGGCCGTGATCCCAGCCTCAATGGCTCCAATGCCTTTGCGCTGGCGCCATCCAAAATGGCCGATGGCAAGACCTGGCTTGTGTCGAATTCACACCAGCCCTTTGAAGGGCAGGTCGCCTGGTATGAGGCGGTCGTGCATTCGGGCGAAAGGCTGGATATGGCAGGGGCCTTATTCCCCGGATCGCCGTTCGTGCTGCTGGGCCATAATCGGCATCTTGGCTGGACCAATACCGTCAACCGGCCTGATCTTATCGATGTCTACAAACTTGTGATGGATGATACGGGCACGCGCTATCGGCTGGATGGCAAGTGGAGGCCGCTGATCGAAAAGCGGGTCTGGCTGCCCGTGCGCTTTGGCCCCTTCACCTTGCCCGTGCCCAAAATGGTTTATCGGTCGGTGCATGGCCCCGTGATCCGCAATGCCAAGGGCAATTTCGCGATCCGCTATGCCGGGATCGATAACGCCAAGGCGGTGGAGCAATATTATCGCAATACCAAGGCCCGCACATGGGACGAATGGACCCAGTCCATGGCGATTGGTGGGGTGCCGGCGACAAATTTCCTCTATGCCGATAAAACAGGACGGATCGCCTATATCTACAATGCCCTGTTCCCGAACCGTCAGCCCGGATTTGACTATACGGGTGTTTTGCCGGGCGATACCTCCCGCGCGATCTGGACGGGCGCGGTGCCGTTTTCGGCCTATCCCAAGATTGTCGATCCCAAAAGCGGCTTTGTTCAGAACGCCAATAACACGCCCTTTCTGGCGGCGGGGCCGGGATCAGAACTTGATCCGGCCAACTTTTCCCCGCTGCTGGGCATTGAACGCGATATGACCAATCGGGGGACCCGTGCGACGGCGCTTTTGGCGCAGGCCGGCACGTTGACGCCGGCACAGCTGCTGGCGATCAAATTTGACAAGGGCTATGCCCGCGACAGCTGGGTGGGGGATTGGATCCGCCGGGTGATTTCAGCAAAGATCACCGACGCGCCTGATCTTGCCAAAGCGCAGGCGTTGCTGGCCCGGTGGGACTGGACAAGCGATGGCGCGGGTGCAGCGGATGTGCTGGCGGAACGCGTCATCCGTGTGGCGTCTGCCAAGAAATGGCGGCGCGCGCCGTTGCCCGATCCGCAGGCCGCGCTGCGCGAGGCGGTGGACGATCTTCAGGATCGCTTTGGCCGGATAGATCCGCCCCTGGCCGAGGTGCAGCGGCTGCGGCGCGGCACGGTCGATCTACCGATGCTGGGCGGCACGGATACGCTGCGCGCCACAACCGCCTGGGACAAGGATCAGGCGGATCAGAAGCTGCGGGTCCGCCATGGCGATAGCTTCATCATGCTGGTCAATTGGGACAAAGCGGGCAAGGTCCAGTCGCAGTCGATCCAGCCTTATGGTGCGGCGACCAACCGGCCCCAATCGCGGCATTATACCGACCAGATGGCGTTGTTTGCTGCCCAGAAGTTTAAGCCGGTTCACTTTGAATGGGCAGATGCGGTGCGCCATGCCACGCAGCGTTATCGTCCCTGACGCCGGGGCCTTGGTCAGCCTTTATTCATCGCGCCTGCGATGAAAGAGGCCGCCCAAGGCCAAAAGTCAGGCCTTAGGTTCAACACGCAGAGTCACGGGGTTATCATGCGCTTTCTTGTCCTTGCCTTTCTTGCGCTCACGCTGGGCATCGCGCCGGTGCAGGCGGCTGTACCCCAGCGTCCGGCATCAATCGCGTCGCTGGTGCAGCAGATTGATATACCCCATGAAAAATTCACTTTGGCCAATGGTCTGCGGGTGATCGTCCATACTGATCGCAAGGCGCCGGTCGTTGCCGTGTCGCTTTGGTACGATGTCGGGTCAAAGCATGAGCCCAAGGGCAAGACAGGTTTTGCGCATCTGTTTGAACATCTGATGTTCAATGGCTCGGAAAATGCCGATGGGGATTTCTTCAAGCCTTTGGAAGAACTGGGCGCGACGGATTTTAACGGCACAACCTCTTTTGATCGGACCAATTATTACCAGACGGTCCCAACCGGTGCGCTGGAACGGGTGCTGTTCCTCGAAAGCGACCGCATGGGTCATTTGCTGGGGGCGGTCACGCCAGACAAGCTCGCGAACCAAATTGGCGTTGTGCAGAATGAAAAGCGCCAGGGCGATAATCGCCCTTATGGCCTTGTCCCTTATGCGCAGATCCGGGGGACCATGCCCGAAGGTCATCCTTATGGCCACCCGATCATCGGGTCGATGGCAGATCTTGATGCCGCCAGCATGGCAGATGTCCGTGCCTGGTTCCGGACCCATTATGGGCCCAATAATGCGGTGTTGGTGCTGGCCGGCGATATCGATGCCAAAACCGCCCGGCCGCTGGTTGAAAAATGGTTTGGCGCCATTCCCGCCGGGCCGAAACAGCCCCCCGTTGCCGTCAGCATCCCAACGCTGGATGCACCCAAGGCTGAGGTGATGAAGGATCAGGTGGCAACGGTGCGCCTGTACCGGACATGGGCCGGCCCCGGTCTGGATCATGCCGATCATCTGCCACTCAGCATCGGGGCCAGCGTGCTTGGCGGGCTCGCCAGTTCGCGTCTCGACAATGCGCTCGTCCGGCAAGAGCAGCTCGCAGTGGGGGTGACGGCCAGCTATGATGCTTATGCCCAACTGGGCTGGTTTGAGGTGAGCGCGGATGTGCGGCCGGGGGTCGATCCCGCGCGCGTGGCTGAGCGGCTGGATGCCCTGATTGCAGAGCTGATCCGCAACGGCCCCAGCCAGGATGAGGTGGACCGGGTCGTCACCAGTACCCTGTCCGGCCTGATCGGTGGGCTGGAACAGGTTGGCGGCCTTGGGGGCAAAGCGGCAACGCTTGCCGAAGGGGAACTCTATAAGGGCGATAGCGCCGCCTATAAGCGCGATCTTGCGGCGCTTGCAGCCGTCACGCCAGATCAGGTGCGCACGGCACTGCACACCTGGTTGAGCCGCCCAGTCTATGCATTGACGGTGGAACCGGGCGCGCGCGATGCCTATGCCGAAGCCGCCCCTGTGGCGCAAAGGCCCAGCGATGCAGCCGAAAGCGCCGCTGCCGCGCCAGCACCCACCCGGACTTGGCCCGCGGTGGGCGCCATTGCCGATCTTGATTTCCCGACGGTGGCGCGCGCCCAGCTCTCCAACGGCGTCAGGCTGGTTTATGCCCAGCGCACGGCTGTTCCCATGACGCAGATCTCGGTGAGCTTTGATGCGGGCAATGTCGCGGATTCGCGCCAAAAGCCGGGGACACAGACGCTCATGCTCTCCTTGCTGGATGAAGGGGCGGCGGGCCTCACGTCCACGCAGATTGCCGAAGCACAGGAACGTCTGGGGGCCAGCATTGGCGCCAGCGCATCCATGGATCGCACCGCCATTGGCCTTGCCACGCTCAGCGCGAATCTGGACCCGGCGCTTGATCTGTTCGCGGACATCATTCAGCGCCCGGACTTCATGCCGGCCGAGGTAGAGCGGCTGCGCCAGCAACATCTGGCCCGCATTCAGGCCGAGTTGAAGAACCCGCAGGCAACGGCGCTGCGCGTCTTGCCGCCGCTCATTTACGGGCCGGATCACCCTTATGGCATTTCCTTTACCGGGACGGGCGACATTGCAAGCGTGACGGCCGTGACCCGGGATGATCTCATCGCCTTTCATCAGGCCTGGATCCGGCCGGAAAAGGCCACCATCTTTGTGGTGAGTGATCAGCCATTGGCGCGGCTGACCGCAGCCCTTGAGGCCCGCTTTGGGCGCTGGCAGTCCAAGGGGCCGGGGGGGCGCAAGCCACAAGCGGTGGCGGTACAGCCGCCAGAGGCAAAGATCGTCCTGATCGATCGTCCGGGTTCGCCGCAATCGGTGATTTTGGCGGGGCAGGTTCTGCCCGTCAAAGGCACCGATGCGCTTGAACCACTTTTGGCGGCAAACCAGGCGCTGGGCGGTGGCTTCCTGTCGCGGATCAACATGGATCTGCGCGAAACCAAAGGCTGGTCTTATGGCGTATCGGGGTGGATCAGCCGCGTCGTGGGCGATAGCCCTTATATGATCCTGGCGCCTGTCCAGGCCGACAAGACGGGCGAGTCGATCCTGACATTGCGAAACATCTACCGCGACTTCCTGACCAAAGAGGGCGTTTCCGCCGAAGAACGCGACCGTATTGTCAAAGGCAGCATTCTGGAATTGCCGGGCAGTTTTGAAACGGCTGGCGATGTTCTGGGCGGGCTGCAACGCAACGACCTCTATAACCGGGCCGATGATTTCTACGATTCCCTAGCGTCACGGTATCGCACGATGACGCAGGCGCAGATGGATGCGGCCATCCGCAGCGCTGTTCGCCCGGATGCGTTTTTGTGGGTTGTGGTGGGCGATGCGAAAATTGTGCGCCCACAGCTTGAAAAACTTGGTCTGCGGGTCGAACTAATGTCATCATCCGTCGGCAAATAAGCCGCGGGCGGTTTCAAGAAGGAGAGTGAAGATGAGTTTGTCTGGCACCTATGAATGCGTCGTGAAGTCCCCGCTGGGCGATCAAAAGTCGACCATGGTCGTGAATGTCGACGGCGATAGCTGGACTGGCACGAACAGCGGTGCACAGGGCTCTGCCGAAATCACCGATGGCAAGGTCGATGGCAATACGCTGACCTGGTCGATGAAGATGACGGTGCCGATGCCGATGACGCTGGAAGGCACAGCGACGATTGATGGCGATGATGTTTCGGGCTCGGTCAAGGCGGGTGCCTTTGGGACCTTCCCGTTGACGGGTAAGCGCGTCGCCTAACCCCATTGGGCGCGCCCGGCCTGTCGGGACAGACGGGCCGCCCACAAAAAAGCCCCCCGTCCGGCGGACGGGGGGCTTTCTTTATGCGCGTTGGCGCTGGTTCTACTCGATCGTGACCGTGACGGCACGACGGTTGCGCGCCCAATCTTCCTCGGTTGATCCCAGCGCGTCGGGCCGTTCCTTGCCATAGCTGACGGTGCTGATGCGGTCGGCATCAATGCCCATGGCTGCCAGGGCATTTTTGGTCGCATTGGCGCGGCGCGCGCCCAGGGCGATGTTATAATCGCGGGTGCCACGTTCGTCGGCATGGCCTTCAATCGTCACGCGGACATTGGGATAGCGTTTCAGCCATTCGGCCTGGCTGTTCAGGATGGATTGATCCTCGCTATCGATATCAAACTTGTCCGTATCGAAATAAATGCGGTCGGCCATCACGTTGGCGATAAAATCAGCCTGTGATCCCGGGGTCGGGCCAGTTTCGACAGGGCCGGTTTCACCTTCAGCACCGACAGGCGGCGGCGGAAGATCTTGCGGCGTTTCCTTTTTGGCGCAGCCCGCAACGGCAACAAGACTGGTCGCGATCAGCAGTGTGACTAATTTCTTGTTCATTTTATTGACTCCTTCACTCGGCTTTGCGCCCATTTCTAAAGAATTTCGCATTTTCCCTGGCAAGGTCAAGCCTCATGGTGACCCAGACGATCCAGCCACCGTCCATGGCCGGGGCTGGGTCACGGCAAAAGCGGCCCCCAGGCCGGGTCAGATCCATCGACCGGCGTATCGATCCGGCGTTCCTTGGCGCCTGTGACATCGACCTGCATCACGCTGGTTTTGCCCGATCCGCGTTCGGTTCGGAAAAACTGGATCACGCGGCCATTGGGCGACCAGGTGGGGGCTTCGTCCTGCCAACTGTCGGTCAACAGCTTTTCGCCGCCGCCAGACGGGCTCATCACCCCGATGCGAAAACCGCCGCCGCCGATTTTGGTGAAGGCGATCAGATTCCCCCTTGGGCTCCATTCGGGCGTCGCATAGCTGCCCCCGCCAAAGCTGATCCGCTGCTGATCCGACCCATCGGCGTTCATAACATAGATTTGCTGTTTGCCCGACCGGTCGCTTTCAAAGGCGATGCGCTTGCCATCGGGTGAATAGCTGCCGCCGGTTTCAATCGCCGGGCTGTTCGTCAGGCGCGTTGGTGTGCCGCCGGTGGCCGGCACGGAATAAATGTCGGTATTGCCGCCGACGCTCATGGAATAAAGGATGGTCTTGCCATCGGGCGACCAGCGCGGGCTGAACGTCTGGTTCGGGCTTTCGGTCACCAGCTTTTGCCGCCCGCTGGCAATGTCATAGACATAGATGCGGGCGCGGCGCTCTATGTACGAAACATAGACAATCTGCTGATAATCCGGCGAAAAACGTGGTGTCAGGGCAATGGATTGACCATTGGTGATGAACCGGTGATTGGCGCCATCGGAATCCATGATCGCCAATCGTTTGACACGATTTCCCTTGGGTCCGGTCTCGGCAATATAGGCAATGCGGCTGTCAAAAAACGGATTTTCACCCGACAGGCGCGCGTAAATGGCGTCGGCGCATTTGTGCGCGGCGCGGCGCCATTCGCGGGGCTGCACAGTATAGCCCTGGCGGATCATCTCAGATTGCAGGGCGACATCATACAGATAACAGCCAACGGTCAATGTGCCATCGTCATTGCCGGTGACAAAGCCATGGACAAGGTTTTCCGCGTTGATGCCGGCCCAGATCGGGAAGGTTGGCGCTGTCACCTCCGCCATGGTGGGCGTGCGCAGGCCGCCGGGGCCGCGCGGGGTGAAAACATCGGTCGCATTCAAGTCATTGGCGATGATATCGGCCACTTTGCGGCCAAGATCGGCGGTCTGCCCGGCCGGCGTTGTGACGTCGGCGGGCGTCGTCATGGGGGGCACCGCCACGATCAGCGAAGTCGTACCCGTGTCATCGGTCACGGTGCCTGTGATCTGTGCCGTTGCCGGCGCAGCCAGCACCAGCCCAGTCAGAAGAAGCGGTGTCGCAAAGCGAAAATTCATGTCAGTCCAGCCTTTTGTCGAAGGTGATGGGTCCCAGCGATTGCCAGATGGCATAATGTTCTGGCGGCAGTTGGAAAGGGGCCGCCCGACGAATAGCACTGACCGCACGTTCAGCGTGAATGGTTTTCAG
>JBJOJQ010000101.1:0-10595 GCA_046046525.1 Pseudomonadota bacterium
CGCCCTGCCCTGGTCTGCAAAATAGGCGGCCTGTGTCCGGTCTTCGGTCGCAACCGCGCTCGGCACATGGTCGGTCGCCCAAATCTGCCCATGGGGATGCGGGTTGGAACATCCCATCATGCCCCCTTTATTCTCAAAAATCTGGACATGGGCATAATGTTGGCCCAGCTCCGCCGCTTGCGCGGCCCATGTGTCAACCACAGCCTCCAGCATCGCCAAAGGCAGTTCGGGCAGGCTTGCAGCATGGTCCGGTGAAAAACAGATCACCCGGCTTTCGCCCCGCGCACCCGCGATGTGAAACAAGGGGTCGGCGCTGTCGGGCGCTGGCGCATCGGGCGTCAAAGCCGCAAAGTCATTCGCAAAGACATAAGGCGCGCGATAGGCAGGGTTGGCCGCGCCGGTCACACGGGTGTTGCCGGGGCAAAGATAGCAATCGGGATCATGGGGAATCCGCGGCGCTGTCTCTGGCGCATCCTCCTGGCCTTGCCATGGCCGGCGGGCGCGATGCGGGGACACCAGCACCCATTGATCCGCCAGCACATTATGGCGGCGGTGCGGATGATCCGTCGGATCAAAAATCATACGGCCGCGATCCGGAAGATCAGCACCTCTTCCCCGCGCATCTCGGGCAGGGGCAACCCCATCTGGGCAAGCCAGCCACCATCACAGCGCATATCCGGGGCGGCATCGCGCGACACGATATAGGATCGCCCGGCCAGTGCCATGGGCAGCCGCACCTGCGGCGGATAGCGCAGGCTGCTGGGCTGGGTGCGCGTGACAAGCAGGATCATGTCCTCAGCCGCACCATGGGCCTGCCAGACCAGCCCGGGTTCGACCTCCCCCATCCAGACACGCCCGCTGTGCAGCCGATCCCGCAGCGCCTTATAGCGGACAATCGCTGCCCGCAGCGCATCCCGATCGCCCCCCGTTACCTGCCGCACATCCAGTTCCACCCCGAAATGGCCGGGCAGGGCAACGCCGGCCCGCATGGCCATGGATTGGCTGCGGCCCGTGCTGTGCGCCGGGCTGGCGCCGACATGGGCGCCCATCACTTCCGGCGGCATGAACTGCAAAAAGCCCCGCTGAATGGCGACGCGCGACACAGCGTCAATGCAATCGCTTGTCCAGAATCTGTGGCTATGCCGGACAATCCCGGCATCAATGCGCCCGCCCCCACCGGCGCAGGCTTCGATCTCAATATGCGGAAAGGCGCAGCGCAGCCGGTCCATCAGCGCATAAGCCGCCAGCACCTGCCGGCGGAACAGCGGCGTCGCCCCTGCCGCTGTCAGATCGCGATTATGATCCCATTTCAGATAGCCGATGGGCAGATCAGCCAAAAGCCGCGCAATCTGATCAAACAGATAATCCGCAACGCCGTCACGGGCCAGATCCAGCACCAACTGGTTGCGCGCGGTGATGTGTGGCCGCCCGGCAATCTGCAACGCCCAGTCCGGATGGGCGCGGTATAAATCGCTGTCGGGATTGACCATTTCCGGTTCGACCCACAGGCCAAAGTCCATGCCCAGCGCCGTGACATGGCGGGCCAAAGGGGCCAGGCCTTCGGGATATTTCCCGGCATCAGGCCACCAATCCCCCAAGGCGCGGCGATCATCCTTGCGGCCAGAAAACCACCCGTCATCCAGGACAAAGCGTTCCACCCCAAGATCAGCCGCAGAGCTGGCCAGCGTTTTCAATGCATCAAGATCATGGTCGAAGTAAAAGCCTTCCCAGGTATTGAGATGCACCGGGCGGGGCGCCATGCGGCCACCCGGCCAATCCAGGCGCGCCCGGATGGCCCGATGAAAATTCCAGGCAATGCCATTGGCGCCATCGGCCGCGCAGCTGGCCAGCATATCAGGGGTCTGCACCACAGCGCCGGGGGCCAGCCGCACCTCCCCCGGTGCAAGCCATTCCCCCATTTGCCATTGAAACCGACCATCATCGATCCAGTCGATCTGTTGCACATGATTGCCCGACCAGGCCAGTTGCGCGCCATAAGCGGTGCCATCGGCGCACGTGACAATCGCCCCGGGGAAACAATCATGCGCGGTCAGCCCACGCCGATTTTCCCGCCGCCACAGGCTGCGCGTCAGGGGATCGTCGATGGGCTGAAATTCAATATTGTGGCGCCCTCCATAAGACCGCACCGTCTGCGCATCGGGCGGCAGGGGCACGTTGCCCGCAGCCAACCAACTGATGTCGAGCACATCGTCGCCACAATTGCGCAGCTCCGTTGACAGGGTCAGCACATCGGTTGTCGGGTCCAGCCGCACCGTGAGCGCAACCGCCAGCCCCGCCACATCATCGCGCATGTGAAAACACAGCGTTGCGGCATCAATGTGCGTGACCTGGGTCGCCGTTATTCTCTGGGCCCAGTCATGCCCGGCGCGATGGGCCAGCAGCGCGGATTGGCCAAACCAGCCCAGGCCGACACCCGGAAAAACCGACAAAGGCTGATCAAAATCAGGGGTGAAGGATGGCAAAGGCCGGGTGGCGCGCAGGGCCATTGTCGGCCCATCCCCATCGGCCAGGCGCGGCCCCCAATATCGCCACAGCGGTGCTTCCCCCGGGGGCGCTTCCCAAATGGCGGTGCAGGCCGGGCTATCCAGCCGAACAAAATGCGGATCATCGGCCATCGGTTTTTGCGTCACACCGTGCCGAGTTCAGCATCGCGCACGCGCAACACCGCAAGCGCCGCCGCCGCCAGCAACACGCCGGCAAGGATCAGGACATTGCGCGCATCACCGCCCAGCAGGCTGTTATAGATCAGCGGCAATGTCGCGGCGTTGATGAGCATCGGGATAACGATCATCATGTTGAAAATGCCCATATAAACCCCGGTACGGTGCGGCGGGATGCAGCTGGCCAGCATGACATAGGGCGTGCCCATGATGCTGCCCCAGCAGATGCCAACGCCAATGGCGGGCAGGATCAACCACAGGGGCGATGTGATCTGCGGCAACAACATCATGCCGATGCCACCGGCCACCAGCGCACAGGCATGGACCCGCCTTGGCCCGGTTTTGCGGATGATCTGCATCATCGCCAGCGCCGCGATAAAGGCGATCGCATTATAGGCCGCGCCCAAAGTGCCATTAGTCAATACGGCGCTGCGAAACCCGTCGGATACCGGATCGGTCGTGTCGTAAATCGATCGGGCAATGGCATAGGTGGCATAGGTCCAATAGGCGGACATCGCATACCATTGAAACAGCATCATCACGCCCAGCTTGCGCATCGGCAGCGGCATGTCGCGGATGGCATCCCAGATTTCACGCAGCGTGGCTGATACGCTTTTGGGGGCTGCGGCAATGGCGGCCTTTTGCGCGTCGGTTAACGGCAATTCCGGCACGCGCAGCACCGACCAGAGGATGGTCGATAGCGACAGCACCGCGCCAATTGTAAAGACGATATGGACCGTATCGGGAATGTTATGCGCGTCCACCGCATCCTTATCGACGCCAAAGACGCCGACCAGCAGCGCAGGCGTGCCCAGCGCCAGACATTGGGCGAGGCCGGTAAAGGCGCTTTGCGTCAGAAAGCCGATATTATGCTGGTCCGGGTTCAGCCGGTCGCTCACATAGGCGCGATAAGGCTCCATGGTGATGTTGTTGCCGGCATCCAAAATCCACAACAGGCTCGCCGCCATCAGGATGCTGGCGCTCAACGGCATGAAGAACAGGCCAATCGCGCACAAGACAGCGCCCACCAGAAAATAGGGCGTGCGGCGGCCCCAACGCGAATTGGTCCGGTCGCTCATTGCGCCGATAATCGGCTGAACCAGCAAACCGGTCACCGGTCCTGCCAGCTGGAGGATCGGCAGTGCCGCCTCTTGTGCGCCCAGATAAGAATAAATCGGGGCCATATTGCCTTGTTGCAGCCCAAAGCTGAATTGCAGGCCCAGAAACCCCAAATTCATCTCGATAATGCGCCACAGCGACAGGCGCGGCTTACCCGTCTGAGCGTCCGCCGCTGCGGCCATGATCTGCGCCTGTGCCATGCCATCCTCTCCCGATGCGTATCTTGGGTCTAGTGTCTTGCGGGAAAATTTCAACAATCGATTGCATTACATCACCGCTCCCGATGATTGCGGCCATGTGTGAAAGACCAGGCGGCGAAGTTTGGCGGATGGCGGGGGCGGGGTCTGGCCCGTGGCACAATGCGTTGCGCGCAGCCGCGCCTTGGGCAACAAGGCGCAAAGCCTTAAACACAGCTGCACTTAAACACAGCCGCACTGGGAGACGATGGATGGCCGCGCAACCTTATGAAACCTTGATGATCGAAAAAAGGGGCGATGCCGACTGGCTGACTCTGAACCGCCCCGACTCGCTCAACGCGATTTCGTTGCAGATGGTCCATGATCTGTCCGATTATTTCGGGCGGCTGTACAATGATCGGCAGGTCCGTCTTGTGGTCATGCGCGGTGCCGGGCGCGCCTTTTGCGCCGGGCTGGATATTAAGGAATTTGCCGACGGCCGCGGCGATGATGTGCCCTTTGGCGGTGGCTTTGGGTTTCAGGGCTATCTGGCGGATGTCTATGTGAAAATGCGGCGCTGCCCGCAGCCGATTATCGCGGCGGTCCATGGCGCCGCTTCGGGCGGCGGCTTTGCCTTTGCGCTGGCGGCTGATGTCCGGTTGGCCGGCGAAAGCGCCCGCATGAACGCCGCCTTCATCAAGCTGGGGCTGTCGGCCTGCGACATGGGGGTCAGCTATTTTCTGCCCCGCGCGGTTGGCAGCAGCGTCGCTGCGGAATTGATGCTGACCGGCCGTTTCATCCACGCCCAACGTGCGCTCGCAACGGGCCTTGTGTCAGATGTTGTGCCCGACGATCAGTTGGAGGCCGCCGCCGCGCAGCTGGCGCAAGAGATGCTGGCCGCTTCGCCCAAAGGCCTGCGCATGACGAAAGAGGGCCTGTCGCTGGCGATTGATGCACCCAGCCTTGAGGCCGCCATGGCCATTGAAAATCGCAATCAGCTGATGACAAGCGCCAGCCCCAATGTGGCCGAAGGGATGCGCGCCTTTATCGAAAAGCGCCCGCCCAATTATATCCGCGATTAGGCCAGCCCCATGGCCGGACGGCGGCAATGAATAGGCACCGCCAATAATCCAGATGGAACCTAGACCGGGGATATGCGTTGTCTCTTGCGCGTCCCGGCGATCACTTGCGCGCTCAACCTGCCTATCGCGGTGGCGCGACCGCAGCTGGGCACAAAAGTCTGACGGACCAAACAGATATGTGGACACGCCACTAATCGTTAAAGTCACTCACAGTCTTCAATTAAATCGGTTTCACAAATGACGGTGTGTCGGTGCATCCCTGCTGGGTCATCCGTCATCAACGACAACAGGAGAGACACATGCACAAGACAATGATTTCACTTTTCGCGCTCGCAATGGCTGCTTCCTCCCCCGCCATTGCAGCCGAACCGATGGCCGCTGCGGCCAAGCCGATGACCAACAAGGCCTGGTGGCCGGATCGCCTTGATCTGTCGCCGCTGCGCCAGCACAATGTCTCGTCGAACCCGCTGGGGACCGATTATGACTATGCGGCTGAGTTCAAAAAGCTCGACCTGACGGCGGTCAAGGCAGATATTCAAAAGGTCCTGACCACTTCGCAGGATTGGTGGCCCGCCGATTATGGCAATTATGGCCCCTTCTTCATCCGTCTCGCCTGGCACAGCGCCGGCACCTATCGCACGCTGGACGGGCGTGGTGGCTCGGATGGCGGCCAGATCCGCTTTGAACCGCTCAACAGCTGGCCCGATAACGTCAATCTCGACAAGGCACGTCGCCTGTTGTGGCCGATCAAGCAGAAATATGGCCGCCAGATCAGCTGGGCTGACCTGATGATCCTGACCGGCAATGTGGCCCTGGAATCCATGGGCTTCAAAACCTTTGGCTTTGCCGGGGGCCGTGTCGATGACTGGGAAGCCGATGAGCTTTATTGGGGCCCGGAATCGAAGTTCCTCGATGACAAGCGTTATCATGGCGATCGCCAGCTTCAGCGTCCGCTCGCTGCGGTGCAGATGGGCCTGATCTACGTCAATCCCGAAGGCCCCAATGGCAATCCTGATCCGCTGCTCGCCGCCAAGGACATTCGTGAAACCTTTGGCCGCATGGCCATGAATGACGAAGAAACCGTGGCGCTGATCGCGGGTGGCCATACGTTTGGCAAGGCGCATGGTGCGCGCGATGCGGCCAAGTGCGTGGGCGCTGAACCGGCGGCTGCTGGTTTGGAAGAACAGGGCTTTGGCTGGAAGAACAAGTGCGGCAAGGGCAATGCCGAAGACACGACGACCAGCGGCCTGGAAGGCGCCTGGACCTCTGCCCCCACCCAGTGGACCACCCAGTATCTGGACAATTTGTTCGCCTTTGACTGGGTGAAGACCAAGAGCCCCAATGGCGCAACGCAGTGGATCCCCAGCGATAAGAACGCGGCCAATATGGTCCCCGATGCGCATGACCCGAATAAGCGTCATGCGCCGATCATGTTCACGACCGACCTCGCGCTGAAAATGGATCCGGCCTATCGCAAGATTTCGGAACGCTTCCGCAAGAAGCCGCAGGACTTTGAACTGGCCTTTGCCAAGGCCTGGTTCAAGCTGACGCACCGCGATCTTGGGCCGCGCACGCGCTATCTGGGCACGGAAGTGCCAAAGGACGTCCTGCTGTGGCAGGATGCGGTCCCCGCGGTCGACCATGCCCTGATTGACGCCAATGACGCTGCGCAGCTCAAGGCGAAGGTGCTGGCCTCTGGCCTCACCAATTCTGAACTGGTCCGCACCGCCTGGGCCGCGGCATCCAGCTTCCGCGCATCGGACATGCGTGGTGGTGCCAATGGTGCGCGTCTGCGGCTTGACCCGCAAAAGAACTGGGCCGTCAACAACCCGGCAGAAATTGCCAAGGTGACAGCCGCTCTGGAGACCATCCAGAAAGAGTTCAACAAGGGCCGCAAGGATGGCAAGAAGGTCTCGCTTGCCGATCTGATCGTGCTGGCCGGCAATGCCGCGGTTGAGCAGGCCGCCAAGCAGGCCGGGCACAGCCTGACCCTGCCCTTCACCCCGGGCCGGACCGATGCCAGCCAGGCGCAAACCGACGTTCAGTCCTTTGCGGCGCTGGAACCGGCGGCCGATGGCTTCCGCAACTATTATGGCGCGGATGCCCGCCTGTCGCCGGCCGAGATGCTGGTTGACCGTGCCAATCAGCTGAAGCTGACGGTGCCGGAAATGACGGTGCTGGTCGGTGGCCTGCGGGCGCTGGATGCCAATACCGGTGGGGCCAAGCATGGCGTGTTCACCGATCGTCCGGGCCAGTTGACCAACGACTTCTTCGTCAATCTGGTCAACATGTCGACCAAATGGTCAAAATCGACCACGACCGAAGGCCTGTATGAAGGTGCAGACCGGGCGACAGGCAAGGTCAAGTGGACGGCAACGCCGGTCGACCTGATCTTCGGGTCAAATTCCGAGCTGCGGGCCGTGTCTGAAGTCTATGCCGCCAATGACGGTGGCGAGACCTTCATTCGGGACTTTGCAAAGGCCTGGACCAAGGTGATGAACCTCGATCGTCTCTGATCGGGACGAACAAGATCGGGCGGGGCCCTGTGCCTCGCCCGACACTGCCTCATGACAGAGGAAAGACATGACCAGACGACCGTCTTTTTGGGCCGCCCTTATGGTCGGCGCCCTTGCGATCCCCAGCCCGGCTCTGGCCGACCCGCGCGAGGCCGGCAAACGCGTTTTTCAACGGTGCGCCGCCTGTCACAGCGTTGATCCCAAGGCCACGCCGCGCTTTGGACCAAATCTGGCGGGCATTGTTGGCCGCAAGGTCGCCTCGGCACCCGGCCATACCTATTCCCCGGCGTTCAAAAAGCAGACATTCGTCTGGACAGAGGCGCAACTCGACAAATGGCTGCGCAACCCCCGCGCGCTTGTCCCGGGAACGGCCATGCCCTTTGGCGGCCTGTCAGATGCCGCAGAGCGCAAGGCCGTGATCGCATATCTGAAAAATCCGACACCTTAAGGGCCGCCAAGGCCCCGGTTTTTAAACATTATCGGAAAAAAAGATGGTGGACAGGGCTGGATTCGAACCAGCGTACGCTTGCGCGGGCAGATTTACAGTCTGCTGCCTTTAACCACTCGGCCACCTGTCCCCAGGCGTCGCTGCCGGACGTTTCCCGTCCGACGCGAGACGCGCCCAATGGCGAAGCCAAAGGGCGCTGTCAATGCGTCATGCCATCAATCGTGAATGACAAGCCATTCATCGGCGGGCGCGCGCTTTGCACGCAGGCCGTTTGCCGGGTTTTCCGGATCCTTGTAGCCGATCGACATGCCGGTCCACAAAATCCGGTTGTCTGGCAAATGCAGAAAATCGCCCAAAGTCTTGGGATAGATCGACCAGCATTCCTGCGGGCAGCTATCCAGCCCGGCTTCGCACAGCAGCAGCATGATGGAATTCAGCAGCGCGCCGGCATCGGCCCATTGCGGCTGTTCCATTTGCCGATCGAGCGACACAAACAGGCCAACCGGTGCGCCAAAAAACTGAAAATTGTTGAAAAACCACTTGGCGCGCCCGGCCTTGTCCTCACGCGGGATGCCGATCGCGCCATAGAGCATTTCGCCCACTTCGGCGCGCCGCGCGGCATAGGGATCCTTCAGTTCGGGCGGGTAAACATTATACTCAGACGGCTCCATCTGGCCGCCCGCCGCCAGCTTGTCGGCCATGATCTGCTTCAGCTTGGCCATCGACTCGCCATGGACAATATCAACATGCCAAGGCTGCAAATTACCACCACTGGCCGCGCGCGATGCACGGACCACAATGTCCTTGATGGTTGCAATATCAACCGGCTTATCAAGAAAGCCCCGGACGGAACGGCGATAATCAACGGCTTCTGAAACGTTCATCAAAGCTCCCTTTCTGAAGCGGCAATGTGGTAGGAAGTTTCCCTTGCCGTAAACGTCAATTTAGGCAAGGGATTTTGCTTCAGACACGCTGAAGAGGAATCACATCATGGCCACTGCCTATATTGTCGATGCCGTTCGGACCGCCGGCGGACGCCGCGGCGGAAAGCTTGCCGGATGGCACCCCGTTGACCTTGCTGCCGCGACGCTAGATGCGCTTGTTGCCCGGTCTGGCATGGATGGCGCCAAGGTGGATGACGTTGTCATGGGCTGCGTCACCCAGGCGGGCCAGCAGGCCATGCAGGTCGGCCGCAATGCCGTGCTTGCCGCCAAAAATCTGCCCGACAGTGTGCCGGCCGTCACCATTGATCGTCAGTGCGGTTCATCGCAGCAGGCCATGCAATTTGCAGCGCAAGCCGTGATGTCGGGCACGATGGATGTCGTGATTGCCGCCGGCGTTGAATCGATGACGCGCGTCCCCATGGGGTCGAACGCGATGTTCCACATGAAGGAAGGGCTTGGCCATTATAAGTCGCCCCGTCTTGATGAGAAATATCCGGGCATCATGTTCAGCCAGTTCATGGGCGCGGAAATGATCGTGAAGAAACACGGCTTTACCAAGGATCAGCTCGATCAATTTGCGCTGACCAGCCACCAGAACGCCATCGCAGCCACGCAGGCTGGCCTGTTCGATCATGAAATTGTCGGGCTTGAGGTCGAAACCCCCGAAGGCGTGATCGTCCACAAGACGGATGAAGGCATCCGCTTTGATGCGACGCTGGAGAGCATTGCGGGCGTGAAGTTGCTGCAAGAAGGCGGCGCGCTGACGGCGGCCACATCATCGCAGATCTGCGATGGCGCCTCAGCAGTGATGATTGTTTCTGAACAGGCGCTCAAAACCTATGGCCTGACGCCGATTGCGCGCATCCATAATCTGACGGTGACCGCGGGTGACCCCGTGATCATGCTGGAAGAGCCGCTGTTCGCGACCGACCGTGCCTTGGAACGCGCGGGCATGAAGATCAGCGATATCGACGCCTATGAAGTGAACGAAGCCTTTGCATCGGTGCCGCTGGCGTGGCTGAAGCACACGGGCGCTGATCCGCAAAAGCTCAACATGCATGGCGGCGCGATTGCGCTTGGCCACCCGCTTGGCGCCTCGGGCACAAAGCTGATGGCGACCTTGCTCAACGTCCTTAAGGCCAAGGGCGGCAAATATGGCTTGCAAACCATGTGCGAAGGCGGCGGTGTCGCCAACGTCACGATTGTCGAACGTCTTTAATCAATAACTTCTGCTCCGGCGCAGACCGGAGCCCGGACTTATAGGGCGCAAGGCTGGGGTCCGGCCTTCGCCTGACCACAAAAGGAGAAAAACATGAAACTCGATTCTTCCATTTCCGCCGTCGTCACGGGTGGCGCATCGGGCCTTGGCGCTGCGACCGCGCGCGCATTGGCCGCCAAGGGCGTGAAGGTCGCGCTGTTCGACCTTCAGGTCGAAAAGGGTGAGGCGCTGGCCAAGGAACTGGGCGGCGTGTTCTGCGAAGTGAACGTGACGGACGATGCCTCGGTGGACGCTGGTTTTGCCAAGGCGCGCGCCGCCATTGGGCAGGAACGCATCCTCGTCAACTGCGCCGGCACGGGCAATGCGATGAAGACCGCCAGCCGGTCAAAGGAAGATGGCTCGATCAAGCA
>JBJOJQ010000103.1:0-5212 GCA_046046525.1 Pseudomonadota bacterium
CTCATCTACACGCGCATGCTGGCCGGGCCGATGGACTTTACGCCGGGCGTCCTGTCCCTAACCGGCGCAAATGGCGTCAAAATTGCCTCTACGCTGGCCAAGCAGCTGGGCCTGTATGTCACGATCTATTCGCCCATTCAGATGGCCGCTGATTTCCCTGAGGAACTGGCCAAATATCCGCGCGAGCTGCGTTTCATTGCCCAAGTTCCGACAGACTGGGCCGAAAGTCACCTGCTGGACGGCGCCGTCGGGGACTATGCCGTCCTCGCCCGAAAAGACCGCAACAGCGCCGATTGGTATATGGGCGGCGTCAATGATGCAGACCCGCGGACTTTGTCCACCAAGCTTGACTTTCTGGATGCCGGGCGACGCTATATCGCGACCATCTATCGCGATGGGCCAGATGCTGATTACCGCACGGATCAGCGCCACAGCATTGTTTATGAGACCCGCCGCGTCAAAAAAGGCGATGTGCTTCAAATCTATATGGCACCCGCAGGGGGCTTTGCCGTGCGTTTTGCAGCGGCGCGTTGATCAGAAGTCAAGGCTGAGCTGGGGGGAGGCGGGCGCCGGGCCGCTCCGCCGTGCCGTTGCGCCGCGTCTGGCCCTTGGTCCAGCGCGGGAGCCATGGCGCAAAAAGACACCATTGGCCTCCAGCCGGGCCTCTTCACGCTTAAGCCGTTGAAAAATTTGATCCTTGGCAAAGGCCGTTGCAACCTTGTGGTCCACCAGCGGTGGCGGATAATCTGGCGCGATACTGGGGTCGAGCCGCCATGGTTCATGGACCAGTGGGCCGCGCACAGCGCGCAGTTCAGGCACCCATTGGCGGATAAAATCCCCTTTCGGGTCTTGATCATGCCCCTGTTTGACCGGGGAATAGACGCGCACCGTGTTGATGCCGGTTTCACCCGATTGCATCTGGCATTGTGACCAATGGATACCGGGTTCAAAGTCGACAAATCGGCGCGCCAGCACCAGCCCGGCCTCTTGCCAGGGCAGCCAGAGATCATAGGCCGCAAAGGACATCAGCATCGCCCGCATGCGGAAATTGATCCAGCCATGGGCGATCAGATAGCGCATGGCGGCATCGATAAAGGGATAGCCGGTTTGCCCGGCGCTCCAGGCGGCCAGCCGGTCTGCATCTGCGGGCCTTGGCCGCATATCCTTATAAATACGGGCAAAGGGCTCAGTCTCTATGGCCGGCTCGCTTTCGAGTTTCTGGATGAAATGGCAGTGCCAATGGAGCCGCGCGATAAAGGATCGCATGGCCTGCGCCCATAGCTTGCGATCATCCGCTGGGGCCTGCGACAGCGCCTGTAGCCGTCGTGTCGCGGCCTGATAGACCTCTCGCATCGAAAGCGCGCCATAGGCCAGATAGGGGGACAGGCGTGAACAGGCGGCTTCTGCCGAAATCGGGGACGACATATCGCGCGTGTAGCTGCGGCCCCGGGCGTGGAGAAAACTCATCAGCAAGGCGATGCCCTGTTCGCGCCCGGGCCGTTGCATCTGGCAAATGCCATCGGGGCTGAGGCCCAGCTGTTCGGGTGCGGGCAAAGCGTCTGCCGTGGCGTTGACCCACGAGACACGGGGCACGGGCAGCATCGCGCCATCCATCATCTGCGCCCATTGCCCGGCCCAGATGTCGCGATTGAGGCGCGGTCCGCGCAGAACACCAAATTGGCGGGTCTCGACCCAGTTGATGCCCCGTTCCCGGGTCCAGCGGCGCACGGCCTTGTCGCGTGCAAAGGTCCAGCCATTGCCCGTTTCTTCATGCGACCACAGCGTGAAGTCCCCATAATGGCGGCGCAGCGCCTCAAGCACAGCAACGGCCGATCCCGACCGGACGGCCAGCGTCCCGCGCTGCATGCGGATATTCTCTGCCAAATCGGCCACACAGCCGCGCCAAAAGGCCCAGTGACGATACGAGGTATCGGGCAGCGTCCAATACTCAGGCTCAACAATGAACAGCGGCAGGACGGGCCCCGCCTGGGCCGCACGGCTCAGCGCCGCATGGTCAGCAAGGCGCAGATCGCGTTTGAACCAGACGACCTGCAGGCTCATCGCGGCAGCAAGTCTGGAATATGCTGACGAAAGGCAAAAAAGCCCTTGGTCGCAAGCGGCCAGGCTGCGCTGTCCCAGTGCCTGCGCAGACGAACCAGCGTCAGGTCGGCGGCTGCACTTTGGGCGGCCACCGCCCGCAATCGATCATGCGTTGGGCCAAGGGCTGCGTCCGCCGTCACAATCTGCGACACGCCAAGCCCGGCGGCATGGTCAATCAACTGGGCATCGGGGATGATCGCGGCGGGGCAGCCAAAAAAGGATGCGGACCGCGCCAGTGCGTCGTCCATCGCGCCATCGCGAAAGGCAGCAACCGGCGCAGACAGGCCGTCTGTCTGCGCGCGAAGGGCAGCAATGCCGACAATATCGGTCCCATCAAGGCACAGGCTTTCCGGGTTCAGATCTTCCTCGGTCAGCAGCAAAAGGATGCGCCCCCGGGGCTGCGCATCCGCATCATCCACGCGGCCTGGCGCCGGATTGGGGTGCGCGGCCGGGGCCGGGCCATGGTGCAGCGGGGGTGGATCAAACCGCCCGGCAGTAAATGTCCGGATATTGTCTGGCGTGGCGAGATATGTTTTGCCCGGTGTGTGGAGGCCCGCCACCCAACGCCAGGACAAGGTATTGGAGGCAGGGTCGCCATCAACCAGATGCCGCAAAAAGAAATCGGCCCCGACCTGCCAGGGCAGGCCCAGCGTGAAAATCCAGATGCTGGCAAACCACATGCGGGCGTGATTGTGCAGATAACCGGTCTCCACCAGCTCCTGCACCCAGGCGTCAAAACACGCGATGCCCGTTTGCCCGGTGCATGCCCGGTCCAGATCTGGGTGCGCCGCCGACATGTCCGCCAACTCGGCCTGATAATCGGTCCAGATACTGGGCCGCATCTGCAGCCAGCCCTTCCAATAGGTGCGCCAAAAAACCTCCTGGATGAATTTTTCGGCATCCACAGGTCCGTGATGGGCAAGAACGGCGCGGACCAGCTCTTCCTCGGTCAGCAGGCGGTGGCGGATATAGGGCGACAGGCACGACACATTGTCGCGCTTGGCGGGCCCAAAATCATAATTGCGTGTCCGGGCATAGTCGGCCCCGGCGTGCGGCAAGAACGCGGCCATCGCCGCCAGTGCGGCTGCGCGGCTCGGCATAAAGGGCGCGCAAGGCGGGGATGATGTGGCCATGACATGAGCATGGGAGATTTGCGGACCGCTGCCTATTTGGCATTCCGTATAGATAGCCGGGACCAGATCCTTGATTTTGCGCAACGTAAAGATGGTCTTGTGCCTTTACAGCCGGGCAACATTGGTGAAGAAGGCGCGCATTCCGCAACCTTGAAAGGACGTATTTTGGCCGTTTCGGCATTTTTGATGGCTGTGAGTCTTGCCAGTGCGCCGCCTGTAACCGACGCCCCTGCCGAAAATGCCTCTGCCAACGTCGTTGAACCGACGCCTGCGCCGCCTGAAGCTGCGGCTGAGGTTCCGGCATCGGTAAGCCTGCCGACAGCACCGCCGTCCGTCGTTGCTGATACGGTTGCACCAGATGAGATTTTGGTCACCGCCAAACGCCGCGCGATCGCGGCTGACCCCTTGGAAAACCTGAACGAAACCAGTTTCAAGGTGATTCAGTCGGTCGATAAGGCCTTCGTCGGCCCGGTCGCCATCGCTTATCGGGAAAAAGTGCCCGGCCCATTGCGGTCCGGCATTCGCAACTTCCTGTCGAACATCGGCGAGCCGATTGTTTTTGTGAACTTCCTGCTACAGCTTAAGCCCGGAAAGGCGATGGAAACGGCGGGCCGTTTTGCCATCAACTCCACCATTGGCGCAGCCGGCCTTTTTGATGTGGCGAAGAAAAAGCCGTTCAATCTGCCCCATCGCGTCAATGGCTTTGCCTATACCATGGGCTATTACGGCATAAAATCTGGCCCCTATCTCTATCTGCCCTTTATCGGCCCCACGACCCTGCGTGATGTGACCGGGCGGCTTATGGATCTCAGCTTGCTGCCGCTTGCGATCGGGAAGCCGTTTAACAATCCTTATTACGCCATCCCCGCCGGGATTTTGAGTTCACTTGATGATCGCGCCGAATTTGATGAGGAATTGACCCGCCTGCGCACGCAGAGCAACGATCCTTATGCTGCTTTGCGGGCCTATTATCTCAACAGGCGGCAGGCTGAAATTGATGCGCTGAAGGGTATATCAACCCCGCCGCCGGTAACGCCGCCGCCATTGATTGCGCCCGCTGCGGTGCCGTCCGCCGCGACCTCGCCTGCCGAGCCGTCGCCTGCCCAAACGCCCCCTAGCTCACCGTCGCCTGCGGATGCGCCATCGGCGGCTAATGTGCCCGCTGAGGGTGCGTCGCCTGCGACTGCACCGTCTGGCTCAGCGTCGCCTTCCTCCGCGCCGTCTGACCCGGCATCCTCTGACGCGTCTATGCCAGAACGGCGGCCTGTGTCGTCAGAGGCCGCTCCTGTGCCACCTGCCGGCTAATCGGCCGCGCATCTGTTGCATTCCGGCGTTGCGCAACGCATGGCTTTGGGGCATGGCGCAGCCATGACTGATACGCCTCCTGATCGCCTGTCGATTGACCCCGCAAGCCCTTATTTCAACGTCGAAGTCCTGCGCCGTGGCGTCGGGATCCGTTTTCGGGGCGTGGAACGCCGCGACGTTGAAGAATATTCCATGTCTGAAGGCTGGGTGCGCGTGCAGGCCGGCAAAACGGTTGACCGCAAGGGCAAGCCGCTGCTGATCAAGCTCAATGGCCCGGTCGAAGCATGGTTTGAGCAGGCGGGCGAGGAGCCTGCGGCCGAGGCATGATGCCGATGCTCCCTTTCGGGGGGCATGACTTTCATGTGGCGGGGGATAAGACCCTGTTCTGGCCAGAGCGCCGGGCGCTCATCGTGGCTGATTTGCATCTGGAAAAAGCCAGCTGGTTTGCAGCACGCGGGCAGATGCTGCCACCGCATGACAGCTTGGCAACGCTGGAGGCGTTGGCGGCGATCATCGCTGCAACAGGCGCGGATGAAATCTGGTGCCTGGGCGATAATTTTCACGACATTGGCGGGCCAGACCGGTTGACGCCAGCCGCCTATGGCGTGTTGGCCCAGCTGACCGATGCCACCCGCTGGACCTGGATTACCGGCAATCATGACGCCATTTTGCCG
>JBJOJQ010000179.1:0-11782 GCA_046046525.1 Pseudomonadota bacterium
GGCAAGCCCGGGCCGCCGCCATTCAGCCCAAAGGGTGCGATTGCACGGCGGTTCGAAACGATGCCCGCCGCCATCGCCTCCAGAAAGCGGATGCGCCGGATGGCGCCATTGCCGCCATGAAAGGCCCCCGCCCCGCCAGAGCCACGGCGCACCGAAAATTCTTCCAGCAAAACCGGAAAGCGCGTTTCCAGAATCTCGGGATCGGTCAGGCGGCTGTTCGTCATATGCGTTTGGACGACATCCGTGCCATCAAAGCCTGGGCCTGCCCCGGATCCGCCAGCGATCGTTTCATAATATTGGTGGCGATCATTGCCGAAAGTGAAATTGTTCATGGTCCCTTGAGCTGCCGCCATTGTGCCCAAGGCCCCGAACAAGGCATCAGTCACCACCTGACTGGTTTCAACATTTCCGGCAACGACAGCGGCCGGATAGGCCGGGTGCAGCATCGACCCCTTTGGCACAAGGATCGAAACCGGCCGCAGGCAGCCTTCATTCATCGGCACGGCTTCGTCGATCAAGGTGCGGACGACATAGAGGACGGCCGCCCGCACCACCGGCAGCGGGGCGTTGAAATTATCGGCCAATTGGGCGCTTGTGCCCGCAAAATCAAAGGTCACCGTCTGGGCTTGATGATCGACACGCACCGCCACACGGACCACGGCGCCATTGTCCATCTCATAAGCAAAGGCGCCATCTGACAAGCGGCCGATCAGCTTGCGCACAGCCCCCTCGGAATAGGCCTGCAGATGCCGCATATAGGCCGATATGGTGGCGTGCCCAAATTGATCCGCCGCCCGGCGCAATTCGCTCGCCCCCTTGGCGCAGGCGGCCATTTGGGCCTTCAGATCCGCGATATTCTGGTCAATATTGCGCGATGGCCAGCGCCCGGCGCCCAGCCTGTCGCGCAGATCCTGTTCCAGAAACTGGTCGTCTTTGGCGATCAGCACATTGTCCAGAAGAATGCCTTCGTCGTCCACGCTGCGGCTATTTGGCGGCATAGAGCCGGGGGAGATGCCGCCAATATCGGCATGATGCCCGCGCGCCGCCACAAACCAGCTGGGCGCGGCGTCACTTTCTTGCGCGAAAACCGGCATGATCACCGTGACATCGGGCAGGTGCGTGCCGCCTTCATAAGGCGCGTTCAGGGCATAGATATCGCCGGGCCGCAGACCCCGACCATCGGCGGCGCCCGCGCGCTTGCGCAAAATGGTGCGCACGCTTTCACCCATAGACCCAAGGTGCACGGGCATATGCGGCGCATTGGCCACCAGATTGCCGTCATGGTCAAAGATCGCGCAGGAAAAATCGAGCCGTTCGCGAATATTGACGGACGAGGCGCTTTGTTGAAGCGCGGCGCCCATTTCTTCGGCAATCGCCATGAACAGGCCGCTCATGATTTCAAGGCGAACGGGATCAACATCGGTGCCCTGCGCCCATGTGCGGACTTGGCCCGCCTGCCGATTGAGGATGAGGTTGCCAAGCCCGTCGACCGTCACCGCCCAATCGGGTTCCACAATGGTCGTCGATACGGGATCAACGATGATGGCCGGGCCAGTCTGGTGAAAGCCGGGGGCCAGATCGCCCCGATTAAACAACGGAACAGTCCGGGTCGCGCCCTGCATATGACAGGCAACATGGGCCGTGGCAGGCCCCGATTGCGTGGGCAAGGGAAGCGCAAAGGCCCCGGCATCGGCCTGCCTCTCTGCGCACTCAACGCGCACCGTTTCAACGATCACAGGCGCCGTGCCGACAAAGCCGAAACGCGCCTTGTGCTGGGCATCAAAGGCCTGGCGCATATTGGCCAAGGCGCCATGCGGCACCTCAATCTGGCTGTCCGTCCCCTCATGCCGCAGCGCCAGCGTGACCTGGGTCTGGAACGGGCCCTCAGCCGCCTGCGCGATCAGATCTGCCTGTGCCGCAGCGGCCAGTTGATCCGCCGTTGCTGCAATCTGGTCCAGCCCGGCCGCATCAAGGCGCACGCCAAGCGTCGATTCCCGAAGGACGCTGCGATCCGCCAGCCCCATGCCAAAGGCGGACAACACGCCGCCCAGCGGGTGGATCATGACGCGCGTCATGCCCAGCGCATCGGCCACCAAACAGGCATGCTGCCCCCCGGCCCCACCAAAACAGCCCAGGGTATAGCGCGTCACATCATGCCCGCGTTCGACCGATATCTTCTTGATGGCATTGGCCATATTGGCAACGGCGATCTGGATGAACCCTTCGGCCAGGGCTTCGGGCGTGGTCGCTTGGCCCGTTGCGGCGGCCACATCCGCGGCGAGCGCATCAAACAGGGCGCGGACCCGCCCGACATCCAATGGCTGATCTGCATTTGGCCCGAACACGGCGGGAAAATGGTCGGGCACAATCTTGCCCAGCAGCAGATTGCAATCCGTCACCGTCAACGGCCCACCCCGTCGATACGCAGCTGGCCCCGGCACCGCCCCGGCGGAGTGCGGCCCAACCGAAAGCCGTGCGCCATCAAAGTGACAGATGGAGCCGCCGCCGGCGGCCACCGTATGGATCCGCATCATCGGCGCGCGGATGCGGACGCCTGCCACCATCGTTTCGCTGTCGCGTTCAAATGTCCCGGCATAATGCGACACATCGGTGGACGTCCCACCCATGTCAAAGCCGATCACCTCGGCAAACCCGGCCTGCTCTGCCGTCTTGGCCAGACCGACAATCCCCCCGGCCGGGCCCGACAAAATGGCATCCTTGCCATGAAAGGCGCGGCCATCGGTTAAGCCGCCGCTGGATTGCATGAACAGGAAGGACGCGGCATCGCCGGCCTCGGTGCGCAGCCCGTTCACATAACGACGCAAGACCGGTGACAAATAGGCATCGACCACACTTGTATCGCCCCGGCCGATCAGCTTGATCAACGGCGCCACCTTGTGGCTGACTGAAATTTGGTCAAACCCCAGTTCAGCAGCCAAGGCCGCCAGCCGCAGTTCATGCGCGGGATAGCGATAGCCATGCATCAGCACGATGGCGACAGAGGTGATCCCGGCCGACCGGGCGGCCTGCAACGCATGGCGAGCCTGATCGTCATTCAGGGGCGTCAAAACCTGCCCGTTTGCATCAAGCCTTTCGTCGATTTCGGCAACATGCGCATAAAGAGGCGCCGGCTTTTCAATCTGGCGGACGAACAGTTTTGGCCGTTCCTGATAGCCAATGGCCAGCGCATCGCCAAAGCCGCGCGTGATGGCCAGGCAGGTCGGTTCGCCTTTGCGTTCCAGCAGCGCGTTGGTGGCAACGGTTGTCCCGATCCGCGCGACAAGCGGCGGCAATGGGCCGGACATAGCGCCGGTCAGGCGGCGCATCGCTTCAACAGCGGCATCGGCATATTGGCCCGGACTTTCGGACAATAGCTTCACCGTGTGCAGCGCGCCATGTGGATCGCGCGCAATCACGTCGGTAAACGTCCCGCCGCGATCGACCCAGAACTGCCAGCAGGGAAAATGCGATGTCATATCCGGGCGATTAACCCGCTGTCCCGGCTTTGGCTAGGCTTCGCCGCGCGGACGGCCAGCCACCGGTTAACTGGCGGCGCAATCACCCAAAATGCACCGCGCCGGCAACCGACAGGACAAGCCCCAAAGCCACAGTCGACATCGCCCAGCCGCGATGCATATGGCTCAACGTGCGCAGCCAGAACTGCGTGTAAATGTCGCAAAAGCCAAGGATCATCAGGGCTTCGATCATCATTGCGCCGCCCAGAGTCTTGATGATGCACGACAAAATATCGCTCGGGATCCAGGGATTGGCGAGATAGATGACCGTCCCGACCAAAAGCTCAAGCATGCCGCAGACAAATTGCAGCGCGGGCGAACGTTCCACCTCGTCAATCATCGTGCGCCAGATGCCCGGCTTGCGCAGCGCGCCAATGCCCGCGAACACAGCAGATAGGCCCAGCAGCACGGCCGACCATGCCGTGACGTTCAAACTTGTGTCCATTACCCCTCTCCCTCAGGTCGCTCATGTGCCCAAGGGCACATCCCTATGCAGAACCAAGAGGATGCCGTGTGTCCCGCGCCAGTGCAAGGCCACTGGACATTGGCAGAGCGGTTCAACATAGTTTTGCCAGGCCCGGCAAATGGGCAAGGGAGAGACGAACCACCATGGCACAACGCGCGCTAACCCCGGTCGATGTCAGCGATATTGCCCTCTATACGGAGGACCGTTGGCAGGCCCCCTTTGCGCAGCTGCGCGCCGAAATGCCGGTCAGCTGGCGGGCGGACAGCCCCTATGGCGGCTATTGGTCCGTCGTGACGCATGGCCTTGTCACGGACGTTGAGCTGAACCCGGACATTTTTTCCTCCAGCTGGATCAACGGCAATATCACCATTGCGGACCCGGCCCCGGAATCGAACCTGCAAAACTTCATTGCGCAAGACCCGCCCTTGCACACAGCGCAACGCCGGGTGATCACACCGGCCTTTGGGCCAAGCCAGCTGGGCAAGCTGGAAACGCAGGTTGAACGGCGCACCAAGGCGCTGCTCGATGAGCTGCCCATTGGGGAGACATTCGACTGGGTTGAACAGGTTTCCATCCCCCTGACCATCGGCATGCTGTGCATTTTGTTCGACATGCCGTGGGACCAACGCCACGACATCAAACGCTGGTCAGATTGGGCGAGCAATATCAGCCCCGACACCCGTACTGATGAGTATCGTGCCGCCTTTATGGCGCAAATGATGGAAATGCTTGAACGTTTTGACGGCTTTATGGAGCAGCGCCGGAACCTACCGCCCAGCGATGATCTGTTGAGCCGCATGGTCCATTCCGAAGCCATGGGGAAGATGACGCCGATTGAGCGGCTGTCGAACATCGCGCTGTTGATCGTCGGCGGCAATGACACAACGCGCAATTCCATGAGCGCGCTGGTCGCCGCCCTGCACAGTCACCCCGATGAACTGACGAAATTGCGCGCCAAGCCCAGCCTTGCCGCCAATGCAGCGCAAGAGATCATCCGCTGGCAATCCCCGGTCACGCATATGCGCCGCACAGCGGTGGTCGATACCGAATTGGGCGGACAGCACATCGCCAAAGGCGAAAAGGTGGTGATGTGGTATATTTCTGCCAATCGGGATGAACGCGTATTTGCGGATGCGGATCGTTTTGATGTGACCCGCGAAAATGCCCGCCGCCATATTGCCTTTGGCCATGGCATTCACCGCTGTGTCGGTGCCCGACTGGCCGAAATTCAGGTCGGGACGCTGATTGAAGAGATTGTCCGGCGCAACATCCGCATTGTGCCGCAAGCTGCGCCCACGCGGCTCCCCAGCCCCTTCCTCCATGGCTTTACCGCCATGCCCGTCCAGATTGTACAGGACTGATCCGATGACCCAGGCAGAGACCGCCGCATCCGGGATGTACACGCTGTTTGGCGCGCTCGGCTCCCCCTATTCCATGAAAATGCGGGCGCTGCTGCGTTATCGGCGATTGCCGCACATCTGGGTTGATGGCGCCCCGGCCCGCGCGGCGTTGGGCGAAGTTCGGGCGCCGGTCATCCCCGTGCTGCGTCACCCCGATGGCCATTATGACAATGACAGCACGCCCGTCATTTATGATCTGGAGGCCCGCCACAGCGCCCGCAGCGTCATTCCAGAAGAGGCGGCGCAGGCCTTTATCGCCCATCTGCTTGAAGATTTTGCCGACGAATGGCTGACCAAGGCGATGTTTGGATATCGCTGGCTGGAGGATGTGGACCAGATCCAGATGAGCCGCTGGCTCGCCTTTGACAATCTGAAGGGCGGCGGGCTGGCGACAAGCCAGGCCTTTGCCGCGCAATTCCGCGATCGGCAGGTTTCGCGCATGGCGCTGGTCGGCTGCACGCAAGAAAATTTCCCGCTGATTGAAGCCAGCACCCGTGCCGTTCTGGCCGCACTAGAGGCGCATGTCGTTGATCAGCATTGCCTGTTCGGCACACGGCCAAGCCTGGCTGAATTTTCAATCTTTGGCCAATTGTCGCAGCTTGGCACAGATCCGACGCCGCAAGCGATGATGCGCGCCGATTATCCTTATACATATCGCTGGTTGGCCCATATCGATGATATGAGCGGCGTAGACGGCGCGTGGGCGCCCGGATTTACGCCAGTGGTGGCAGAGCTGGTCCGCATCGCCGGGGAAGTCTATGCCCCCTTTCTCACCGCCAATGCCGCTGCACTGGCCGCAGGGGATGACAGCTTCAGCATGACGGCCATGGGGCTGCCTTATCGTCAAGGAACATTCAAATATCAGGTCAAATGCCTCAGCGAACTGCGCCACCGCTATGCCCAGCTCTCCCCGGCAGCGCGCGCAGCCTGTGACGCCGTGCTGACGCCCCCCTGGATCGCCGTGCTGACCGCGTAAACCAGCCCCATCGCGCCCCTTTATCGACCGAAATCTTACAGGAAGAGGATAATATGACCGATCATGTCGCCGACAAATCAATCGTAATTACAGGCGCTGGCGGCGGCTTTGGCCGGCTTGTCGCGCACAAGGTCGCGGCGCGCGGCGCGCGGGTGACGCTGGGCGATATTGATCAGGCCGCAGCCGAAGCCGTTGCCGCCGATATCCGCGCCCAAGGCGGGCAGGCACAGGCCTGTGCCACCGATGTCCGCGATCTGAGTCAGGTGAAGGCGCTGGTTGCTGCAGCTTTGGCGCAATTTGGCGCCGTGGACGTGATGCTCAACAATGCCGGGATCATGCCGCTCGCCTTTATCGCGGACCATGACGCCGCCTATGCCGCCTGGGACCGCTGTATCGATATCAATATCAAGGGCGTGCTGAATGGCATGGTTGCCGCGCA
The DNA here is from genome assembly GCA_046046525.1 of Pseudomonadota bacterium. GTDB lineage: Bacteria > Pseudomonadota > Alphaproteobacteria > Sphingomonadales > Sphingomonadaceae > Aquisediminimonas. The sequence continues at coordinate 6,797 of JBJOJQ010000179.1, forward strand.
TGATGCGATGATGGCCGCCGGGCGTGGCCATATCATCAACGTGTCATCGATTTACGGCAATTTCCCGGTAACCGGGGCCGCCGTCTATGGCGCGTCCAAAGCCGCCGTCAATTTTCTGTCAGAAAGTCTGCGGGTTGAAAGCAGGGGCAAGATAAAGGTCACCATTGTCAAGCCAACCGGCGTGCCGGCAACGGGGCTGGGCAGCACCGTCATCAATCAGGCGGCAAGCGTTGGCATTCTGGGCCAGAACACGCCGGAGTTTCTGGACATGGTCAGCCAGATGCAGGCAGGCACCTTCCCGGCCGATCGGCTCAATCCCGACAATATCGATTATGCCAGCCTGGCCCCGGAGCATATCGCAGATGCGATTGTCCATGCGATCGACCAGCCTTGGGGGGTCTCCATTGGGGACATCACCGTCCGTGCGGCGGGCGACCATTTCATTCTCTGACCCCAGGGTCGGCGCGGCTGATCCCCAAGCCGCGCCGGTCTGTGCCAAAACATCGCGCCAAAATCAGGCGTAATAGCGGCTATACCAGCTGCGAAACTGCGGAATGGGGCCATCGCCATCGCAGATGATCGGGTTGGGTTCAAACTTCATGCGATCCCAGATCACTTTATCCTGATCCAGCTGTTTGCAGATATCCCGGATCAGCGCCTTAGCGAGCCCTGCGCCCGGCCCCTCTGCCTGCGCCTTGGGCTGGGTAAAGCAATAGCGCACACGCAAGACATCTTCTTCAACCGGGGCCAGACTGGCGACCAGCAGCGTTTCCGAAATACCGGTAAAGCGCGTCCAGCTTTGGCCCGGGCCCATGGTGTCATAGCTGATCACGCCATCGACCATGCCCGTGGGCGTGCCCATTTTTGCGCGCACATCCGCGCCCCGGCCCCAATCACCCCAGCGCAATTCAGCCGCCGGCACATCGGCCGTGCCATGGATATATTTGAAATGGGCAACGTCCACCCCATTTTCGGCCATGTTCTGAATAGAGCCATAGACGGTCCATTCATGCACTTCATAACTGGTCCAGTCGGGATCTGACGCCTCGGGATGATGGACAACATCCCACATCGGCGCTGCATCTTGCGGATGATACCACAGCCAGATCCAGCCATTGGCCTCTGTGACATGCCAGGTGCGCGTGCATTTGCGCTTGACCTGTGGCGGGATGGCCTTGGCATAAGGAATGTCTTTGACGATGCCTTCTGCGCCATCATAGCGCCAGGCATGGAAGGGGCATTCAAGCAAATTGCCGTGCACCTTGCCGCCAACGCCCATATGCGCACCCAAATGCTTGCAATAGGCATCCAGCACCCGAACCTGACCGTCTTCACCACGCCATATCGCCAGATCCCTGGCGAAATAGCGGATGGCCTTGGCCTCTCCCGGTGCGACAAAGCCTGACAATTCAACGGCATACCAGCCAAAGGGAAAGCCGGTGTTGAGGTTGCGGTCCGCAATGCTGGCGCGCCCGTCAACCGGTGCCACGCGCCATTCCACAAGCGCCTCGCCGCGCAATTTTTCCAGCAATTGCCAGACAGCAACGGGCGGCGTGCGGGCATCGGTTGCGGATGTATCAAGAAGCGTTGCCATGATGCGTCTCCTGTCAGGCAGCCTTGGCGCCGGCGCGCCGATCAAAGGTCACGTGCACGCCATTGACCCGATTATGAAAATCGCGTGCGCGGACGCGCGGATTGTAGAATTGACGATACCAGATGCGTTCCTTGTGAAAGGGCCCGTCATCCGGCACCTGCATGATCGACAAGGCCGGCTGTTTGAACTTCCAGAGTTCAAAATCCTGGGCAAAGGCCTCAAGCGCCGTATCCTGATAAGACCGCGCCATCGACACTTCGGCATCCGTCGGGGTGGTGGCGGAGACCTTGACCATCAGCGCATACCAGACGCGCACCTCACCATCTTCGACCGGCGTGTGGCAGATCATGATGACCGAAGGGAATTGCCCGTCCATCTGCGACAAAAGAATGCCCGGCCCGGTGTACCACGTGTCCGTTTCCAGAACCGCACTGCCATCAATCAACGTCCGATGCCCGGCGCCAAAGCGCTGCATGATGACATGATCGCGGAATTCATTTTCAAAATAGACGACATCGCGGCTGCCATGCACCGGCACGAAATGCGCATAATCGGCCATGTTATCGACGATTTCCTGCGGGTGAATGGGCAATGTCCCCAAGGGATCAATGCGCCAGCGCACCCAGCCGGTCATATCCCATTCGGCAAAGGCCGGCAGATCATAATCAGGCTTACCGCCTTCGGGATCATGCCACATCCAGATGCAGCCCGCCTTTTCCTGAACGGGAAAGCTTTTGATGCAGGCGGCCTTTGGCACGCCATGCGTTGAATAGGGAATATCATCGCACTGGCCTTCGGGTGTGAAGCGCCAGCCATGGCCGGGGCAGCGAATGGAATCGCCTTCAATCTGCTCCCCATCCTTCACGATGTACGATGTTGTATTGCGCGCAATATGGACGCGCATATGCGGGCAATATGCCTCCAGCACGACCGGACGGCCGCTTTTGCCGCGATACATGATCAGATCCTGCCCGAAATAGCGGATCGGCTGCGGCGTCGATGATATCTCTGCTGCGTCTGCGATCATGAACCAGCCGCGCGGAAAATCAAATTCGCCCAGCCCATAGTCTTTGGATGTTGCCATGTCCCTCTCCCTCTTGTCCCGAACCGGATCAAATGAATGTATCGGTATTGGGGTTGCCCAGCATGAAGCCGCCAAAATTTCGGGCGACTTTGAACGGGTTGTTCGCAATGTGCGTGCGCCCCGTGTGGATCTCGACAAAAGTCCGCACCAACGGGCTGGACCGATACGTGCCCTGCGCCCCGCACGAATAGAAGAGCCGGGAAATCAGGTCTGCACAGCGATCCAAAATCTGGGCGGACTGAAACCGAAACAGCAGCCGCTGTTCCAGATCAAAGGCTTCGCCCCGCTTGGCCTGCCCCATCAGCGTTGCAAAATTGCGGCTGAGAATGGTTTTCATCTCATCAATGGCAGAGGCGGTTTCGGCAATGACCAGCTGCGCATCGGGATCATCCGAGGTGCGCGAAAAATCATTGCTGCTGACGCGTTTTGACGCATAGCCGCGAAACGCATCCAAAGCGCCCTGCAAGGCCCCGATCGATGAGGATGAGACGGCCCTGACAAAGATCTGGCCGAAGGGCAGCTTGAACAAGGGGGCATCATTGGCCTTCAGCCCCGGGCTGGTCGCGGCAAAGCCATCCTTTGACCGATGCGTGCGATATGCCGGGACAAAGGCATCCTTGACGACCACATCCTGGCTGCCCGTGCCACGCAGACCCATGGTGTCCCAGACATAATCAATTTCAAAATCGCTGCGGGGGACAAGGAAGGTCCGGTAATCCGGGGCGCCACCTTCAGGATCGGGCACAAGGCCGCCCAAAAACGCCCATTGGCAATGATCAACCCCGCTGGAAAAGCCCCAGCGGCCGCTGATCCGATAGCCACCCTCGACCGGGGTGACCTCTGCCCGCGGCATATATGATGACGAAATCAGCGTTGTTGCATCCTGCGCCCAGACATCGGCCTGCGCCTGCGCATCAAACAGCGCGAGCTGCCAATTATGGACGGCGACAACGCCCAGCACCCAGGCCGAAGACATGCAGCCTTCAGCGACCTTCATCTGGACATCGTAAAAGGCCCCGGGATCCATTTCATAACCGCCCCAGCGTTTGGGTTGCAGGATCTTGAAAAAGCCCGCCTCTTGAAAGTCACGAATGGTGTCATCCGCCACCTTGCAATCCGCCTCGCACTGCGCCGCCCGTGCCCGCAGCGTGGGGACCATCTGCTCTGCCCGTTTGACCAATTCGGCCGGGGTCACGTCCGGTGTGACTTGAGTTGCGTGCATGTCTTGCTCTCCCAGTTCAGGCCGCAGCGGCCAGATGATCAGGCTCTGCCGCGCCAAAGCCGACGCTGAAATCATGGCCCCAAAGGCTGACAGAGGTGCTTTCAAAAACGGTGTGCCGATCCCAGTCGATCGTCCGGCCGCCATAGCCATATTCCAGGGCAAAGCCGCTGGGCGTTGCCATGTAGAAGCTGGTCATATGATCATTGGTGTGCCGCCCCAGCGTTGCCATCAACGGCACGCCGGCCACCAACATCCGATCATAAGCGCGGCCAACCTCATCCATTGTTTCCACCTCAACCATCAGGTGGACGCAGCCCGATGGGACCGGACCTTCGAACAGGGCGAGGCTGTGATGCCGGCCATTGGCGCAGTGCATGAAGTAAATCCGCTGTTCCGGCCCGCCTTTGCCAAAGGGACGGTGGATCAGCACATCAGACAGGCCAAAGCCCAGCGCGGCTTCCAGAAACTGGCGTGTGTCCTCGATCTGAGGCGCCGGCAGAACCATATGGCCCATGCCCAGATCCCCTGTGACAAAGCCCGGCACGCCAACTGGTGACGAAAAGCGGTCAAAGGCGCTGATAAAGCCAAGGGCCAGTTCATGCCGATTGCCCGATGGATCAAGGAACCAGACCATATCAAAGACATGGCGAAAGGCGCAGTCGGCCGCCGACCCCTGATGATAGCGGATGCCCAATGCCTGTAGACGCGCCAATGCCGCCTGAAAATCCTGCGCGCTGCGCACTTCCCAGCCACTGGCGAAATAGCGATCCTCCTCAGAGGACTCGACAAAAACCCGGCCCGCCCGCTCATCCAGGCGCAGCGCCAAACCGCCGGGAAGATCATGCGCCGACATGCCGACGACCTGTTCCGCAAAGGCGCGCCATGCCCCGATCTGAGGCGAACGAACCACCACATAAGCCAGCGCAGAAATGGTCATGCCATCCTCCCAAGTTGCAGCCAAAGACTGGCAAGAGGGCCGCGGCAGAACATTGACCTAAATCAAAAGATGCAGTTTTTTGCGTTTAGAATATGGATATTTATGACGCATTTATGAGCTATTTATTCTTCAAAGCATATAAATGCGTA
>JBJOJQ010000182.1:0-2902 GCA_046046525.1 Pseudomonadota bacterium
GTCGCATGCCGAGTTCCAGATCCAGTTGCCGACTGATCTGCCGCCGATGCCCGATTTTGTGACAACGCATATCGACCCGTTGACCGGTGAAGATGACAGCCGCGATCTTGATGCCGCAGCCATGGGGCTTGTATCAACGCGGATTCCGCCCCTGCCTGTCATTCAGCAGACCGATGCCGAAGCCTTTGGCAGCGACCCTGCCGAATGGGAGGGCAAGGTCAGCCGCAACGCGCCATGCCCTTGTGGATCGGGCCAGAAATACAAGCACTGCCACGGCGCTTTCTAAGCGGCTTTGGGCATGGCCATTTGGCTGACCCCTGCTTTTTTCCTGACGGCGGCGCTCTATGCCAGTGTCGGCTTTGGCGGGGGATCAACCTATAATGCGCTGCTGGCGCTGGCCGGGCTTGATTATCGTCTGCTGCCTGCGGTTGCGCTGACCTGCAATATTCTGGTTGTGGCTGGGGGCTGCTGGCGCTTTCATCAGGCCGGACTGATGCCATGGCGGCGGGCGTTGCCGCTGGTCCTTGTGTCGGCGCCCTTCGCAGCCTTGGGCGGGCTGACCCCGATCAAAGAGGCCATGTTTCTGACCCTGCTGGCGGCCAGCCTGGTGGTCGCGGGTCTCGCGCTGCTCCTGCAAAAAGAGGGCGATCCCGCCCCCATGCCATCGCCGCTGCCAGCTGCGCCCGAGGCGACGGCCGGCCGGATGACGGGGGCGTCCGCCATGGTGACAGGCGCTGGGATTGGTTATCTTGCGGGTTTGGTTGGCATTGGCGGCGGGATTTTTCTGGCGCCCTATCTGCACATCACGCGCTGGGCCAGCGCGCGACAGATTGCCGCAACGGCAAGCCTTTTCATCCTGATCAACTCGCTCGCCGGTCTGGGCGGGCAATTGGTGAAGCTTGGCCGCAGCGGGACCTTGCCCGATCTGGCGGTCTATTGGCCGCTTGCCCTCGCGGTGGTGATTGGCGGCCAAATTGGCAGCGTGATTGGCATCCGGGTGCTGCCCCCCGTCGTGGTGAAGCGCGCAACCGGGGTGCTGATCCTTTATGTTGCCGGGCAACTCGCCTGGAAACAGATGTTCGGCTGATTAAAAAACGGGATCATTGGCCCCATTGTCATCGCTGGGCGCAACCGGCGTGTGAATGCCACATTCGGTCTTGTCCCAGCCGCGCCAGCGCCCGGCGCGCGGGTCTTCCCCCGGCTTGACGACGCTGGTGCAGGGCGCACAGCCAATCGACAGATAGCCCTGCGCCTCCAGCGGGTGGCGGGGCAGATCATGGGCTGCAAAATAGTCCTCAATCCGGGCCTTGTCCCAATCTGCCAGCGGATTGAATTTCAGCCGCCCATCTTCAATCTCAAAGCGCGGCAGCGCGGCGCGAGTCGATGACTGAAAGGCCTTGCGGCCCGAAATCTGGGCATCAAAGCCAGCCAGCGCCTTGGCCAACGGCTTCACCTTGCGGATGTCGCAGCAGCCATCGGGATCATAGGACCAGCGCAACCCGGTTTCGTCGCGGGCGGCGATGTCTGCGGCATCGGGCGTCAGGCTGCGCACATCGGTCAGCCCCAGTTGCGCTGTGATCGCATCGCGATAGGCCAGCGTTTCGGGGAAATGCTTGCCCGTATCCAGAAACAGCACTGGGGTTGTCGGATCGAACCGGGCGACCAAGTGCAGCAGCACCACGGCCTCTGCGCCAAAGGATGACACAAGCGCAACATCCCCCAGCATCTGTTCTTTCAGAACGGTTTCCAGCATTTCCAGGGTGTCGCGCCCGCGAAACATGTTGTTGAGGCGGATGGCATCCGCCTCTGTGTAGCGCGGCGTCGTGTCGATGCGATCGACAGCGCGAACCCGGGTGTCAGCCATGCCGCAGCTTCCAGACCGGCACAGCAGCATCGGCGGCTGCCTGATAGGCATGGTCATAGCGCGCAAGGCTCGCAGCAACGACCGCGTCGTCCAGCGGGGCGTCCGGCGCAAAGCTGTCAAAGCCGCAGCGGCGCATATAGGCGATCTGATCCACCAGCACATCGCCTTGCGCGCGCAATTCACCCGTATAGCCCGCTTCGCGCAGGATCCGGGCCGAGGAATAGCCCCGGCCATCGCGGAATTTCGGGAAGGCAATCTCAACCAGCGTCAGCCGATCAAGATGCGGGATCAGCTGGCGCGCATCCTCATCCGGTTCCAGCCGGACAGCGGTTGCGTTGGACTGGGTCAGGAAACTGTCAAGCGTGACGGCGGGCTGTTCCAGCGCCTCATCATCGCGGAAACGCAGTTCAGCCATAAATTGCCTCCTTGAACGGATCAAAGCCGACGCGACGATAGGTGTCGAGGAAACGTTCCCCGCCTTCGCGCAGTTCCAGATATTTGTCGGTTACGCGTTCAACGGCGTCGACAATGCCGTCTTCGTCAAAGCCCGGGCCGGTGATTTTGCCAAGGCTTGTATCTTCTGCGCCAGAACCACCCAGCAAGAGCTGGTAATTTTCCGTGCCCTTCCGGTCGACGCCCAGAATGCCGATATGGCCGGCATGGTGATGGCCACAGGCATTGATGCAGCCTGAAATCTTCAGCTTCAGCTCACCCAAGGTGCGTTGCCGCTCCACATCGGCAAAACGCTGAGCAATTTTCTGCGCAACCGGGATCGACCGGGCATTGGCAAGGCTGCAATAATCAAGGCCGGGGCAGGCGATGATATCACTGATCAGGTCCAGATTGGCCGCCGCCAGATCTGCGTCGGTCAGCGCCTGCCAGACGGCATACAGATCACGCTTGGCGACATGCGGCAGCACGATGTTCTGGGCGTGCGTTACGCGCAGCTCATCAAAACTGTATCGCTCTGCCAGGTCCGCCATCACGTCGATCTGCGCCGAAGAGGCATCGCCCGGGATGCCGCCCACCGGCTTCAGG
>JBJOJQ010000214.1:0-3326 GCA_046046525.1 Pseudomonadota bacterium
CCGCAACCAGCGTGAACATCATCAACGCGCCATGGCCGATGCGGCGCATGCCAAAGCGCTTTACAATCGCGGCATTGGTGAGCGAGGCCACCGCCATGCCGCTGGCCATGATGGCAAAGCCAGCGGGCAGCAGATCCGGGCGTTTGAACGTGAATTCAAAGATTTGCTGCACCGACATTAAAAAGCCGAACAGCGCACAGGACAGCATGGCGCTGGCAATGCTGTAGCCCACCGACATGCGGTCGGTCAGCACGGTGCGCGCGGCGGACATAATCGCGTCCGGGGCGATGGGTGTGCGGCGGTCCTGCGCCAGCGTTTCGGGCAGACGCGCCAGTACCCAGGCCCATGTCGCCAGACCGATCAGCGCTAACGCGCCAAAAATCCAGCGCCACGGCCCGACCGTGAGGATCGTGTACCCCATGGCCGGGGCTAGGATTGGCGCGGCCATGAAGATCATGCTGGCCAGGCTCATCACCTGCGCCATGCTGCGCCCTTCAAAGCGGTCGCGCACTGTTGAGGTCACGATCACGCGGGCGCCCGCTGCAAAAACGCCTTGGGCCGCGCGCGCCAGCAACAAATGATCAAAACTTGGGGCAATCGAGGCCGCCAAACTCGCCAGTGCAAAGCCAAAGAGCGACCAGAGCATCAAGCCGCGCCGTCCATAGCGGTCGGACAAGGTGCCCACAAACAACTGGCCAACCGCAAAGCCCAGCAGAAAGGCCGAAATGACCAGCGGGCGCTGCGTTTCATCGCTAACCCCCAGCGCATGGCCAATCGCCGGCAAGGCAGGCAGCATGGAATCGATCGCAAAGGCGACGATCATCATGATCGCCGAGATTAGCAGCACGAATTCAATGCGGCCGGGATTGGCCGGGGGACGTTTTGGAAAAGACGGCATCCGCCACGCCTAGCCCAGCCCTGCGGTCAGGGAAAGCGCCGCAATGCCGGCTTTTCACTCAGGGCAGCAGGACTGTGGAGCCTGTTGTCTGGCGGGCCTCGATATCGCGGTGCGCCTGCGCGGCATCCCGCAGCGGATAACGCTGCCGAATATCGACGCGGATTTGGCCGGACCGGATCATGTCAAACACGCGCGCAGCGCCTGCCATGCGTTCTGCCGGGTCCGCATAATAATGGAACAGCGTTGGCCGCGTGACAAAGACAGACCCGGCGTCTGCCAGCTGACGCAGATCCACGCCCGTCACCGGGCCGCTTGCATTGCCATAGCTGATCACAAGGCCACGCGGCGCAGTCGCGGCGAGAGAGGCGGCCCATGTGTCCTTGCCCACGCCATCAAAGACAACGGGCACGCCGCGCCCATCGGTGAGCGCACGGCACCGCGCAGCCACATCTTCATGCGTGTAATCAATAATATGGTCGGCCCCTGCGGCGCGTGCCAGCACGGCCTTGGCCTCGGTGCTGACCGTCCCGATGACGGTTGCCCCCACGCTTTTAAGCCATTGGACCAGCAACAGTCCGACGCCGCCGGCTGCTGCATGGACAAGGACCGTCCAGCCGGGCTGTACCTTGGCGCAGCGTTCCACAAGACATTCGGCGGTACAGCCCTTCAGCAGCGCCGCTGCGGCCACCTCATCGCTGATATCATCTGGTGTGTGGAACAGCGCGCTCGCCGGCATAATCCGCTCGGTCGCATAGGCGCCCAGCTTTGGCCCAAAGGTGCAGACGCGATCACCCGGCGCAAAATCTGTCACACCCGCGCCAATCGCTGCCACGACCCCGGCGGCTTCCACGCCCAGGCCAGAGGGCAGGGGAATCGGGTACACGCCACCGCGATGATAGGTGTCGATAAAGTTGAGGCCGATGGCGGTATGGCGCACGCGCACCTCGCCGGGGCCGGGCGGCGGCAGATCCGTGTCGATCCAGTCGATGACGTCCGGGCCACCCTGGGTTGATATGCGTGCGGTAAGAGCCATATGTGCTGGGTCCGATCTGTTTATTTATGGGCCTTTTCTTCGGCCTTGCGGGCTTTGCGGCCGCGATTGCGATCGGCCTCTTCCTGGCTTGTGGTTGCCAGATCAACGGTCTTGCTGGCGACCTTCACCGGGGCTGTCACAACGGTCTTGGCCACGCTGGCAATACAGCCGCACAGCATCAGCGGGATCAGGGCAATCAGCAGTTTTTGCATGGCCCAGTCATGCCGCCTTCGCTGCTGCAATGCAACGCACTTGCGTTGAACCGAGGACTCGCTTAGAGGGCCGCTCTCGCATTGGTGTGGCGATCGTAGCTCAGTCGGTTAGAGCGCCGGTTTGTGGTACCGGAGGTCGCGGGTTCGGATCCCGTCGATCGCCCCATTTGCTCCTGAATTCATGGAAAAACAGCGCAGTGGCGAATCAGCGCCTTTGCGACTATTGCGCATTCGCGTAATTTTCTTTCTTGCAGGAGCCTGCCATGTCTGCCCCCTGGATGTTGCCCGATTTCGATGCGCATGAATCGGTCCATATCTTTCGTGATGCAGCGGCGGGCCTCACCGCGATTATCGCCGTTCATTCGACGCACCTTGGGCCGTCCGGCGGTGGCACGCGCTTTTGGCATTATGCCGATCCCGATGCCGCGATGATCGATGCGCTGCGCCTGTCGCGGGGCATGAGCTATAAAAATGCGATGGCCGGTCTGGCGATGGGCGGCGGCAAGGCCGTTATCCTGGCCGATGCCGCGCGCACCAAAACGCCGGAATTAATCGCGGCCTTTGCCCGTGCGGTCGACAGTTTGGGCGGGCGTTATGTGACCGCGCAGGATGTCGGGATCAGTGCGCAGGACATTATCGACATCTCAAAGGGCACGCGATTTGTTTCGGGCTTACCGCCCAAACAGGGCGGCGCCGGGGGTGATCCCGGCCCATCCACGGCGCTTGGCGTGTTTCTGGGTGTCAAGGCGGCGGTCCGGCGGGCGCTGGGCAAGGATGATCTGGCGGGTGTTCATGTTGCCATTCAAGGCGTTGGCAGCGTTGGTGGCGGGCTGGCACGGCATCTGGCCGCGGCTGGGGCGCGGCTGACCCTGGCCGATCGTGATGCCGGGCGCGCCCAGGCCCTGGCGGCGGACTTGGGCGCAACCACCGTGTCCGCGGATGATATCTTGTCCGTGCCCGCCGATGTGCTCAGCCCCTGTGCGCTTGGTGCGATCCTCGATGACAACAGCATCCCCCGGCTCAATGCGCCGGTCATCGCAGGGGGGGCGAATAATCAGTTGGCCCGGCCGGATCATGGTGCCGCCGTGCAGGCGCGCGGCATTTTGTACGCGCCCGATTATGTCATCAACGCGGGCGGCATCATCAATGTGGCGCTGGAATATCTCGACGGCGCAGATCGGGC
>JBJOJQ010000023.1:0-16748 GCA_046046525.1 Pseudomonadota bacterium
CCAGCGACGACACAATGGCTTCAACAGAGCCTTGCACATCGCCCTTGACGACCAGCGGATATTCCTTGGCCTGCTTTTCCTTCAGCGCCGAGAACATCGATTCCAGCGATGCCGGGCCAGAGCCAGTCCGCTTGCGGGTTGCGACTTCAGAACGATAGGCCGCAACTTCGCGGGCCCGCGCTTCGCTTTCGACGACGGTCAACGTATCGCCGGCCGATGGCACGCCCCCCAGACCGAGCACTTCGACCGGGGTCGAGGGGCCAGCCTCTTTCAACTGCATGCCCTTGTCATTGACCATGGCCCGCACGCGGCCGCTTTCTGCACCGACAACAAAAATGTCACCGGCACGCAATGTACCGCGCTGGACAAGAATGGTGGCGACGGGGCCTTTGCCCTTATCAAGCTTGGCTTCAATCACCTTGCCTTCGGCCGGACGGTCAGGATTGGCCCGCAATTCCGAAATTTCGGCCTGCAACTGGATCTTTTCGATCAGTTCATCCAACCCCTGCTTGGTCTTGGCAGACACTTCAACGTCCTGCACATCGCCTGACAGCGCTTCGACAATCACGTCATATTGCAGCAGCTGTTCGCGCACCTTTTGCGGCTGCGCCTCATGCTTGTCGCACTTGGTGATCGCCACAATCATCGGCACGCCAGCGGCCTTCACATGGTTGATCGCTTCCACCGTCTGCGGCTTGGGGCCATCATCGGCGGCGACAACGATCACCACGATATCCGTGACATTCGCACCACGCGCACGCATTTCCGTAAAGGCTTCGTGGCCCGGCGTGTCGAGGAAGGTGATCTTCGACTTATCCTTCATGGTCAGCTGATAGGCGCCGATATGCTGGGTGATGCCACCTGCTTCGCCACCGACAACATCGGTCCCGCGCAACGCATCCAGCAGCGAGGTCTTGCCGTGATCGACATGGCCCATAATCGCGACAACCGGCGGACGCGCTTTCAGCGTTTCCGGCGCATCGATATCTTCCTCATGCGCAATATCGACATCAGCGTCCGAGACACGCACGATGTTATGGCCGAATTCGGTGACCAGCAGCTCTGCCGTATCCTGATCAATGGTCTGCGTCAGCGTGACGGGCATGCCCATCTTGAACAGCGCCTTGACCAGATCTGCCCCGCGCTCCGCCATACGAATGGCCAGTTCCTGCACGGTAATGGATTCCGGCACCTGCACATCGCGGACCTGCTTGACCGACGGACCACCGGACTGATGCGCCCGCTTATCCTTTTCACGGGCACGGCGCAGCGCCGCGAGCGAACGGGCACGCACGCCATCTTCATCACCCAGCGCGCGCGTCACCGTCAACTTGCCATGCTGGCGACGATCATCACCGCCGCGGCCACGCCCGGCCCGATCGGGCTCCCGGCGCGGTGCTGGCGCGCTGCCGGGACGGCGCGGCCCACGGCCTTCGTCCTCATCAACGACAACGGGCGGCACAATCACGGGCTCGTCCTTGGGACGCTCGGCCTCAATCGCGGCCTGACGTGCCTCTTCCTCAGCCTGAAGACGGGCGGCTTCTGCCGCCTCTTCTTCGGCACGACGATTTTCTTCGGCGCGACGCCGTTCTTCATCGCTATTTGCCCGGCGGGCCTGTTCCTCGCGACGGCGCGCTTCTTCAAGCGCCATCAGGCGGGCCTCTTCGGCCTCGCGCAGCAGCTTGGCCTGCAATTCCTGACGCGACAGCTGCGGTTCGGGCGCACGCGGCGGCGGGGGTGGCGGCGGCGCCTTGGCCACCTCAGGCGCGGGCTGTGCCGGCGCGGCGACGGGTGCGGGGGCGGGTTCGGCCTGTTGCGGGGCATCTGCTTCCCCCGGCTTGCCGATCACGCGACGGCGCTTAACCTCGACCACAACGGTGTTCGAGCGCCCATGGCTGAAGCTCTGTTTGACCTGGCCGGTTTCCACCGTCCGCTTGATGCCAAGCGGTGCGCGCATGCCCAGCTTCGGTTTGTCGTTTGAATCGCTCATTCGCTTAATCCAGGTCCTTCAGTCTTACTTTGCGCCACGCCCCCGTGGACCCAGGGCGCGATTTGCGCAAGGGTATCGGTTGTGTGGCATCCTTTAAAATGGTGCCAGCGGTCTATGGCTTGCCGGACACGTCCGGCGGCATGCCGGTCGGCCACAGCAATATGCACGACGTTTTCGCGGCCCAAGGCTTGGCTCAACATAGCGCGTCCGGCGGAAATTACCAACCCTGCAAGGCCGCTGCCTTCTGCATCGCGGCCAACGCGCCAGGCTTGATCCAGACGCCGATTACCGTCGATCCCGGCATCTTCGGCATGCAAGAGCAGCCAGACCTTGCCTGCGCGGGCAGCCTCTTCAATCCGGTCTGATCCGGTCAGCAACGCCCCCGACCGCGCCTCCAGCCCCAGCCGGTCAAGCGCATGTCGTTCCAGCGCCGCCTCAATCCGGGCCGGAAGATCCTCCGGCGCCTGTGCAGCACCGGTCTTAAAGGCACGGGCCAGGGCGGCCTTCAGGCGCCCCTTGGCCATTGCCTCTTCCAGTGCCGGGCGGGTGACGCCAATCCACGCGCCACGGCCCGGTGCCCGCGCGCGGACATCAGGCAGGACAAGATTGTCAGGCCCCAGGGCAAGGCGAATGAGGCCCGATGCCGGACCCCGTTCGCCTGTCATTATGCAGCGACGTTCTGGCTCATGCTGAGGGTCCCGCATCGGCGGTCTCCTCGTCGGCGAACCAGTGGGCACGGGCCGCCATGATGATTTCATTGCCTTGTTCGTCGCTCAGGCCATAATCCGCCAGGACGCCGCCCTTGGCGGTTTCGCCTGTCCGATTGCGACGATCATCGCGGCGCTTGCGCTCCACCAGTTCGTCGGTCGCCAGATCGGCCAGATCGTCGAGCGTCTTGATCCCCGCCTTACCCAGCGTGACCAGCATCGCTTCGGTCAGATGCGGCAATTCAGCCAAGGCGTCTTCGACACCCAAAGCGCGCCGTTCATCACGGGCCGCGGCTTCACGCCGCTCCAGCGCCTCTTGCGCGCGGCTTTGCAGCTCTCCGGCGATCTCCTCATCAAGACCTTCGATCGACGCCAGTTCATCCACTTCGACATAAGCGACTTCTTCCATCGCGCCAAAGCCTTCGGCAACCAGCAGCTGGGCCAGCGTTTCATCCACGTCCAGTTCCTGCTGGAACATTTCAGACTTTTCGATGAACTCGCGCTGACGCTTCTCGCTCGAATCCGTTTCGGTCATGATGTCGATGGCCGATGCCGTCAGGATAGAGGCCAGACGCACATTCTGCCCGCGGCGACCAATGGCCAGGCTCAGCTGATCATCGGGCACAACGACTTCGATGCGCTCTTCTTCCTCGTCGATCAGCACCCGGCTGACCGTTGCCGGCTGCAACGCGTTGACGACAAAGGTGGCCATGTCGGTTGACCAGGGGATGATGTCGATCTTTTCGCCCTGCAATTCCTGAACGACAGCCTGCACGCGGCTGCCCTTCATCCCAACGCAGGCACCGACCGGATCAATCGATCCGTCATGGCTGATGACGCCAATCTTGGCGCGGCTGCCCGGATCGCGGGCGCAGGCCTTGATTTCGATGACGCCGTCGTAAATTTCCGGCACTTCTTGCGCAAAGAGCTTCTTCATAAAGTCCGGGTGCGCGCGCGACAGGAAGATCTGCGGCCCGCGATTTTCGCGGCGGACGTTCAGGATCAGCGCACGGACGCGGTCATTGATGCGCAGCACTTCGCGCGGGATCTGCTGATCGCGGCGGATGACGCCTTCGGCGCGGCCCAGATCGACAACGACATGGCCAAATTCAACGCGCTTGACGACACCGGTGATGATTTCACCCGCGCGATCCTTAAACTCTTCATATTGGCGCTCACGCTCCGCATCGCGGACCTTTTGGAAGATCACCTGCTTGGCGGCCTGCGCAGCAATGCGGCCAAATTCAATCGGCGGCAACGGATCAACGATAAAGTCGCCCAAGGCGGCGCCCGGTTGCAGCTTCTGACCGTCCTTCAGGCTGACCTGCTTGAAGTAGTCGTCAACATTTTCAACCACTTCCACAACGCGCCACAGCCGCATATCGCCCGTTGCCGGATCAATTTTCGCGCGGATGTCATTTTCAGCACCATAACGGGCACGCGCCGCGCGCTGAATGGCGTCTTCCATCGCTTCAAGCACGATCGCTTTATCGATCAGCTTTTCACGGGCCACAGCATCGGCAATGGCAAGAAGCTCTGCCTTGTTGGCGGAGATAGCGTTGGACATGGTCTTACCTTTCCACTGAAATAACGTCCGCTCCGTCCGTCGAGAGCGGGGTGGTGGCCTTGATCAGCGCATCGGTCAGCAACAATTTGCCGCTGCCAATCGCCGAAAAATCAATACGAAGCGTTTCACGCGTCTTCGGGGTTGTGATGAGGACCGTCTCCCCATCGACACCCTCCAGCCGCCCATCGACCTGTTTGCGGCCGGCCACAGGTTCGGGCATCCGCAAGCGGGCGTCAAAGCCAGCCCAATCGGCATAGTCCGACAGGCGCGTCAGCGGGCGATCAATTCCGGGCGAACTGACTTCAAGGCGATACGCCTCTTCAATCGGGTCTGCCGCATCCAGCACATCGGACAGGCGCCGCGACAAGGCCGCACAATCTTCAATCACCAGCTGCCGGGTATCCGGGCGCTCGGCCATGACCTGCAATGTCGGGTCCGATGTGCCACCGAACATCTTCACGCGCACCAGACGCAGCCCCAAGGCATTCACCTCTGGCTCAATTAATGCAGTCAGTGCGGCGATATCCGCCATAGTGTCTCCGGTTTCAGCTTTCGATGCACAACGCATCTTCGGCGCCGGGGCCTTGCGGCTCCGACCTCAACATTGTGTGACGATGTCGAGAAGTTGGAGTCCCTATAGTGCGTTCCCCGCGGTCCGGCAAGCAGAGTCTGACTCTGCCCAGATCACCGGGACCGCGCGGGACTTCTCCGCCGGGTTTGACGGGCCAGTCCGGCTAAGCTACGGAACATAAACGGAACAATTATAACGGCCCGACGATGCACGATGCCCGCCCCCGCAAGGTCATCCATATCGACATGGATGCGTTTTTTGCATCGGTGGAACAACGCGACAATCCGGATCTGCGCGGCAAGCCGGTGGCGGTGGGCGGCGGCGGGCCGCGCGGCGTGGTTGCGGCGGCCAGCTATGAGGCGCGGCGCTTTGGCGTGCGCTCTGCCATGCCCTCGGCCCGCGCGCGGCGGCTGTGCCCAGACCTCATCTTTGTCCCGCCGCGTTTCGATGTGTACCGCCAGGTCTCTGGCCAGATCCGCGATATCTTTCTGTCCTGGACGCCGATTGTGCAGCCCCTAAGCCTTGATGAAGCCTATCTGGACGTGACCGAAAATCTGCGCGGCGAAAGCGCGGCCACCCGTGTGGCAGAGGCGATCCGCGCAGAGATTCGGGCAACAACCGGGCTCACCGCATCCGCCGGCGTTTCTTATAACAAGTTTCTCGCCAAGATCGCGTCCGACATGGACAAACCCGATGGGCTGTTCGTCATCACCCCGGCCCAAGGCCCGGATTTCGTTGCAACCTTGCCCGTCCGCAAATTTCACGGCGTTGGACCGGCCACCGCCGCCAAGATGGATCGGCTGGGCATCACGACGGGCGCAGAGTTGCGCCAACGCAGCCTCGACTTCCTGGTCGATCAATTCGGCAAGGCCGGGCGCTATTATTATTGGGCCGCCCGCGGCATTGATCATCGCCCGGTCAACCCGCATCAGGAACGCAAATCCATTGGGTCCGAAACAACCTTTCGCACCGACCTGACCGATTATGCCGCCTGCATGGCCGAAGTGCAGCCGCTTGCCGAAACCGTTGCACAGCATTGCGCCAAGCGCCAATTGGCGGGGCGCACGGTGACGCTGAAACTGCGATACGCCGATTTTCAAACGCTGACCCGCAGTCGAACCGTCAACCGGCCGATCAGCGACGCCCCTGCCATGATCGAGGTGCTTGGCCTGTTGCTGACCGGGCTCATGCCCTTGCGCCAGGGCGTGCGGCTGTTGGGGGTCACGCTATCGGGCTTTGCCGCGGCAGCGGCGCCCCCAGCAGCACAGGAACCTCTGTTATTCAGGGACTTGCCTGATGACTGATTGAATCAACGGCTGACCGGCCTGCCCACCCATGGCCTGCCAGATTGGCAGCAATTTGCGTTGCAGACCAGGCAACATCATGAAACCAAGGCGCGTCCCGATATGGCTTTGCCATCTTCGGGTCATATCTTGTCACTACGCAACTGACAGGGTGCAGGCAGTCCGCTGTCTGCACCTTTTTTTGCGCCTGACGCGGCCTGACCGCCGGGAAGTTGCTAACACGGGTTAGCCCGAAACATGCAAAATGGCAGCGTTTTTGGTTCTTATGGATTTGATTTGGCTTTAGTTTCTTAAGTTCTGCGGGTGTCCGCAGGGGGGTCGGGCGGTCTTTTGAACCGGAACACCGGGTAGATTGTCCCGAAATGGTGGGGTAGAACTGATTGCCATGCTTGAAGGAAATATAAAGGCCGCAGGACGGCTAGCCTTATCTGTATTGGTTATCGATGAAGACAAAGCAGCACTCGCCGAACAAGCGGAGTTGCTTCAGTCAATGGGCCATTTGTGTCATTCAGCAACGTCGTCTGAAGACGCCAAGATTCTATTTTTGCGCCATACAGAAATCAATTTGATCATCGCAAATTGTTCTTTTCCGACTGAATCCGGCCTCGATTTATTACGTGCAATTGGCGAAATAAACCAATCTGGCCGTAATTTTCTGTCCATTTTGCTGACGCGCAATCCATCGCTTGAGCTGGCGGTTCAGGCCATGCAGCAGGGCGTGATCGACTTTCTGACCAAGCCTGTCCGCACCGATGCGTTCAAGGCTGCCATTGATCGGGCGGCACTGCGCCTCAGCGGCCCTGGCGCCGCATCGCACGACACCAAGGTCGCGGACTCCATCGCCCATATCCAGACATCGCTGAGCCTGCTGATGGACAAATTGGGCGTGAGTGAGGCCGATGCCACCCCCAGCGATGACGAGGTTCTGTCATCGCTGGCCAATCCCAACGCCGTGCACCCGTCGGTTCTGAAGGGGATCATCAAGGCGCGCCGCAACCGCCAGAAATATTTCGAAGGTGATCTCTTCTCAGACCCGTCTTGGGATATTCTGCTGGAACTGACCGCCGCGCATATCGAAAATCGTCAGGAATCGGTGACCAGCGTTGCCATTGCGGCGTCTGTCCCGGCCTCGACCGCGATCCGCAAAATCCGCGAGCTGGCCGATCGCGGCCTGGTGAAACGCTGGACTGACCCCAGCGACGCCCGCCGCATCTTTGTCGCCCTGACCGAGGACGCAACGCGCCGGATGCTCGCCATGCTGGGCAGCATGGACAACACGCCCATCATCTGACGAACGGACCCGCCGGTCCCCGGTCAGGCCGCGGCCGCGCAGGTCCGTTCGATATAGGCAGCATGTGTCGGCAAGTGTTCGGCCGCCTTGGCGAGCGCCTGTTCCAGCTTACGCAGCCAGTCCACGCTGTCCGCGCCCCGATGCGCGAGCAAGGGGTCGGTCCCTTGTGGCATATTGCCTTGGCCAATATGAACGGCAAGCCAGCTCGCCGGGCCAAATAGGTCGGCATCCCGGGCGAGCAGTCGGCCATAGCGCCGGAAATGCTCAATCTTCCAGGTGACCGTATCCGGCACAGCCATGTCCTTGCAATATCGCCACAATTCGGTGTCGGTGCGGTCAGTCAGTTTGTAATGCAGGATGATGAAATCGCGGATGCGTTCAAATTCATTGATCGCGATGCGGTTATATTCATCGGTCACCATCGGATCGAAATCCCGGTCGGGGAACAAGGCCAGCAGCTTTGCGATTCCCGCTTGGATCAAATGGATACTGGTGGATTCCAGCGGCTCCATAAACCCGCCGGACAGGCCAATGGCTACCACATTGCGGTTCCAGAACAGGGTGCGACGTCCCGTCACAAAGCGCAGCGGTTTGGGATCGGCAAGTGCGGCCCCGTCCAGATTGGCCAGCAATGTCTCCCGCACCGCATCTTCATTGGTAAAGGCGCTGCAATAGACATAGCCATTGCCCGTGCGATGTTGCAGCGGAATGCGCCATTGCCAGCCCGCATCGCGCGCTGTGGAGCGCGTATAGGGCGTGAATTCGCCACCCTTGGCACAGGGCACCGCCATGGCGCGATCACAGGGCAGCCAATGCGTCCAATCCTGATATCCCGTGTGCAATGCCTCTTCGATCAACAGACCGCGAAAGCCCGAACAATCAATGAAAAGGTCGGCGGCGCATGACCGGCCATCCGCCAGCACAACGGTGTCCACAAAGCCGCTTTCCGGCTGTTGCGTGACATGGGCAATCTTGCCTTCGATGCGGGTCACGCCGCGCGCTTCGGAATAACGGCGCAGGAATTGCGCATAAAGCCCGGCATCGAAATGATAGGCATAGTCGAATGTCGACAGCACATGGCGCGGATCAGCCACAGGCGGCGCAAAGCGACCCCGCTTCGCCGCCGCCCAGCCCATCGACAGATCATCCAGCGCCGGCGCCACGCCACGCGCGTGCGCATCCAGCCAATATTGGTGCATCGGCACCATATCGAAATTGCGGCCATGCGTGCCAAAGGGGTGAAAATACCGATGGCCCTGGCGACCCCAGTTGACGAACTCTATGCCCAGCTTGAACGAACCTTGGGTGGCCCGCACAAAGTCTGCCTCATCAATGCCCAGCGTTTCGTTGAAAGTGCGAATGGGCGGGATCGTCGCTTCGCCGACACCCACCGTCCCAATCTCATCCGATTCAATCAGGGTGATCGTGCAATTGCGGTGCAGGGCATTGGCAAGCGCCGCCGCCGTCATCCATCCCGCCGTACCGCCACCGACAATCACAATGGATCGAATGGCCCGATCACTCTGCATTTCTGGGTTCCTTTACTGCGGGGATGCCCCCGATAGTCGCCGTGTCTGGACGATATATGCAATCGATTTCCGCAGGTTTCAACGCTTTGCTTCAATAGGCAGGCGGGCGGATGTCAAAGGCGATGACAAGCCGTTCGCCATCCTCAAAAGGCACGGTACCGTGCCACATGGTCGATGGGAAAATGGCGAGCCGTCCCGGCTCTGGCCGGATCGTTCGATAGGCGGTCAAACCTGTGTTGAGCTCAGCGGGCGGCGTGCCAAAGGCAATATGCCCTGCCGGCGCGGGCCCCATATCCGCGGCCGCCGGCAAGGCCACGTAAAAAGCAGTGCTCAGCCAGCCCCTGGGGTGGCTGTGCGGAACATTATAACCCTGCCGGTGCAGACGCACGGACCAGCTGCCGTCAATCAACATCTGGCTACGGGGCAGGCCCAGCAAGGGATGGCCCGGCTCTGGCGCGGGAAGATCGGCAACATAACTGCGCAAGGCCGCGGTCAGGCGGGTCCGCAGCGCCTGCAACTGGGGCTCATGACGCAGCAGCACCGATCGGTCGGTTTGCGTGCCGCCGCGAACCGATTGTTCAACATAGGGGGCTTGGGCGGTATGCAGTTGGCGCAACACTGCGGCCAGATCATCAAGCATCGCCGCATCAAGGCCCAGATCCATCGCGCGAATGAACATGTCTGGGCGGTCAAGCCAGACAGCACGGTCATCCCCGCACAGCCGCCAGATGATCGACATATAGGGCCAAAAGGCAGGCGCCGATGGCGTCTGCAGCAACGGCTGCACAACCGCCTGCGCCGCGTCGTAACGCTGTTGCCGGATGAAATAACGCACGCGGCTCAGCGCCGTGACATCGCCCGAAATTGACGCGGTCTGACCAAGCAGCGCCTCTGCATTTTGGGCGTCGCCCGATTCAACCGCAACAAAAAAGCGCGCCGCGATCAGGCCGGGCTGCGGCCCCAGGGCCTGTTCGGCGGCCGCCAAAATGGCAAGGCTGGCGGGCCAGTCGCGCGTTTGCGCAACCGCGCTGAACCACGCGATCCACAGCGGCAAATGGCCGGGCCGCGCGCGACAAGCGGCCTGATAGCTGTCGGCATGATGCGTCTGATCCCCCGATGTCCAGCGCAGCGTCGACAACAGCTTATGGCCGTCCAGCCACTCTGGCTGGTGGGTGAGCATGGTGAGAAGCAGGTCCTGCGCGGCGGCCATCTGCCCCTCCGCCGCCAAGGCTGCGGCATGGTTACGCACAGCCTCGGCATTGCCCGGCATCAGGCGACAGGCCGCCGCGAAAGCGGACGCAGCGGGCAGCCCCAGCTCAAAACGCGTCTGGGCAAGGCCAAAGGCCATGCCGGCGTCGGATGGCTGGCTGGCATGGCCCTGGGCAAAGACATGCTCTGCCTCGGGATAGCGCTGCTCCATCCGCAAGGCATAGCCGCGTAAAAGCGCAATCTCTGGACGATCCGGCACCGATTGTGACAGCGCATCCAGCACGGGCAGGGCCAGATCTGCCCGCTGCTGCTGCATCGCGGCGCGAGCCAGCTGCAAGGCCTGATCATGCACCGCCGCATCTTTGCCCTCTGGACCCTCAAGGTGCGTCAGCACGCGGCGTATCTGTGCCGCCAGATCTGTCATGGCCGCTTGCCCCCTCTGCCGTCTGTCGGCGCCATCATGATCGCCGGATTTGCATTTAGCCCGCCCCATTGAAAATGGGGAGCGGCACGCCGCTCCCCATCATGTTTGGCTTTGCGCAAGACCCGGACGGGTCTGACCGCAAGATCAGAAGATCACCTTGACCGATCCGGTGAAGGTCCGGCCGATCACGGGCGTTCCGCTGATCAGGGCCGACGATCCCGTCTGGCTGACCAGCGTGCTGCCATTGCCGCGGAAGTCGAGGCGGTTGAACAGGTTATAAGCCTGAATGCCCAGTTCCAGATTGGCCAGAGGACGCACGGCAATATTGCCGTTAAAGATCGCGCCGCCCGGATAGACGTTCAGGCCATCATCGACCGTGCTCGTCTGACCCGTGGTGCTCAGACCCACGCTTGCCATGTCATTCACGTCATAGCTGGCGGAAATCGTGTAGCTGAGATCCGGCAGATTGGGGGCACGGGTATAGCTGGTCGCACCGGTCAGCTTGCGCTTGGCCTTGGTATAGGTGGCCGTCGTCACCAGCGTGAAACCGGAATTGCGATATGTGCCATAGAATTCGGCACCCGTTGACTTGAACTTCGCATCGATGATGCAGCCGCCCGCGCCGTTGCAGCGCGTGGCCGACAATTCATAGGTGCTTTGTTTAAAGTCCGCCTTGAGCAGCGAAAGCTCTGCCGTGTAGCGGCCGCCAAACAGGTCGCCGCGGTTCTTGAGGCCCAGCTCATGCTGGTTCACAAAATCGACAGATGGCGTGATGCCCGTCTGGTTGAGCGAGCCGTCGGCGTTGAACTTGCCGCTGACTGTCTGACGGTCGGAATTGAACCGGCCGCCCTTGGATGTGCGGGCAAACAGGCTGGTGTTCGGATTGACCTTATACAGGCCGCCGACCGACCAGCTGGTGTAGCTGCGGCTGTAGTCCAGGATTTCACGCGCACCATTGGCGGTGATGGCGGCAATCTGCACGCCATCCGAATTGACGAGGAAGGGTGCCCCGCCAGCAACAGTCCAGCCAGAGGCCTTCACATCGTCAAAGCGGATGCTGCCATCGATCACGAAGCTGTCGGTGTCGAGATCAAGCGACAGATACGGCGCCTGATTGGTGTAGGACAGGTCATAATCGCGGGCGCAGCAATCGCCCCAGTTATTGTTATAGCCGGAAATGCCCTGCTGCGTCAGCTTGGCGCCCGCCGCATTGAACAGATCCAGCTGCGAGGGATTGTCGCCATTCACTTCGCGCAGCGACTTGTTCACATGCCAGTCCATCGCAATGTCCTGATCCATGTAGAAAAAGCCGGCACGGGCCGTGAGCTTGCCAGCCCCGACATCGAACTTGCCCGACACGGCGAGATCGTTCACGAAGCTGCCCAGATCCCGAATATTCGTGCGGACGTTGACGTTATTGTCGACATATTGGCCGGTATAGAGCTGCCCAGCCTTGGGCCCGCTGGCATAACGGATCGCCGCCACTGTCTGATCGGGCAGGCCCGGACGCGAAATCGTGGAGCCGATGACGCTGGCCGTGGTGCCAATGTTCAGGAACGGCGAGGCAAAGCCGCCGCTGATGTCAGACCAGCGCAGATTATTGTCGACCGTCACCATGTCAGAGAAATCATATTTCAGCTGCGCGCCGAATGACTTCTGGTTCGTCGTGATGCCGTCCAGCGCCACACGCTCCAGCTGACCTTCACGGTTCAGCATCAGCATGTTCTGGTTATATTTGGAATAGTTGGACTGATCACGCCCATCAAAGCCCGGGAAGGCCTTGATGTTGCTGATCTTCTTGCCGTTGATCGTGGCCAGAGCCGGCGCACCGGTATAGTTCGGCTCCTGCGTATCGGCGAGCTTTGCATAGAAGCGGATAAAGCCCTTACCATCGCTGAATTCACGCGTCAGATTGGCCTTGATCTGATAGCTGTCCGACACGGTATAGCCGGGGCTCAGCGGACCGCGGCCCTTTTTGAAGAAGCCGCCGACATGGAAATAGGTGTCATCCGCAAGCGCACCGCCATAACGGAAATCGGCCTTTGTTTCGTTAAAGCCCAAGCCCTTGTTGAGCTGAACATAGCCGCCCTCATCCTTGCCGGTGTGGCTGATATAGTTGATGATGGCGCCCGGCGCCTGCGAGGCCAGCGTGGCCGCCGTCCCGCCACGGACACCTTCAACATTGGCGACCGAGGCGTCAAAGCGCGTCCAATAGTCGTTGTTGTCGAACTGGATATCACCGAACAAAACGGTCGGCAGGCCATCTTCCTGGATCTGGACAAAGGGCGATCCGCCCGTTGCCACCGGCAGACCGCGCACCGCGATGTTTGAGTTGCCACCCGGACCCGACGTGCCCGGCACCTGAATGCCTGGGATCAGGCGGAAGACTTCCGCTTCTGAACTGGGCTTGAAATCCTGAATAAGGTCAGCGCTCACGCTCGTCACCGAGATGGAGCTGTTGAGCTGCGTCTTGTCGCGGCTCGATGCCGTGACGACAATTTCGTCAAGACCTGTGTCGGCTGCGTCATCGGCTGCCTGAGCAAAGGCGGGCTGAACGGCCAAGGCCGCAGCTGCGATCGCTGTGAAAGATGCACAGGCGCGGAAACCGGATGTCTTCATAAATCCTCCCCTGAAAAACACGCACAGGTCTGCCTTTGGGCAGCCAGCAGGCGATGGGATACAGTCATAACAATCGATTGCAAGACAGAAAATGCAATCGATTGAATTTTTCCGTTGCGCTGTGACATTTCAGAGTTTCACCTTGATTTCAGCAATATTAGGCTGAAATGGTACCAGCCGGGTGGGAACGGGAACATCAATGCGCCAGATCAGGACCATGAAAGAGCTTGCAGATCTGGCTGGTGTCACCGCCGGCACGGTCTCACGCGCCTTGGCTGATTCGCCGCTGATCAGTCCCCAAACCCGGGAACGCATTCAGGCGCTGGCACGCGACCACGGGTTTCGGCTTAATGTCGTTGCCCGGAATTTGCGTACGCAAAAAACCGGCGCGATCGCCGTCCTCATTCCGCTGGGCCATGAACGCCGCCAGCATATTTCAGATCCCTTCTTCATCACCATGCTGGGCCATCTTGCCGATGCCTTGACGGAACGGGGATATGATCTGCTGCTTTCCCGCGTCATTCCCGAAGATGATGGCTGGCTTGATCGGCATATCGGCTCGGGCAAGACCGATGGCATCCTTGTCATTGGCCAGTCGGACCAGTCCGCCGTCCTTGACCGGGTGGCCGCGCGGTATCGTCCGCTTGTCGTGTGGGGCGGCCATCAGGCCGGGCAGGTCCATTGCGCTGTTGGGTCAGACAATGTGTTGGGCGGCGATATGGCGGCGAGCCACCTCATCAGCCGCGGTTGTGAACGCATAGCCTTTTTTGGCGATCCCCATGCGCTGGAAATCGGTCAACGGCTGGAGGGCTGTCGCCGGGCCATGGCGCGCGCGGGCATTGCGGATCAACTGACCATTGTGCCGGCCCATCTTGCCGCCGAAGCCGCGCATCCGGACATCACCCGTTTCTTGGGATCGGTCAGCGAACGTCCACAGGGCATTGTGGCGGCATCAGACGTGATCGCGATGAGCGCGCTGCGCGTGCTGTCTGAACTGGGTCTATCGGTGCCGGGCGATGTCCGCGTGATCGGGTATGACGGGCTGGACATTGGTGAACAGACCGTGCCGCGCCTGTCGACAATCTCTCAGGATCTGCAAGCCGGGGCCGCGGCCATGGTCGATCTGTTGTTCCGGCGCATTGCAGGCGAAGACACAGGCTCCATCATATTGGAACCAAAGCTTGTCGTCAGGATGTCAAGCTAAGCGCAAAGGCGCCCATCAGGCCGGCATCCGCCCCCAGCCCCGGCGGCACAACGATATCGGCGGCGCGCGTCGCAAAATAGCCCTGCCCCAGATCATCGGCCAGCGTGCGGATGCGCGCCAACAGGCCCGGCGTTGCCATCACGCCACCGCCCAAGATGATACGGCCCGGCGCCAACACGGCCTGCAAATTGGTGACAGCCTGTGCCAGATACCAGGCGATCATCGCCTGCTCTGGCCCATCGGGCGGCAGATCGGATAACGACGCGCCCCAGCGGGCAAGGATGGCAGGCCCAGAGGCCAAGCCTTCCAGACAGGCCCCATGAAAGGGGCAATGGCCCGCAAAGGCGTGATCATCCGGATGGCGCGGCAAACGCATATGTCCCATTTCGGGATGACCGGCCCCGCCGATGATCCGGCCATCCACAACCGCACCGCCGCCAATGCCGGTGCCAATCGTCAGATAGACGCAGGACCGGACGCCCTGTCCCGCACCCCACAGGCTTTCGGCCAGCGCCGCACCGTTGACATCGGTATCGATTGCCACCGGGCAGTCAAAGGCCCGCATGAACGGGCCAGCGAGATCAGCCATGCTCCAATCTGGTTTGGGCGTGGCGAGGATATGGCCCCAATCGGGTGCAGCACGATCCAGACCAAGCGGCCCAAAGGATGCAATCCCCATGCGGTCGATCGGCCCTTGACCCCGAAACCAGTCAATCGCGGCGCCCAAAGTGGCATCGGGCGTGGTTGTTGGCAGGCGATGGCGCGCGACGATGCGGCCATCCGCCTCGGCCACGCCAAGGATGAATTTGGTTCCGCCTGCTTCAATCAAGCCATGCATGGTCATCACCCGTTGGTGTCGACAAAAGCACGATCACCTTCAAGCCGGATTTTGAACACAGGGGCGGGCACGCCGCCAAAATGCGCCCGGCGCCAGGCCGCATCATCCACCACATCCTGCGCCGAGGCGACATCGACAAGGTCAACAAAACCATGCACGGTCAGATCCTGCGTCACCCACCAGCTATAGGTCTGGTAGGGCGCGTCATCGGGATTGGCGGCAACAAGGCCATGGCCATTCAGGGGGCGAAACGGCCCCAAAGGCGAGGTGCCGACCATACCATAAAGCCCGTTCGGCCCCTGCGGACCCGATGGTTCAAAAACCTTACGCTGCGTGGACCAGAACAGATAATATAACCCATCCCGCCAGATCATAACCGGGCGTTCAAGTTCATTATTCACCCCATCGGCCGACAAAATGGGGGGCAACAGCGTCCAGCGATCATGCTGACCACTAGTCGAATGCGCCACGCCGATGACGCCATTCCAGTCGCTGCACGCGGGTTTCAGCGATCCGGTGAAGAACAGATAATCGTCCCCGGTTTCCGGATCACGAAAATGGGCGGGATCCCGAAAGCCTTTGATAAAGCCCGGCACGCCTTCTTTCTGATCGACGACCACATAATGGACACCATCGGCAACAACCGATTCGACCAAAGGCGTCCAGCCTGTCGTGACCGCCAAGCCATCGGTGACAGACAGATGTGCCCGCGTCTGGCACAAGCGCTGCGCAAAGCTGGGCGTCGGCTCCCCGCGATAGCCGGATGCGGTGTAGAACAAGGTCAGGGTCGCGCTATCGGGATCAAAAAGCGCGGTCCCCGCCCATTCCCGGCTTCCGATGTTGAGCCCGTCAGGCAGCAGGTCGCCACAATCCTTCCAGCACCCATCGCGCGACGCAACCAGCCGGATGCGCGCCTGATGATGACGCAGATCAGGATCTGGCAGAACCGGGGCGGACAGGATCATCCAGAGCGACCAGCCATCAAAATCGGCCGTGCGGCCATCGACCAGCTGCACTGGCCATAAATCCCAAAGATCAAGACCCGGGATAACCGGCGCGATCGCGGCGCGCGTGACAAGGGGTATCGCATGACCGTCCAGACCCCCGATGCGCGCAACATCCGCGGCGGTCCAGGTCGACAGCAGGTCAGTCGTCAGCGCAACAGTCAAAACAGCCTCTCTCGTCATCATGCAGACCTGCGCCTAACGAAGATTGCAGCAGATGACAACAATCGATTGCATAATCCGTCTGCACGCCCGGCACTTTATCCGCAGCGCACCCAATCTGCCCCTTGGCCGGGCTGTTCCACCAGCAGACGCGGCACCTGCCCTGCCGGGGTGCGATAATGCTGCGTGACGGCGGCGATAACGGCATCCAGCCGCGCCTTTGGCAGCATTGCAACCACGGCCCCGCCAAAGCCCCCACCGGTCATGCGCGCCCCCCCTGTGGGACCGATCCGATCCTGCAACAGGCCAACCAGCGCATCAATCGCCGG
>JBJOJQ010000062.1:0-11669 GCA_046046525.1 Pseudomonadota bacterium
CCTGATAGGCAAGGATCGGCCCCATATCGCCAAAGGTCGCGTCGAAATCATCGGGCGTGCCTTCGGTCATATTGATGAAGATCAGGCCGTGGAACACGCGGACATGGCAGGCAAACAGGCCATTATCGGCCTTGACGAAATCTTCCGGCATCAACCGTGCGGAAATCAACGCCCCGTCCAAGCCGAAGGTCCAGGCGTGATAGGGGCAGACAAGCCGCGGTGCATTGCCGCTTTCTGCGGAACACAGCGTTGATCCGCGGTGCCGGCAGACATTGAAGAAGGCGCGTACGCTGGTGTCATTTTCACGGATGACGATGATCTGTTCGGCGCCGACTTTGAACAGGAAATAATCCCCTTTGTTCGGGATCCGCGAGATATGCCCCGCCAGCAGCCATTTGCGGCTGATGATGGCATCCATATCCGCCTTGAAGACAGCATCGCTGACATAAAAATCCTGATCAAAGCTATAGCCGAGGTCTACATCGGCAATCAGGCGGCGCATCATGTCGGTCTGGGCTTGCGTCATCAGATTTTGATCCGTTCGTTCAAGGGGTCATAAAGCGGTTTCAGCGAGGCCGTCGCCGGATAGCGCACGCCCGCAATTTCAATTTCAAAGTCATCGGCGCCAATCGGCCCGACCACGCCGCCATCGGGCGCGGTGACATAGCCAAGGCCGCAGGCGGCCCCCAGCATATGGGCGTACATGCCAGACCGGATATAGCCGACGATATGGTCGCCCTGCCAAATCGGTTCGTTGTGATAGAGCATAGGCTCTGGCGACTTGAGGAGGAACTGAACAAGCCGTTGTTTCAGGCCCTCTTCCTTCTGCTTGAGCAGGGCATCCCGGCCGATAAAGCCGCCCGGCTTGTTCATCCGCACGGCAAAGCCAAGGCCCGCTTCAAGCGGCGTATCCTCATCGGTGATGTCATGCCCCCAATGGCGATAGCCTTTTTCCATGCGCAGCGCGTTCAGCGCGTGATAGCCGCAATGCTTCAGGCCAAAGGCCGCGCCCGCGGCAACAATCTCATCATAAACGCCGGTCATAAATTCGGTGGGGATGTATAATTCCCAGCCCAGTTCACCGACATATGTGATGCGGGAGGCGCGCACGATGGCGTAGCCCAGCTCAATCTCTTGGCTGGTGCCAAAGGGGAAGGCCTCATTGGAAAGATCATTGGGGCAGATTGACTGCAACAGATCACGCGCCTTGGGACCCATGATTGAGATTACACCCATCGCGGACGAGATATTGGTCGCAATCGCATGGGCATCGGCGGGAATATGGCGCGTCAGCCAGTTAAAGTCCCGGATTTCTGTTTCCGCCCCGGTGACGATCAGGAAGGCGGTGTGCGACAGACGCGTGACCGTGAGATCGGCCTCAATCCCGCCTTTTTCATTGAGCCATTGCGTATAGACGAGCTTGCCGATCGGCACATCAACGTCATTGGCGCAAATGCGGTTGAGCACGGCGCAGGCATCGCGGCCTTCCAGCCGGAATTTGGCAAAGGAGCTTTGATCGAATAGGCCAACCGCCTCGCGCACGGCTTTGCATTCGGCAGCATTCGCGTCGAACCAGTTCTGGCGGCCATAGCTATATTCATATGTGGGCGTTGTGCCCGGCGTGCCATACCAATTGGGCCGTTCCCAGCCAAAGGCCTCACCATGGCAAGCACCCGCGGCGACCAGCCGATCATGAATGGCCGAACGGCGGACACCACGGGCCGTTTCATATTGCTTGAACGGATAATGCGTCGCGTACAGCAGGCCCAGGCTTTCGGTCACGCGTTCCCGCAGATATTTGCGATTGATCTGGAAGGGCATGTTGCGGCGGATATCGACCGTCCACAGATCCGCCGGCGGCATGCCATCGCGGATCCAGTCCGCCATCACCTTGCCGACCCCACCGGCCGATTGCAGGCCAATTGAATTCAACCCCGCAGCGACAAAACAGCCCTTTAACTCTGGGCTTTCGCCCAGATGATAGCGGACATCGGGCGTAAAGCTTTCCGGGCCGCAGAAGAATTTCTGGATGCCCGCATTTTCCAGGGCGGGCACACGCCGCATCGCATCCATCAACAGCGGTTCAAAATGTTCGAAACTCCCGGCGATTTCGTCGAAGCAGAAATCTTCGGAAATGCCGTCCATGCCCCAGGGGCGGGCATTGGGTTCAAATGCGCCGACCAAAAGCTTGCCGGCGTCATATTTGTAATAGCCGCAATAATCATAGTCGCGCAGCACGGGCAGGGTTGGGTCAATGCCCTCTACGCCTTCAAACAGCACATAATAATGTTCGCAGGCGTGGAGCGGCGCGGCAACGCCAACGCTGGCGGCCAGATCGCGCGTCCACATGCCGCCGCAGATCACGACATAATCGGCATCAATCGCACCATATTCGGTATCAACGCCGGTCACGCGGTCGCCATTGTGCCGAATGCGCGTCACTTTGGTGTTTTCAAACACCCGGGCACCCCCGTGGCGCGCACCCTTGGCCAGCGCCTGGGTGATATCGACGGCGTTCGCATAGCCATCGCTGGGGATATGGATGCCGCCAACAACGTCATCGACATTCAGGATCGGCGCCAGCGCCTTGATCTCGTCGGCTGTGACGACATGGACCGGAAGGTCAAAGACCTTGGCCATAGACGCGCTGCGCCGCAGTTCTTCAAAGCGTTCCTTGTTGGTCGCCATCGAAATGGAACCGCATTGCCGATAACCGGTTGCCTGACCCGTTTCGGCTTCCAGACCGCGATAGAGTTCGCCCGTATATTTGGCGAGCTTTGTCATATTGATCGAGGTGCGCAGCTGCCCGACAAGCCCGGCGGCATGCCATGTCGTGCCGCTGGTCAATTGCTTGCGTTCAAGTAGGACGACATCGTCCCAGCCGATCTTGGTCAGGTGATAGGCGATCGAACACCCGATCACGCCCCCACCAATGATGACGACCCGCGCCTTTTTGGGAAGTTCGCTCATCAGATCAGACCTTCATCTTCGCGTTATCAGGATCATAAACAGGCGCGGCGAGCACCGTTGCCCGCTGCCGCTGGCCCTGCAACAGGATGTCGAACTGGGCACCGGGTGCGGCATGGTCGTGGGGCACGCAGGCAAAGAACAGGCTTTTGCCGGTGCGATAGCCATAGCCGCCCGATGTCGTCAGGCCGATACATGTCTCCCCGACAAGGCAGGGTTCTGCCCCGCGCGGATCCACCTGATCCGCATCGACCTCACCATAGACGATCCGGAACCGATCCGGGGCATCCAGAGTGGCTTGTTTGCCGACGAAATCATCTTTCTTGAGCGCCAGAAACCGCTTCATATCGGCTTCGATCATTGTCAGTTCATTGGTCAGTTCTGACCCCCAGGCCTTATAGCCTTTTTCCATCCGCATGGCGTTCAGCGCGTACAGGCCGATATTGGTCAGCCCAAGGTCTTGTCCGGCATCCCACAAGGCGGCGTAAAGCGCGGCCAGATCCGCCATGGGGGCATGAAGCTCCCAGCCCAGTTCCCCGACATAAGACACGCGCAATGCCCTGAGTGCGATGCCAGCCACGCGGATCTCCTGCCCGCTTAACCAGCGAAAGCCCTCATTGCTGAGGTCGGCATCGGTCAGCCGCGCCAGCAAATCGCGTGATTTGGGGCCGCTGAGCACCAGCACGCCCAGATCCATGGTGCGGTTTTGGAAGGTCACATCTTCGCTGTCCAGCTTGGAATGGACCATCCAGTCCCAGTCGCGCTGTTCGGCCGCAGCGGCAGACAGGCAGTAAAAATGATCATCGGCCATCCGCGTGACCGTCATTTCGCCTTGAATGCGCCCGCGCGAGGACAGCGGGTGCACCAGCGCGATGCCGCCCTGCTTGGTCGGCATCCGGTTGGCGCAGATGCGATTGAGGAACTGCTCCGCATCCGGGCCTGTGACATCATATTTGGCAAAGCCCGACAGGTCGATGATGCCCACCTGCGTCGCCACCGCCTTCACCTCATCCGCGACAACGTCGAACACATTGGTGCGGTGATAGCCGCCTTCTTCGCTGCGCCCATCAAGTGAGAACCATTTCGGCCGTTCCCAGCCATAGGTTTCGCCATAAACGGCGCCGGCGTCTTTCAGGCGGGTGTACAGCGGGCTTGTCTTTTGCGGACGGCCATCGGGTTCTTCTTCGCCGGGCAGCCGGGTCGTAAAGGTCATGCGGTAATCAAGGAAAACCTTGTCCCGGCTATAGGCTTCATCGGCATAGGGCCCATAACGGCGCGGGTCGAATTCCGCCATGTTGATGTCGGCATCGCCATAGACCATCCATTGCGCCAGATATTTGCCAGATCCGCCGCCCTGCGCGATGCCGAATGACGTCCCGCAGCAGTGCCAGAAATTCCGCAGACCCGCGGCCGGGCCAAGCAGGGGGCCGCCATCTGGCGTATGGGGGATGGCGCCGTTCACGATGCGGCGAATGCCAACTTCGCCAAAAATAGGCATGCGTTCAATCGCGCGTTCCAGCCATTTCGAAATGCGATCCAGATCATCGATGAACAATTCGCTGGTGGATTCCCATTCCGGCATGCCCTTGGGCGCCCAGGCCTCGGCAAGGCCGGTATTTTCATAAACGCCGATCAATCCGCTTTTCTGTTCCTGCCGGAAATAGCCCGAAACATAAGGGCAGCGCATGACCGGAATTTCCTCATCCCGTTCCAAAAAGGCGGGGATGGGATCTGTCACGATATAATGATGTTCCATATTGGTCACAGGGATATCAATCCCGGCCATTTGCGCGACTTGGCGGGCATAGCAGCCCGCGGCATTGACGACGATCTCTGCCCGGACCACGCCCTTTTCCGTGGCGACATCCCATTCGCCGGAGGGCAGTTGCGTCAGGCCAGTCACCCGGTTCTTGCGGACAATGGTTGCGCCCATCTGTTTGGCACCAATGGCCAGGGCATTGCAGATGCCGGACGGGTCGGCATGGCCATCGCCGGTTGTGCGGCCGCCAGCGATCACGCCTTCGGTCGTCACGAACGGATTGATCCGCCGGATTTCCTCGGGCGGAATAATCTCCATGTCAAAGCCGACAATCTTTGAAAATCCGTGGATATAGCGCAGCCAAGCCAGTTCACGCTCATTCGTTGCAAAGCGGATACCGCCCGATTTGTGCCAGCTGACATATTGGCCCGTCCGGCTTTCAAGCTGGGGATAGAGATCATTGCTATAGGCGTGGATCTTGGCCAGGTTGAAACTGCCCGTGATGCTGGGGCATTGGCCGGCGGCGTGCCAGGTTGATCCGGACGTCAACTCATCCTTTTCAATCAACATGCAATCGGTCCAGCCGAGTTCAGCCAGGTGATAAAGCAGGGATGCGCCCATGATCCCACCGCCGATAATTACAACCCGTGCTGATGTTTGCATGGTGCCGTCCGATCCTCATTCATGTTTGAAGTGGACCATAAGCGGTTGCGGCAAGCCCCGACAAATTTTGATTATGCGGGCATTGGTTCAAAAAATTTTCGGATCACATGCAGATCAGCCCTGCTAGGGGGCGTGCGTGCCATTGAATTGAAAGGGAATGAAAGAAATGAAGACCGCCGTCGTCACGGGTGCAGCGCAAGGTGTGGGTCTGGTCACAGCGCGCCTGCTCGCCCAAAAGGGCCATCATGTGGTGATGACGGACGTGCAGTCATTGCAGGCGCAGGCGGCGGCCTTGTCGGCGGAGGGGCTTAGCGTGTCACATTTGTCCGGCGATGTTGCGTCAGAAGCATTTGTGGCAGAGCTGGCAGAGATGGTTGCGTCGGCCCAAGGCGGTGCGGATATTTTGGTCAATAATGCCGGGATCAGCCTGATTTGCCCGGCCGAAGACACAAGCCTTGATCAGTGGCAGCGCGTGATGGCGATTAACCTTGCCGGCCCCTTTCTTCTCAGCAAGGCCTTTGGATTGCAGATGCTGGCCAAAGGCAAGGGCAGCATCGTCAATGTCGCCTCGATCGCTGGCCTGCGCGGGGTGATCCACCGCACCGCCTATAATGCGTCCAAACACGGGCTGATCGGGATGACCCGTACCTTGGCTGCCGAATGGGGCGGGCGAGGCGTGCGGGTCAACGCCGTGTGCCCCGGCTGGATCAAGACAGAAATGGACATCGCGGATCAGGGCTCTGGCGCCTATGGCGATGATGATATCATCAATCGTGTGCCCATGGCCCGTTTTGCCAGCCCGGACGATGTGGCCGCTGCCATTGCGTTCCTTGCCGATGACGGCGGCTTTGTGAACGGGGTGACCCTGCCCGTCGATGGGGGTTGGACAGGGGATGCCAGCTGGGATGCGCTGCGCCTGAAAGCGCGTTGAGCCACGGAAAAAATTTTCACCCCTGCCGCCAAATTTTTCATTTGTGGAAAGACCAGCCGGTCGGGTTAACCGCCTGACTGAGCAAAAATTGTGGGAAATGCAGGGATGAAGATCGGTTTTATCGGCCTTGGCAATGTTGGCGGCAAGCTTGCAGGCAGCCTGATCCGGAACGGCCATGACGTTACAGTGCGCGATCTCGATCCAGCGCTGGTCGCGGATTATGTCGCGCGTGGTGCACAGTCGGCCAATTCACCGCGTGAACTGGGCGAAAAGGTCGATATCATCATCACCTGCCTGCCATCACCCGCCGCCAGTGCCGCCGTTGCCGAAGGGCCGGATGGCTTTTTGCCGGTCATGCGCCCTGGCCAGGTCTGGATGGAGATGAGCACGACCGATTACCAAGAGGTGATCCGTCTGGGCGCGCTTGTGGAAGCGAGCGGCGCCATGTTCATGGAATGCCCCGTCTCTGGCGGCTGCCACCGCGCAGACACCGGCAATATTGCGATCTTTGCCGGTGGCCCGCGGGCCGCGTTTGAATTTGTCTTGCCCGTGTTGACGACCATGGGCCGCCGGATCCTGCACACGGGCGATCTCGGAACCGCGTCGCAGCTTAAGGTCATGACCAATTATCTGTGCACGGTGCATTTGGTTGCGCTGGCGGAAGCGCTGACGACCTGCAAGGCGATTGGCCTCGACATGAACACCACCTATGAGGCGATCAAGATCTCATCCGGCAACAGCTTTGTGCATGAAACGGAAAGCCAGGTCATCCTGAACGGCAGCCGGGACATCAACTTCACGATGGATCTGGTGTCCAAGGACATCGGCCTGTTCGATAAGATTGCGCAAGGGGCGGGCGTTCCGGTGGAAATGTCGCCGCTGATCGTGCGCCTCTTCAAAGAAGCAGAGGCCGCCTATGGCCCCAGAGAATTTTCGCCCAATATCATCCGCCGTTATGAAGAACCCTTGGGAATCAAGGTGCTTGGCACGGGGTTCCCGGCGCAAATGGTGGATGATGAGCCTGAAGAACCGGGCTATGAGGTCGTCCCCAAGCGTTGAACCGGTAAAGGCGGCCCCATGACCCACGCGTCCATTGACACTGCCGGTTGGCACGCCCGCGCTGCTGCCTTTCATATGGACGCGGGTCTGTTTATCGACGGCCAATCCTGCGCCGCGATGGATGGGGCCTGCATTGCCGCCATCAATCCGGCCAATGGCGCCACCATCACCGACATGGCCTGTGGGGGTGCCGCCGATATTGATCGCGCGGTCGCATCGGCCAAGCGGGCATGGGATGATGGCCGCTGGCGGCATCTGACGCCCCGGACGCGGATGGATATCTTTCGGCGCTGGGCCGATCTTGTCGAGGCGCATGCGGCAGAGCTTGCGCTGATGGAAACGCTGACCATGGGCAAGCCCATTACCGATGCGTTGACCATCGATTTGCCTGAAAGCCTTGTCACCATAAGATATTTTGGGGAAGCGATCGACAAGGTTGCTGGCAGCGTGACGACCAGTCCCCATGATGCGGTGCACATGGTGGCGCGCGAACCCTTGGGGGTCGTGGGCGCGATTTCGCCATGGAATTATCCGCTGTTGATGGCGGCGTGGAAAGTGGCCCCTGCGCTTGCGGCGGGCAATTGCGTGGTGCTGAAGCCCTCTGAAAAGGCCGCGTTATCCTGTATCCGACTGGCACAGCTTTTTGTTGAAGCTGGCGGCCCGGCGGGTGTGTTCAACGTCGTCACTGGCTATGGCCAGGATGCGGGCAGGGCGCTTGCCCTTCATCCCGATGTCGCAAAGATCAGTTTCACGGGATCAACGGGCGTCGGCAAGCAGCTGATGATCTATGCCGGTGAATCGAATCTGAAGCGCGTTTCGCTGGAAACGGGCGGGAAAAGCCCGCAAATCTTCATGCCCGATCTTGATGACCTGAACACCGCTGTTGATCGGGCGATCATGGGCATTTTCGACAATGCCGGGCAGGTCTGCAACGCGGGATCACGGCTGTTGGTCCATGCCGATATTCATGATGCCTTTGTCGCCCGTTTTCTGGAGCGTGCAGCCGCGCTGTACACGCCGGGTGATCCGCTGGATCCGGCAACAAGCCTGGGTCCGGTTGTCAGTCACGGGCATCAGCACGCGGTACTGGCCCATATTGATCGCGCCGTGGCGGACGGCGCAACGCTGGCTTTGGGGGGCGTAGCCGATGCCGCTCGCCCGGCAGGGGCCTATGTTCAGCCAACGCTGTTCACCGGGGTCGCCCCGGATATGGCGATTGGCCGTGACGAGGTGTTCGGCCCGGTGGCCGCGCTGTTCCGCTTTGAACGGGAAGAGGACGCCATCGCGCTTGCCAATGATTCGATCTACGGCCTGGCCGCCAGTGTCTGGACCTCAGACGTCCGGCGGGCGCACCGCATGGTCAAGGCGCTGGAAGCCGGCGTTGTCTGGGTCAATTGCTTTGGCGATGGCGATATGACGCAGCCTTTTGGCGGCTATAAACAGTCGGGCAATACGCGCGACAAGTCGCTGGAATGTCTGGCGGGTTATATGCAGTCCAAATCAGCCTGGTTCAACCTCGCCTGATTTGCGCGCCTCTGCCACATGGCGGATCACCCAATCCATAAATGTCCGTATACGCAGATTTTCTTTCATATCCTTGCGGCAGATCAGGCCCCAAGCTCCGGGGCAAAGGGCCTTGTGTGCAATCGGCTGCACCAACCGGCCTGATGCCAGATCATGTTCCACAAAGGGACCATTGACGAGGGCGATGCCTTCACCGTTCAGCGCCATTTCCAGCGCGACGGCCAGCGTGTCGACCATGAGGAATGGCGCCGATGGCTGAAATGCACCGCCTGCCGAAGTGACCCATGTTTCCCAGTTCTGGACCTCGGTATAAATCGCGACAAGGGGTTGCGCCATCAGCGTATCGATACTGATCGGGGCGTCCATTTTGGCCAGAAATTCGGGGCTGCACACCGGGTAGAGCGCATAATCGAACAGCGGTTCCCAGTGATATTTGGCCGGATTGGGGACCTCTTCGCAATAGACCAGCCCGACATCGGCATGGACATCATCAAAATCCCAGTCGACGGCACATGTGCTGAGCGTGAGTTTGACCTCGGGATGATCGTGCAGAAACTGCGGCACGCGCTTTGCCAGCCAGCGGATCGACGCGGTGACATAGGTCTGCACGCGCAAAGGTTTATCAAGCGCTGTCCGGTGGACGGCCTCCACGCCTTCCAAAAGCGATTCAAAGGCGCTGCGGACATAGGGGTAGAGCACGCGGCCGGCCTCGGTCGACACAATATGCCGCCCTTCCTGCGCGAACAGGGTGACGCCCAAAGCCTCTTCAATCAACTGGACCTGATGGCTGACCGCGGGATGCGTCAGGCACAGTTCGTCCGCCGCCTCACGAATGCTCTGATGCCGGGTGGCCGCTTCAAAGCCACGCAAAGCCTTGAGCGGCGGCAGCTTCCTTAATTCGATCTTGGTCTGCATGCGGCGCCCCTCCCACGCTGGAGGCAGCAAGTTAGCCGACCAGAGCCAACCGGTAAATTAAATTCATGCGTGGCGCGTGTGATCGTCGATGATCATGGCGGCGGCTTTTTCGGCAACCATCACGGTCGGTGCATTGAGATTGCCCGATGTGATCGTCGGGAAAATCGAGGCATCAACCACGCGCAGGCCATCGACGCCGTAAACACGCAGCCGGGCATCAACGACCGCCGTTTTGGGATCATCGCCCATCATGCACGTTGAGCTGGGGTGGTAAACGGTGTCTGCCCGTTGCCGGAAATCATCCAAAAGCGCGTCATCCCCTTGCAGATGGGCACCCGGGACCAGTTCTTCGGTGATGATCTTGGCCAGCGGCGATGTTTCTACCAAGGCACGCAGCATCCGGGTGCCAGCAATGGCTTCATCAATGTCCTGCTGTGTTGCCAGATAATTGGGCTGGATCAACGGATAGTCAAAGGGATCAGGGGATTTGAGCTGCAGCCAGCCCCGGCTTGTCGGCCGGCAGCTGTTAAAGGACAGCAAAAAGGCCGAAAATGGATCGGGATTGAGCAGCTTGCGCTCTGACAAGGGGGTTCCGGTATAGCTGACCGGGCTGAAATAGAGTTGCAGATTGACCCGCGGCGCACCCGGATGGCTGCGGACAAAACCGCCGCCTTGGTTCACGCTCATCGATAAGGGGCCACCCCGGTCCCAAAGATAACGCAGGCCCGCCCTGATCTTGCCGGTGAGTGGCCGCAATTCATCATTCAGCGTCGGCACCGAGGTTTTGTAGAAATAGCTGACCGCCAGATGGTCCTGCAAATTCTGGCCGACGGCAGGCGCATCCACCCGTACATCAATGCCAAGCGCCTTCAGGTCGTCCGCCCGGCCAATGCCGGACAGATTGAGCAGCTGGGGGGAATTGATCGCGCCGCCGGACAGGATGACTTCGCGGGTCGCCCGGGCCTGTTTCGTGACATTGCCCTGCCGATATTCGACGCCGACGGCACGTCTGCCTTCAAACAGGATGCGCGTTGCCTGGCTGCGTGTCCGCAGCGTGACATGCCCGCGCCGCAGGGCCGGGCGCAGATATTCATTGGCGGTCGAGGCGCGACGCCCATTGCGGGTGTTGATCTGATAAATGCCAACGCCTTCGCCATCGGGCGCGTTGAGATCTGGGGCAAAGGGCAGGTTCAGTGCCTTGCCCGCCGCAATGAATGTCTGGCAGAGCGGGTGAGCATGGGCGCTGATATCCGTCACATGTTGCGGCCCGCCGGCCCCATGATAGGCGCTTTCGCCCAGATCATGATCTTCTGCCTTTTTGAAATAGGGCAAGACATCGTCCCATCCCCATCCGGCATTGCCAAGAGCTGCCCAATCATCAAAATCATGCGGTTGGCCGCGCACATGCACCATCGCATTGATCGACCCGGACCCGCCAATCACCTTGCCGCGCGGCCAATAGCTTTCCCGCCCGCCAAGGCCGGGAACGGCCTGCGTATCGTACATCCAGTTGATCTTGCGATCGAAAAAGGTGCGGCCATAGCCAATTGGCAATTGGATCCAGACGGTTTGATCCGACCCGCCAGCTTCCAGCAGCAAAACGCGCGTTTTGCCGTCTGCGGACAGGCGGTTGGCCAGCACGCAGCCTGCGGTACCCGCACCGACGATCACATAGTCATAAACGTCTGTCATTGAACGGGATGCTGAGTCATTTCGAGGTGCAGCATCGTCCCCGTATAGGGATTGGCGCGCGCGACATCTTCGTTCAATTCCCCGCCAAGGCCCGGCGCCGTCGGCGGGATCACATGGCCATTTTCAAAGCGGATCGGAGTTTTCAGGATCTCGCTGTGG
>JBJOJQ010000074.1:0-4810 GCA_046046525.1 Pseudomonadota bacterium
CCCGGCGCCTGCATCTCCCCTTCGGCGGGCTGCATCTGCCCGGCCAAAAGCCGCGCCAGCGTGGTCTTGCCATTGCCGTTGCGGCCCAACAGGGCGATGCGATCATCCGGGTTGATCCGCAACGACACACGCCGCAGCACAGGGGGCGCATCGCCATAGGCCACAGCCGCGCCATCCAGCGCGATCATGGGGGATCGGAGCTCTTCTGGCGACGGGAAATCAAAGCTTAAGGACGGGTCCTCCATCAGCGCGGCAATGGGCTGCATCTTGGCGAGCATCTTGGCGCGGGACTGGGCCTGTTTGGCGGTGGAGGCGCGGGCGCTGTTGCGCGCGACATAATCCTGAAGCTTGGCGCGCTGGGCATCCTGCGCTGCACGGGCCGAGGCGAGTTGGGCCGCCCGTTCGGCGCGCTGTTTTTCAAACGCGTCATAGCCGCCGGCATATAGCGTCAGCTTGCCGCCCTGAAGATGCAGGATATGATCGACCACATTGTTCAGGAAATCGCGTTCATGGCTGATCACCAAAAGCGTCGCGGGATAGCTTTTGAGGAAGTTTTCGAGCCACAATGTGGCTTCCAGATCGAGATGGTTAGACGGTTCATCGAGCAACAGCACATCGGGCTGCGAAAATAACAGCGCGCCCAGCGCGACGCGCATCTTCCACCCGCCGGAATAGGTGTCGAGCGGGCGGCGCTGCATCTCTTCATCAAAGCCAAGGCCGCTGAGAATGCGGGCGGCGCGGGCCGGCGCGCTATAGGCCTCAATCGCCAGCAGCCGTTCGTGCACATCACCCAGCCGATTGGGATCGGTGCAGCTTTCCGCCTCTGCCAACAGCGCGGCACGTTCCACATCCGCGGCCAGCACAACATCTTCGGGTGTGGCGGATCCGCTGGGGGCGTCCTGTGCGATATAACCAATGCGCGCGCGCGTTGGCTTGGACACGCTGCCATCATCTGGGTCCAGCGCGCCGATCAACGTCTTCATCAAGGTGGACTTGCCCGCGCCATTGCGCCCGATCAGGCCCACCCGCGCGCCTTGCGGCACGGACGCGCTGGCATGATCAAGAATGGTGCGGCCACCAAGCCGCACGGTAATCGCATCGATTGTAAGCATGGCCGCCCCCTAGCAGCAATTGGCTCAACCCCCAAATGGCGGGCAGCGACGGCGGTTTCTAGGCTGCTTTGGCCAAGGCCCGGCGGACGCCCGCCACCGCCTTTTGCGCGCGCTGGCTGTGGCTCAGGCCGGACGTCAGATCCGCAGCACAGGGGATTTCAATGCTCATCGGGCAGCCCGCGGGCAGGGCCGCGGCAAAGCCGGCCAGATCAAAGTCGCCATCCCCCGCAGGACGCCGGTCGGTCGCGGCCTCGCTTTCCCAGTCTGCCTGCGGGCGCGTGGCGGGGCCATCGGCCAGTTGCGCGAAAAGCACATCGGCCTGTGGCACGGCGGCCAGCTCTGCCAAAGTCCCGCCAGACCGCATCAGATGCAGCAGATCAACATTGATGCCCACCCGCCCCGGGCGATTGACGGCGCGGATATAGGCCTGCGCAGCAGCCAGTGACGGCACCTGCGATGCGGGATAAAATTCAAGCGCAACGCCCAGGCCAAAGCTGTCTGCAAGGTCACAAAAGGCCGCAAAGCGCGCCGCCGCGCGATCCGGCTCTCGATCATAGATCAGCAGATTGACGCGCCGCGCCTCCAGCTCGGCGGCACAGGCCAGCGCGGGCGCAAAGGCCGCGATATCGGTGCGGCCCGCCAAAGTGAACGGATAGGCCAGCTCAAGCCTGAGGCCCAGATCGGCCATCTGCGCCTTGAGCGCACGGCGCGCCGCATGATCCGTAACGAGGTCAAAAGCGGGCATAACTGGCAGCACATCCATCGCCTGCAAAAAAAGGCAAATGCCCGTGCAGTCGGCCGCCGCCGCGGCAGTGGCCAGCTGCGCCGGTGTGGCATCCGCAAGCGTCAGGTGATCAAGCGTCAGGGGCGCCGGGTGGTCACTCATGGCCGGATGGACGGGGCAGGCGGTGTGGGCCCCAAAACGGCCTTTTGATACACCTCAATCACGCCCGATATCGGCTGGCCTTCTGCGGTGATGAGCACGGCTGTCACCGATAAAAAGGCGGGATCGGCAGCGGGCAAGGCCTGCAATGTTTTGCGCACAGGTTTGAGCGGCGCAACAACGCGACCAAAGGGCGTGTCGCTGGTTTCAAGCGTCATGTTCATCTGCGGCGTCAGGCGGCCGGGCAAATACCAGTTATCAGCTTCTGAAAAAACAATCGGCCCGCACATCAACCGCACCCGGCGATAGCGGACAGGCTCATCCGGGCCGATGGCGAGCGCGGCGCGCAGATCCGCCGGCGGGGCGGGCGGCGTACCCGCCACCTGTTCGGCGCGGATCGCCCCGGTTTCGGGCGGGCAGTGCGTCTGGAGCACGGCGGTTGCGCTGTTGGCGGCAAGCAGGGCGTCGCGAAACTGGTCGGCCGCAGGCGGCGACCCCGCCGCCGCAGACGCAAACGCGCCCAAAATGATCAAAAGCTTCATCGCGCCCTCTTCGGCGGGGGTGGCCCCGCTTGTCAACATCCACGCCATGGCCATTGGGCTATGCGCAAGCCGTTGTTCGGCCGCCGCAAATCCCATAGGCTGCGCCAATGGGACACGCCGTATCTGATCTGGAAGCGCTGTTATTCACCGGGCTTGCGGAACGGCCCATCTGGTCCCGGTTTCTGATCGGATTGGCCCGGGACTGCGGCGTGGGGCACGCCTTTCTGGTGATTGAAGGCGCCAAGCCCACCCGCAATATGACGGCAATCGTCGCGCCTGACCCGGATCTGGCGGCGCGCCTATCGGACGAGCTGTCTTGGGCGGCGCTGGCGGACCTGCCGGCCCATCACCCCATACAGGTCGCAACGGGCCTGGGGGCGGCGGGCGTCGTGCGCATCGCGCTGGCAAGCGGACGCAGCATCTGGCTGGTCGCGCAGGCGCAGGCCCATGTGCCCGCGGCCTGCCTTGACCTTCTGACAGCACTTGTCCCCGCCTTGCAGCGTGCGTTGCCGATTTACGAGATTTTGGCAGACAGTGAACGCGCCCGGCGGGTCGCGGAATATGTCATTGAAACCAGCGGCACCGGGACGCTGCTGGTTGACGCCGATGGGCATCTGGTCAGCGCGAACAGCGTGGCCGAAGGCCTGATGGCAGAGGGCGGCCCGTTATCCATAACCGCAGGGCGCGTGCGCGCGGCAACCACGGGCGCCACGCAAGAGGTGCTGGCGGCTGTTGCCGATATGGCCGGACGGCAATCGGCACAGAGCGATCCGGACGTTTATGTCGCGCTTGCCCTGCCCGACCCGGATCGGCTGCATCCCTTGACGCTGATCATCCGGCCGGGGCCACCTTATGGCCCGGTCAGCGCACCGCTGCGGCGGACGGCGGTGATCATCCTGCGCGATCCGGCCCGCCCGGCGATGCTGGCCATTGCCGATCTGGAACGGCTGTTCGGGCTGACCCGTGCCGAGGCGCGGCTGGCAACCCGGCTGGCCGATGGCGATGCGCTGGAGGATGCAGCGCTGGCGCTGGGCGTCAGCCGCAATACGGCGCGATCGCAATTGCAGGCAATCTATCTGAAAACAGGGGTGAACCGGCAGGGTGATCTGGTGCGCCTGCTGCTCAGCTCCGCCGCAAGCCATGTGGGTGCGGCCATGCGGGCAGGGGCGCGCTAAATCCGCACGAGCCGACCGGGCAGCGCCCCTGTTGGGGCATCCTCTGCGCTGACCAGCGTACCGCCAACCAGCGTGGCGACATAGCCCTGCGCCCGCTGGATCAGGCGGCGCCCGCCTGATGGCAGGCTGTAATGAACCTCTGGCTCAGACAGCGCGAGCCGATCAAGGTCGATGATATTGATGTCGGCGCGCAGCCCCGGCGCCAACCGCCCGCGATCATCGAGACCGATGAGCGTGGCCGTCGCCCCGGTCATCTTGTGCACAATGTCTTGCAGCGGCTTTCGTCCCTGTGCCCGATCACGCACCCAATGCATCAACGCAAAGGTGGAATAGCTGGCATCGCAAATCGTGCCGACATGGGCGCCGCCATCGCCAAGGCCCAGCACAACATCGGGATGATCAAGAATCTGGCCCACCGTGTCGAGGCTGCCCTCGGCATAATTGGCCATGGCGAGATAGAGCTTTCCGCCATGATCGCCGGTGATCATGATGTCATAGGCCAGCGCCTCGGGGGAACAGCCCTGCGCCTGCGCCATCGCCGCGATGCTGCGGTCTGGCGACTGTTCGTAATTGGGCGGCGTCCCCAGCACGAACATCGTGTCAAAGGCCCGCACCATCCGGCCCAGCACCAGCGCCGGATCGGGATCGACAGGCTCTGCAAGGATGGCCGCGCGCACCTCGGGCTTGCGCAATTCCGCAAGCCGGGCCGGCAGATCCAGCTGCGCCAGCCGCTGATAGGTGGCGGTGGTGTAAAAGGGGTTCAGGGTCAGCTCAAAGCCAAGGATCATGCCAATCCCGCGCGGCATCAACTGGCCCTTAAGGACAAGGCCCTCCGCATTGGCGGCGGTCAGCTGATCGAGTATCGACGGCCAGACATAGGGGCCCTGATTGCCCGCGCCGATGGAAAAGGTCAGCGGTCGGCCGGCCGCTGCTGCAATCGCGCGCATCGCCGCCAAAGAGGCGCCGGGCATGTGAATATCCTCCACAATCTGGAACACACCCTTACCCTTGGCGCGCAACCCGCCGGCCAGCGCGATCAATTCCGCGTCGCTGGCATCCAGCGTCGGGATGGCCTGCCCATCGCTGGAGCGGTGAAAA
>JBJOJQ010000159.1:0-2779 GCA_046046525.1 Pseudomonadota bacterium
AAATCCCTGATCAGCCCAGCCTGCGCGGTGATCAAACAGACTTGCCACAGCCCCTGTCCTTGCGCAGGACCGGCAGCGAACGAATCTGCCAAAAAGGGGCCCAGCATGACCATCGAAACCGTTTCCACCAATCGCAGCCATGGCGGGACCCAGGGCGTTTACAAACACGCCTCAGCCAGCACGGGAACGGACATGACCTTTTCGGTCTTTGTCCCCGATCATGCCCCAGGCGCCACATTGCCGGTCATCTGGTATTTGTCAGGGCTGACCTGCACCCATGCCAATGTGACTGAAAAAGGGGAGTTTCGGCAGGCCTGTGCTGAACTGGGGCTGATCTTTGTCGCGCCCGATACCAG
Source organism: Pseudomonadota bacterium (assembly GCA_046046525.1). Lineage (GTDB taxonomy): Bacteria > Pseudomonadota > Alphaproteobacteria > Sphingomonadales > Sphingomonadaceae > Aquisediminimonas. The sequence goes on from JBJOJQ010000159.1 coordinate 357, forward strand.
CCCGCGTGGCGATGGTGTTCCGGATGATGCCGACGGGGCCTATGATTTTGGCCATGGCGCCGGTTTTTACGTCAATGCGACGCAAGCCCCCTTTGCCCAGCATTATCGGATGCGCGATTATATTGAACGCGAATTGCCAGAGCTGGTCGCGGCCCATTTCCCGGTCGATATGGCGCGTCAGGGCATCACGGGCCATTCGATGGGCGGGCACGGCGCGCTGACCATCGCGCTGCGCAATCCCGGCCGCTATAAAAGCACGTCGGCCTTTGCGCCGATTGTTTCCCCGCTGAACTGTCCCTGGGGCCATAAGGCGCTGTCTGGCTATCTGGGGGATGATCAGACGACCTGGGCGGACTATGATGCCTGCGCGCTGATCCGCGGCGGCGCGCGCCTGCCAGACCTGCTGGTCGATCAAGGGGGCGCCGATAATTTTCTGGTGGAGCAGCTGAAGCCAGAGCTTTTGGAAGCCGCCTGTGCGGACGCTGGCCAGCCGCTGACGCTGCGGATGCAGCCGGGCTATGACCATAGCTATTATTTCATCTCAACCTTCATGGCCGATCACCTGCGCTGGCACGCGGCGCGCCTTGGCTGAGGGCGCGTGCCAGCGGCTCAAGGTGCGAGTGCGGGTGCGGGTGCGGGCGCTGGCGCTGGCGCCTCGGGCACGATAACAAATGACAATGCGGCCCCCGGTCGCAGATAACGCTTTGCCAACGCAGCGATATCGGCCGGGGTTGTGCGTTCAATATCATCGCGCCACCGCAGCAGATTTGTAATCCGCAATGGGGCCGTCGACGCCCCGGACAATTGCGACAGCCAGAAACCATTGCCGGTTGAGGCGCGGCTCAGCCGTTGCAGCATGGGTTCTGTCGCGCGGCGGATTTCGTCTGGCGTCACAGGCGTGCGTGCCAGATCTGCGGCGATTGCATTGGCCCGCTGGAAAAAGACGTTGAGCGCATCTGGCCGCACATGCGCGATGACTGAAAAATTGCCGCCGCTGTCTGACCCTTGCGGCCAATTGCTTGATGCGTCCGGGCTATAGCTTGCACCTTCGCCTTCGCGGAATTGTTCAAACAACCGATCGTTGAAGATCGCCGCAAGAATTTCCAGCTGGCGACCGATGGTGATCTTGCGCATGCCGCCGCCGGTCGGCCAGGCCAAGATCGCCATGGCCTGGTCTGCCGCGCCCTTATGCGTCAGCTGGATCGGGACGGCGGTGGGCGATGCCGCGTCTATGCGGGGTGATTTGGTGGTGCGCGGCGCCATGGGCCGCGGCGGCAATGCGCCAAAACTCGCCAGAATGGCGGCCAGCGCCGCCTCACGCCGCACATCCCCATAGACCGAGAGCTCAATCGGTCCATTGGCCAAAATGGGCGCCCAAAAGGCACGAAACGCCTCTGGCGTCAGGGCTTCGGCATCGGCCTTGCTGGGCCGGGTCCAGCGTTTGTCGCCATTTCTGATCAGCGCTGCGATATCACGTTGCAACACATCGCTGGGAGAGGCGCTGGCGGTTTGCAAGGCCAGAACAGCAGCGGCCCGTGTCCGCAAAATGGGGGCAGGGTCCCATCCGGGGCTCAGGAATTTGGCTGCCATCAGCCTTAATTGATCGGCCAGATCGGCCGGGCGGGTGGTCGCCCCCATGAAAAACGCCTCTTCGCCAACAGATATGCCAAGGCTGATCTGCCGGCCAGAGGTCAACTGGTCGATCGCGTCCTGCCGCACTGTTCCGATGCCCGTGGCGGACAAGGCACCGACCGACCAAACAGGCGTCATCCGATCCTTGGGCAGGCCCAGCAAGCCAGTGCCAAAACGCGCCGACACGTAAATGCGGCCCGCCTCTGCTGTGGATGGACCCAGCAGAACGTGCACGCCGTTGGATAGCGTCAGCAATTCCGTTTCGGAAAAGGGCAGCGCCCGGCGGGCAATAATCTGGCCCGGCGGCCCGAATTTTGGCAGATCATCAAAGCTCACCGAAATTTGATCTGGCCGGGCCACACGCACCGTCACCGGCTCTGCCATGATGGCCGCCAGCCGATCCGCGCCTTCGGGGTCATCGACCTGGCTGTTGAGCAGCACACGCGGGCCAATGCCCGAAAACAGGCGGGCCATGGCTGCACGAATATCCTCTGGCCCGAACTTGCCCATCATGCTGCCAAAAACATCGCGCGCAACCTCTGCGCTGGCGATGGTTTCGCGGATGTTGACAGCTTCGATCATGTTATCGGCCTGTTTGGCGCTGGGCTCAGCACGGGCCGTTTCCACCTGCACATCCAGAAGTGATCGAAACTCGCTTGTTTCGCGGTCTACTTCGGCCCGGCTGGGCGGATTGGCGATGGCATCCGCGATAATCGCGCGGATATCCCGCAGCGCCGTCGGCCAATCTTGCCCGACAGGGGTGACGCTGATTTCGGTCACATCGGCCGACC
>JBJOJQ010000010.1:0-5635 GCA_046046525.1 Pseudomonadota bacterium
CATAACCGTTCAGCGGCGACATCACCTTGCGCACCGGCTGAATCCGGCGTTCTGCGTTGGTAAAGGTCCCGTTCTTTTCCAAAAAGGTCGATCCGGGCAGGAAGATATGCGCGTAATTCGCCGTTTCGTTGAGAAACAGGTCATGCACAATCACACATTCCATCGCGGCAAGCCCTGCGGCTACATGATGCGTATTTGGATCGGACTGAAGAATGTCTTCGCCCTGAATGTAAATGGCCTTGAACACCCCATCGGTGGCGGCATCAAGCATATTGGGAATACGCAGACCCGGTTCAGGATCCAGCGGCACGCCCCATTCGCGTTCAAACAGGCGGCGGGTTTCGCCGTCCGAAATATGGCGATAGCCGGACAATTCGTGCGGGAAGCTGCCCATATCGCAGGCGCCCTGCACATTATTCTGCCCGCGCAGCGGGTTTACGCCCACGCCGCGCCGGCCGATATTGCCGGTCGCCATGGCCAGGTTCGCAATCGCCATAACGGTTGAGGACCCTTGCGAATGCTCGGTCACCCCCAGGCCATAATAAATCGCGCCATTGCCGCCCGTGGCATAGAGCCGGGCCGCGGCGCGCAGATCCGCTGCGGGGACCTGTGTAATGGATTCCAGCGCCTCGGGGCTGTTCTGATCCTGGCCGACAAAGGCCGCCCAATCCTGATATTCATCCCAGTCGCAGCGCTCTTTGACAAAGGCTTCGTCAACCAGACCCTCTGTCACGATGGTGTGCGCCATGGCCGTCAAAACGGCGACATTGGTACCGGGACGCAGCGCGAGATGATGATCGGCCTCAATATGCGGGGACCGGACAAGGTCGGTCCGGCGGGGGTCAACGACGATCAGCTTGGCGCCCTTGCGCAACCGGCGCTTCATCCGGCTGGCAAATACAGGGTGGCCGTCGGTGGGGTTGGCGCCGATCACCAGAATGACGTCGGAATCCTCCACGCTGTCAAAATCTTGCGTTCCGGCGGACGTGCCAAATGTCGTCTTCAGGCCATAGCCCGTGGGGGAATGGCAGACGCGGGCGCAGGTATCGACATTGTTGTTGCCAAAGCCCGCGCGGATCAGCTTTTGGACAAGGAATGTTTCTTCATTGGTGCAGCGCGATGACGTGATCCCGCCCAGCGCCTGCTTGCCATATTTGGCGCTGATCCGTTTCAATTCGGACGCCGCATAGCTCAGGGCATCGGCCCAGCTGACTTCGCGCCACGGCTCCTCAATTGAGCTGCGGATCATGGGCTTTAAAATGCGTTCCTGATGCTGGGCATAACCCCAGGCAAAGCGCCCCTTGACGCAGCTATGGCCGCGATTGGCCTTGCCGTCTTTCCACGGCACCATGCGCACCAGCTGTTCACCGCGCATTTCGGCCCTGAAGGTGCAGCCCACCCCGCAATAGGCGCAGGTGGTGACAACGGCGCGTTCGGGCGTCCCGATCTCAACGACCTTTTTCTCAACAAGCGTCGCGGTTGGGCAGGCCTGAACGCAGGCCCCGCATGACACGCATTCCGATCCCAGGAAATTGTCGCTGGCAAGGCCGGCTGAAATCTTTGATCCAAAACCGCGGCCCTGAACGGTCAGGGCAAGGGTGCCCTGCACCTCATCACAGGCGCGCACGCAGCGCGAACAGACGATGCATTTGGACGGATCAAAATCGAAATAGGGGTTGGACTGGTCCTTGGCTTGGCCCAGATGGGTCGCGTCTGCTGCATAGCGCACATCGCGCAGGCCCACAGCGCCCGCCTGATCCTGAAGCTCGCAATCGCCATTGGCCGCACAGGTCAGGCAGTCGAGCGGATGGTCAGAAATGTAAAGCTCCATCACGCCCTTGCGGAGCTTTTGCAGACGGGGCGTCTGGGTATGGACCACCATACCGGGTTCAACGGGCGTGGTGCAGCTGGCCGGCGTGCCACGGCGGCCGTCAATTTCAACCAGGCACAGCCGGCATGATCCAAAGGATGACAGGCTGTCCGTTGCGCATAATTTGGGGATCGACGTGCCTTGCTCTGCCGCCGCGCGCATGACCGATGTGCCTGCCGGGACAGAGACGGCACGCCCGTCAATCGTCAGCGTGACCGTCTCGTCTGAACGAGAGGCGGGGGTTCCGAAATCGCTTTGTGGCTGGTAGGTCATGACCGTGTCCGTCCCTGAAAATCTTCCGGGAAATGATGGATCGCAGAAAGCACGGGATAGGGCGTAAATCCGCCCAGTGCACACAGCGATCCGAATTTCATGGTATCGCACAAATCTTCGATCAGGGCGAGGTTTTCGGTGGGTTTGTCACCCGCCAAAACGCGATCCAGCGTCTCAAGCCCGCGGGTCGAGCCAAGGCGGCAGGGCGTGCATTTGCCGCAGCTTTCAGCGGCGCAGAATTCCATGGCAAAACGGGCTTGGCGTGCCATGTCCACCGTTTCATCAAAGATCACCAGCCCGCCATGGCCGATCAGGCCGTCAATCGCGGTAAAGCTTTCATAATCAAAGGGCGTGTCGAATTGGCTGGGCGGATGATAGGCACCCAGTGGGCCACCAACCTGCACCGCGCGCACCGGGCGGCCAGAGGCTGTGCCGCCGCCAATGTCCGTCACCAATTCGCCCAAGCTGATGCCAAAGGCGGTTTCAAACAGTCCGCCAAACATGACATTCCCGGCAATCTGAATCGGCATCGTCCCGCGTGATCGGCCCATGCCATAAGCGGCATAGGCCTCTGCACCATGCGCCATGATCCAAGGCACCGTGGTCAATGTCAGGACGTTGTTGACGACGGTTGGCTGGCCGAACAGGCCTTCCAGGGCGGGCAGGGGCGGTTTGGCCCGCACTTCGCCACGCTTGCCTTCCAGCGAATTCAAAAGCGAGGTTTCTTCACCGCAGACATAGGCGCCTGCACCAACGCGGATTTCAACATCAAAAGGCGCAATCAGATGCGCGCAGGCGCGGACGGCGGCCTCCATTTTGGCAATCGCGTGCGGATATTCCGACCGGATATAGACATAGCCCTTGGTGGCCCCGACGGCGAGGCCGGCAATCGCCATGCCTTCGATCAGCTGAAAGGGGTCACCCTCCATCGCCATGCGGTCGGCAAAGGTCCCGCTATCGCCTTCATCGGCGTTGCAGACGATATATTTCTGCGCAGCCTTGGCCTCGGCCACGGTGCGCCATTTGATGCCGGCAGGAAAGCCCGCGCCGCCGCGGCCGCGCAGGCCAGAGGCAATCATCGCATCGATGGTTGCAACCGGGCCCAGTTCGCGGGCTTTGGCAAGGCCTTGCCACCCACCAGTTGCGGCATAATCATCAAGGCTTAAGGGGCGGGTCAGGCCAGCGCGCGCAAAGGTCAGCCGCTGTTGCCGGGCAATAAAGGGGTGGTCGGCAATGCGCCCGATACACAAAAGATCGGCAACACCATCAAGGATCGGGCGCACATCTTCGGGCGCGACGGGGCCATAGCCCACGCCATCAATCTCGACCAGCGGCTCAAGCCAGTGCATGCCCCAGGACGAGGTCCGCTCAACAGTCGCCCCCGCTTTGGCAAAGGCGTCCGCCACGGCATCGGCGCCGCACGCCAGCGCGAGCGCATCATCAGAAATGCGTACGATCATAGGCTGGCCACCAACGCTTTCAGCTTGTTGCTGTCCAGACGGGCATGGACCGTCGTGCCGGACATGGCCGCAGGGCCAACCGAACACAGGCCAAGGCAATAGACCGTTTCAATCTTCACCCGATTGTCGGCGGGCAGATCGGCGGCAATCGCTTCGACACCACGCGCCTGACAGGCCTCTGCCCGGCACAGTTTCAAAATGGGCCGTGCCTCGGGCGTGGTCCGAAAATCATGATAGAAGCTGACAACACCATGCACCTCGGCCCGGGTCAGGTTCAGGGCATCGGCAATGTCCCGAATGGCGTCCTCGCTGACATAGCCGAACTCCGCCTGCACATCGTGCAAGATCGGCAGCAAGGGGCCTTCACGCCCTTTATGTCGGTCCAGAATATCAGCGAGGGCCATAGGATCAGGCTTCCGGCGGCGCGAAGGCGCAGATCTTGTTGCCAACAGGGTCGCGCAGATAGGCGCCATAGGGGTTGCCCGGCGCGCCGGCACGATGGCCAGGGGCACCTTCATCCGACCCGCCATTGGCCAGGCCAGCGGCATGGAAGGCGTCGACAGCGGCCTTGTCCTTGGCCTGAAAGCCAATGGTACCGCCATTGCTATGGGTGGCCGCATTGCCATCCGCGGGCGTCATCACCAAAAGCTTGCCGGCAGGCGTCGCATAAACGCAGGTGCGGTCGTTGACCTTGCCAATGCTGGCAATGCCCAGCGCGCCCAATGCGGCATCATAGAATGTCTTGGAATCGTCCAGATTTTGGGCGCTGACGCAGATATGGGTAAACATGACTGTCCTCTCTGGGGGGAAGGGCAGGCGGGGCATGCGCCCCGCCTAACCTGTTACATGCGCTTCAGGGCGCAGATCTTGTTGCCGGCGGGATCGCGCAGATAGGCGAGGTAAAGCGCGCCCATGGCACCTTCACGAATCCCCGGCGGATCTTCACAGCTTGTGCCGCCATTGGCGACGCCCGCGGCGTGCCAGGCATCGGCCTGTTCGGGGCTGTCGACCGCAAAGCCGATCGTGCCGCCATTGGCGCCACAGGCGGGTTCGCCGTTGATCGGCTGCGAAATCGCAAAAATGCCCGTTGGCGTCATGTAAAAGACGCGGCCCTTGTCGTCCTGCGTACCCGGGGCAACGCCAAGGGCACCAAGCACGGCATCGTAAAACTTCTTCGATGCCGCAATGTCATTGGCACCCAGCATGATGTGACTGAACATGCGTTTCTCTCCTTTATGTTATGAGTCGCGGGATCAGAATACCACGACTGAGCGGATGGACTTACCGGCATGCATCAGATCGAACGCCGTATTGATCTCTTCCAGGCCCATGACGTGGGTGATCATCGGATCAATCTCAATCTTACCCTGCATGTACATGTCGACAATCTTGGGCACATCGGTGCGGCCCTTGGCCCCGCCGAACGCCGTGCCGCGCCAGTTGCGGCCCGTGACCAGCTGGAACGGACGGGTGGCGATTTCCTTGCCGGCTTCGGCAACGCCGATGATGATCGAGGTGCCCCAGCCGCGGTGGCAGGCCTCAAGCGCGATCCGCATCACATCGGTATTGCCCGTGGCGTCAAAGGTATAGTCCGCGCCGCCATCGGTCATCGCCACAATCTTGGCGACCACGTCTTCGCGGCTCATCCCCTTTGAATTCAGGAAGTCGGTCATGCCGAATTTGCGGCCCCAGTCTTCACGATCGGGGTTGATATCGACGCCGATGATCTTGTTCGCCCCGGCCAGCCGCGCGCCCTGAATGACGTTCAGGCCAATGCCGCCCAGACCAAAGACGACAACATTGTCGCCAACCTGCACCTTGGCGGTGTTGATGACCGCGCCTACGCCCGTCGTCACGCCGCAGCCAATATAGCAGCTTGTCTGGAAGGGGGCGTCTTCGCGGATCTTGGCGAGCGCGATTTCCGGCAGCACGGTGAAGTTGGAAAAGGTGCTGCAGCCCATGTAATGAAAGATCGGCTGGCCCTTGTAGGAAAAGCGCGTGGTGCCATCCGGCATCAGGCCCTTGCCCTGGG
>JBJOJQ010000049.1:0-12619 GCA_046046525.1 Pseudomonadota bacterium
ATGGCGCAGGGATTTCGTGGCCGCATCTGGTGCACCAGCGCCACTGCAGATCTTCTGGAATATATGCTGGCAGATGCCGGGCGCATTCAGGAAACGGAGGCGGACCGCCGCAATCGTCGGCGGGATCGGGCGGGCGATGAGGCGTTTCGTCCCATCTATACAGAGGCAGACGGGCTACAGGCCTGGCGTGCCTGTCACCCCGTCACAACAGAGGCCTGGTTTGAACCCGCGCCGGGCTTTCGATGCCGGTTCTGGAATGCGGGCCATATTCTGGGCGCGGCGTCGCTGGAACTCGACGTCAATGGCGTGCGCGTGATGTGTTCGGGCGATCTTGGGCCGCAGAATAAGACCTTTCAGCAAGATCCCTCGGCGCCGACCGATTTTGATCATGTGATCTGTGAGACCACCTATGGGGATCGTGTGCGGGAACCATTGACCGCAGATCAGCGCCGGACGCTGCTGGAGGCGGAGGTGCGTGGCGCACTTGTCCGGGGCGGCAATCTTATCATCCCGGCCTTTGCCTTGGAACGCACGCAGGAATTGCTGCTTGATCTTGCCGTCTTGATTGATCGCGGCGCGATCCCCGAAATTCCGGTTTTCGTCGATTCACCGCTCGCCAATAAGGCAACCCGTGTTTTTGCGGCACGCGCGGCAGAGCTTGAGGACACCGGTGGGGCCAATATCTTTAACCATCCCAGCTTTCATTTCGTGGATGATGTCACGCAATCCATGCGCCTCAATGCCATGTCGGGCGCCATTATTCTGGCGGCCTCTGGCATGTGCGAGGCTGGGCGCATCCGCCATCATCTCGTCCATAATCTGCATCGCGCCGATTCCACTGTGCTGTTTGTCGGCTTTCAGGCGCAAGGCTCATTGGGCCGCGTCATTCTGGATGGGGCGCAGGCGGTGCGCATCTCTGGCCGGGATGTGCGGGTCAGGGCGCAGATCCGCAATCTTGATTGCTATTCCGCCCATGCCGATCAGACGGAATTGCTGGCCTGGATCCAGGGGCGCGCGCCAATTTCAGGCAGTCTGTTTCTGGTCCATGGGGAAGAAACCGCGCTGGAGGAGATGCGCCGTCTGCTTCAGCAAGAGGCGCCAGAGCTTGTCGTCAAACTGCCCGAAATCGGTGAAGCATATCAGTTGCAACCCGATAGCGCCGCGCGGCGGACCGCAACGGGCAATCCCGATTTGGCGCAGGCGGTCGCGCGCGACTGGCAGAATGATTATGCGGCATTTGCCACCAGCCTGAAGCGTGACCTTGCCCGCATCCGTAGCGCCAGAGACCGGCAGCGTGCGATTGACCAAATGCGCCGCGTGCTCGACAGTTTTGCCGAGCATCGTGCCAAACATCGGCATTAGGCGGGGGCGGGGCCCCTGGGATCAGGCCGCCTGGTGCAGATAGATGGCCCGCTCATGCGAAAAGGCCTTAAAGCCGAAATAGCCGTGATAGCTGCCCATGCCGCTTTGATTCACGCCGCCAAAAGGCAAGTTATTTTCCAGATAGTGCGAAAACACGCCATTGATGGTTGCGCCACCGGATGAGGTGCGGTTGAGCACATTTTGGACATTCGCGTCATTGGCGCTGTACATATACAGCGCCAATGGCTTGTCGCGTGCCTCAATATAATCAATGGCTTGATCCAGCGTATCATAGGTCATGACCGGCAATAGCGGCGCGAAAATCTCTTCCTGCAAAATCTTCATCTGCGGGGTGACGTCGGTCAACAAGGTCGGGTGGACGGTCAGATCGTCCGCGTCGAACTGCCCGCCAACAGCCACTGTTGCGCCTTGCGCAACCGCATCGTCAAACAGCGCCTTCACGCGTGCGAAATTGGCCTTGTTGACGATCTGGGCGATGCTTTCTTTGCGGATACTGCCATCTTCCGCATAGAGGTTCTTGGTCACATTGGCCTTGAACCCTTCAACAAGCTGCGCCTTTTGATCTTCTTTCACAAAGACATAGTCGGGGCAGATACAGGCCTGACCACCGTTGAACTGCTTGGCGGATGCCAGATCAGCCGCAATCTTCGCAATATCGGCACCGTCATCGATAATCACCGGCGATTTACCGCCGAGTTCCAGCGTAACACTCGCCAAATGCTTGGCGGCGGCGGCCATCACGATTTTGCCGACACGGGTGCTGCCTGTGAAAAAGATATGGCTGAACGGCAGATCAAGCAGCGCGGTCGCCACGCTGACATCGCCTTCGAACAGGGCGACATCCTTTTCATCAAAGGCCGCGCGGATGATGCTGGCGGCCACGCGCGCGGTTGCCGGGCACAGATCTGTGAGCTTGACCATGCAGCAATTGCCCGCCGCAACAGCCGCGGCAACAGGCCCCAGCGTCAGGCCAAGCGGAAAATTCCATGGGCCAAGGATGAGGCAAACGCCGCGCGCTTCATAGATGATCTGCGCCTTGTCTGCCGGGTTGAGCGAGGTTGCAACCTGCGTGGGTTCCATCCAGTGATCCAGATTGTCGATATTTCGCTGAATATTCGACACAATGTTAAGCACTTCGGTCACGCGGATTTCGGCTTCTGGCTTGCGCGTGTCCTCCAGCACTGCGGCCACAATGGCGTCCGCATGTGCTTCGACGGCGGCTTTGAGCTTGGCGAGCTTGGCCTTGCGCTCCTGCGCCGAAGAGGCCTTGGCCGTCCATTGATGTGCCTGCTGCAACGCAAAGACACGATCAATGTCCTTGGCAAGATCTGTGGCGGTCGCGGTCGCGCTGGTCATGGAGGGTCTGCCTGATCAAATTGTGAAAGATCGTCTCTCATCGGCGAAGATGCGAGACGGGTCAATTGCGGAGGCGCCGCCATCCGCGGCCGGTTTCACAAGGGGCAACGGCTCGATTCACCGGGCCGACGCAAGGCTTCGTGTCACACAGCAATGAAGAGGGTGAACCGCACCATCTGGTCGGGCGTCAGCTCATAAGAGACATCGCCGTGATGCAGATGCGCAACCTCCCGAACCAGATAGAGCCCAAGTCCAGAGCCATCGCCCTTGGCCCCGCTGCCGCGCCGCCGGCGTTCGAAAATACTGTCGCTCAACAGATCGGCACCGCGCAGCGCGTTCGTCGTCGTAAAGCTGATGCCCAGACGTGCCTCATCATGCGACACCGCAAAGTGAACAGGGCTGTTTGCCGGCGAGTATTTCAGCGCATTGTCGAGCAGGTTTCGCAGCGCCAGCCGCATCAATATGGGGTCAACATCCGCCGAGATGACCGGCTGGGCCGCGGCCAACTGAATACGATGCCGACTTTCCGACGGGCAGTCGGTGATTGCCAGTTCTGCCAGCTCCACCACATTGGCCCGTTGTTTGACGAGATTTTGACTATCACCCAGGATGGAGGCGCCAAGAATGGCGTTTGAAATCGCCAGGGTGATGCCATCAAGAACCGATTGTGCGCGGGCAATCGCGTCGCTGGTGCCCCCCGTCTTCAGATCAGCCTGACGCACCTCATAGTCGAGCGACTGGAGTGCCGCCTGCGCGTTGTTAATGGGTTGCCGCACTTCATGGATGAGCAGCTGAAGCATGTCCAAACGCTCTTCGGCAATGGCCGCAATTTGCTGCTGCTCCTCCGCCAAAGCCTGGTTGCTTGCAAAGGCCCGCGCGGCCCGGCGGTCGGACAAGCGCTGTTCCCGGAACCCGCGTTCAATGATCAAGCCCAGAAAGCCGATCTGCAAAAAGAACGAATTGGCGACCAGAAATTGGACGCTGGCCAGCGATATCGCAGGATCCATATCAAAGCCGTCACCGGATCTTGCGGCAAAGATTGTCCAGCTCCGCCAGACGAGCAATACAGCAGACAATAAGCTGCCGGTCATCAAAAGGGCTTGACCCCACAAGCCGCGCCACAGCCTGTTGCGATAGGCGGCCAGGGTCGTGCCAAGGCAGACGAAGATCCCGCCGACATAAGCCAGGATAACCGAGCGCCAGCCAAAGGGTGCCGCCAGAAAATAGATGGCAAAGGGGGCAGACGCAGAGATCAGCAGAAGCGATTTGCGGGTGGGCAGTTGCAACGGTGCCCGTGACCCAACGGCGAGATAGGCCAGCAATAAGGAAATGTAGCTGAGCAGGAACCCCATTTTATATGGACTGACAACGCCCTGTATGACCAGCAAAATGGGGGAAAGCAGAATTCCGAACGCCGCTGTCGCGTTCGAACAAATCCATAAAAGAACTTGCCGCCACAGCTTTCCTTTGAGGACGAAGGCAAGAGTGGTCGAGAACGCGAACAACTCACCCAAATAGAGTGAAGTCCAATTTTCTATTTGGGCGTTCACGAACATTAAAATGTTAACCAGTTCTTATCTGAAAAATGATTTGGTCAGGACCGTACATGAATAAATTGTCATGATGGAATAAAAAGATCGTAGTGCGCCAGACCTGTTTCATCCAATTCGACATTCAATTCGCCGTGATGAATGGCCGCCACCTGTCGTGCGATGAACATCCCGAGGCCCGATTGCTGCGTGCCTGAGGTGTCGTCTGGACGGCGGCGCGTAAAGAGGTCCTGGCGATACTCACAGAGCGCTTGCGGCTGGCTTATGATGCGAAAGGCTATGCCAAGTCGGTCTTCATCAACCACCGCCGTCGCACGGACGGGGGTGTTGGGCGCCGCATGGCGCAGCGCGTGATCCAGCAGATTATGAAGCGCGACGCGCAACAAAATGGGCGATGCCGTTACAAAAAGATCGGCGTCAATCGGATCTATGATGATCTGCCCATCGATTTCGGGATTGCAATCCAGCTTGGCCATATCGAGCGCCGCGCCCGCCGCTTGTGACCCAAAATCCCATGGCTTTTGCTGATCGATCAATGTGCCCGCAACGATAACGTTGGATAAGGCCAGGGTAATGCCATCCAGCGACGATTGCGCCCGGCCCAGCGCATGTTTTGCCTTTTGCGGCATGGGGGATGTCCGCGCGAAATTCCAGTGAATCGACTGGAGAGAGGCCTGCGCATTGTTGATGGGCTGCCGCACCTCGTGCGTCAGAAGTTGAATAAGATCGAGCCGATCTTCCGACAATTTGGCGATTTCGGTACGGCGGCGAGACAGCGCAAGCGACCGCTGTGTCGCGCGCACCGCGCGCCGATCAACAAAGCGGCGATCATGGCCGTGGCGTGCGACAATCAGGCCGATAAATCCGATCTGCAGCAAAAAGGACATGATGACGAGCAGTTGCAGCCCGGCCAGCTGTGGCGATGAGCCGCCGACAAAGGCCTGGTCCCCGCCAAAGGGATAGGATGTGGCGGCCCGCCAGATGAGCGCAAACATCGACAAAAGCATGCCGACGCAGAAAAACATCAGCCCAAAGCCGCGAAAATACTTCCAGAAGGGATTGCGCAAAATGCCGATCAGACAGGCGGCGGATATAGCCGCGCCAATGGCGCAAACCACCAACAGCCGATATTGGCCCAGCGCATCGAACAGCACGAGCGGTGTCGCCAATAGCGATGCAGATGTAATGCCATCCGCCAGCCGGTCATGATGAAAGCTTTTGCGCATATATGTGACGGAAAGATAACGCGCGACGCCACCCGCGAGGCTCGCGAGCCCGCCCCACATCTGCAGATCCTTAACGCCTGAAATGGTGAGGACATGCGGCGCCATTGCAATGCCGATGGCCGAAAATATGTTGGCCACAATCCAGAGAGAAATCTGCGTCTGCAGGCCATGTCGTGCGAGCAGGATCAGACACAGGCTGAATGCAACAAGTTCCCCGATATAAATATATACCAGGCTGGCGAGATACTCATTCATGTCGGACCATGGCGCCGATCAGCGACTAAGCTCTACAGGCTGCGACAATTGATAGCCAAGCCCATGAACGGTCTTTAGCGGAGACGGTTGCGCCGCCTCTTTCTCGATCTTGCGCCGTAACCTGAAGATGGCGGAATCAAGGTTGCGATCGTCCTGACTGTTCGTAATTCCGGCGGCTTCTGCCAGTTCCTGGCGCGACGTGGGCCGGGCCGCATTGTCACACAGCCGTGTCAGGATCCGCAGCTCAACCGGGGTCAGCGCCACGCTGCAGCCATCCGGCGCCATCAGAGAGGATGCGATCGCGCTCAGGCGCCAGGGGGCGCTATCCACAGCGCGCAGCGACATCCGCCGACACACCGAGGCAATGGCATTATACACCTGATCAAAACGGACAGGCTTGTTGATGAACATATCTGCACCGGCGGCCAGCGCAGAGTTGAATGCGTCTGGCCCCATGCGGCCGCTGATCACCAGAATCCCCGCTGGTGATTGCGTGCGGATCAGCGTGATCAGATCAACGCCATCAATACCAGGCAGGCCAAGATCGAGGATGAAGAAATCAAATTTGTTCAGATCGCCTGATTTCAGAAGCGGCTCGGCGGCCTCAAAACCCTTGGCCGGCAGGCCGCGGACTTCAAGATATTGCGCGAGGAACTCCACGAAATCCGCGTCATCATCAACGATGCAGATATTGGAGGGCGGATTTTCGATCATTCTTATCCTAACTCGCTGCCTGCATGGCGATCGCCATATTCCACGGCGTCTTGTGTTACGCCAACGCTAACCGTGGTTTTTCTCAAGGCTTTCTTTAGTCATAAATAGGCGACGGACGCAATAAACCCACATTATCAACGCGACGCACGATCATGATTTCGGTCAGATCTTTAGAACGACGACGACGCGACGGTTCTGCGCGCGGCCGGCTTCGGTGGTATTCGGGGCCACGGGCGCATATTCGCCAAGTGAAATCGTCGACATGCGATTAAGGGCGATGCCCTGTTTGAACAGGAAGCTGCGGACATTTTCTGCGCGCTTCATGCCCACGGCCTCATTCAACGTGGCCGAGCCAACCGAATCGGTATGACCTTCGATTTCGATGAAGATGTTGCGGTTATCCGCTTTGAGCTGCGCGGCGATCCGGGCGAGTTCAGCCTCCGCGGACGCGGGCAGGCTCGATACGCCCGTGGCAAAGCTTACGGTTTGCCGGCCAAGCACCGTATCAAAGACGAACTTGCCTTCGGCTTTCTTCTTGGCCTCGGTCGCGACGGCAAGTGCGTTGGCCGCAACCTGTTCAACCTTGGTCACACGCGCCGTCAGGGCAGTTTCAACAGTCAGGCGCCGCATTTCCAAATCGGACATCGCGCGCGCGACATGTCGTTCCGTCGCGCAGGCCGTCGTCATCAATGCCAGTCCTGCAACCATCCAAATCTTGGTCATGAGCGCCTCCCTTGGCCAGCGCACTTGCCGAGCCTGGTTCGCTGAGTCAATAAAAATGAACAGATCTGATAATTTAGACATCAAAAATGCAAAGTATATTGCGATTTGTCTCTGGATCGATCATGTCTTTGGCGAGGATAGGACGATGAAGACACTGATGATTGCAGCAGCTGCGGCCATTGCGTCGCCCGTAAGCGCTGAGGATTGGCGCCTTGTGAACTGGGACAGCGAGACCGTGCTGTATATTGACCATGCACGGCTGACCCCAGGGGCGGGGACGGTCAAATATTGGGCGCGCGTCGTCTATCTCAAAGACCCCGCTTATGCGGAAATCGTGTCGCAAGTCGCTGTGCGTTGCGACGCAAGGCTTTATAAAAATATAAATATTACAGGAATTTATCGCACTGGTGCGACGCATGCAGAGCGGCCGAAAGCCCCCTGGGCTGAGGTTGCCCCCGGCACCAATATTGAACGCGAGATGCAGCACGTCTGCCGTTAAAGGTCGTGCCCCTTCAAATGGAATCAGCCTTGTCCGGTGACCTGTCTGACCTCTGACTCGTGGGCATCGCATTGCACGCGAGTCGCGCATTCAGACGCCTGTCTAAAGTCGTCATCATGTCTGATCATGTCATAATTGGATCTGTTTAAAGGGTGGTCAGCCGTCGCCGGGCGTTGATTTTGATCCGGACTTGTTTGAGCGCCTTCGAGACTGAGAAGTCTCGCTTTTGTGGGAAATTTTTAAGCATCGGACACACGAGCACATGATGTCTCCACCATTGTGGCGCGAAAAATCTGGTATATAAAAGTCATAATGGAACGATAAAAAATAAAATATTCTTGACCTATAGATCAGATCTGATGATTTGTGAGCGACAACAAAAAATCTCTTGCGAAACAAATAGGGTTCTCACCATGATCAAGGCGCTCACAACAAGTACGGCCATCTTCATATTTGCGGGCACAACCGGCGCATTCGCCAACGGCCTGGGCGAGAATACGCCCTGGCAGTTTCAGACAACCGCTGAACTGGCCAATCGCGCCTATATTGAAGATCTGCGGCGCAAACAGCGGACCGGCTTTTACAATTCTCCGACCTACAATTCCTATATCGATAACCAGAACAATTTTAATTGTTCCAACTCCGCCAATTCGTCGGGCAATGCCGGGACGACAACAGCCACCGCCAATACGCCATCGTCAACCGGGGCATCGGGCTCCGCGATCGGCAGCACGAGCAGTGCGGGCGTATCCGGCCAGCAAGTTCCGTATCAAACCGTGCTCAACAACGCGCAGGAGAACTGGGGCTTTGTCGGCAGCGACGTGATGGGTGATACTTTGTCCTCGGCGTCAAACAATCTCACGCGGCAAGTGCTCAATGTCCGCCAAGACAATCTTGGCGTGCAAGATGCCAGCATCAACGGGTCGAACGGGTCTCCTTCGCGAGCGTCACCGGCGTCTCAAAGTAGACCATGTCATTTCGGGCGGAGAACAGAAATGATCAGGTCCAAAAGCCGCTTATCGCGCGCGCGCGGGGCAATGACCATCGGGGTGATGGCGTCGCTTTCGGCATGCGCATCCACGCTCCAGAATGTGCAGACGCAGCGGGTCGCGCCGGGCGAAATGCCGATCCAGATCGGGTCCGTCGTGCGTGACAATGTCACCCCCATGGAAGGTGCGCTGGCCTGTTTTGCGCGCGCGCTGAGCGCCAACGCCCGGCGGCCACTCGTCATCGGCGTGGGCGACGTCAAGGACTTTACCGGGCGTTATTCGATCAATGAGGGCAATGCCGTCACGCAGGGCGGATCGCTGATGCTGTTTTCCGCTTTGGGAAAGCTCGGCGGCACGGTGCGTATTGCCGAGCGCTTTGATAGCTCGATCGCTGAGCGAGAACTGGGCTATATGGATCGGCGCCAGCTCGGCAATGGCGAAGCGCATGATGTCAACGGACAAAAGGTCCCCTGGCTGCCTTATTATGGCGGCACGATCCAGGTTTCGGACTATTACATCACCGGCGGCATAACCGAGGTGAATTACAATATTGCATCGGGCGGCGCCGAGGCATCGCTCGACAATATTGGGGTGAAGCGGCGGACCTATACGCAAAGCGTCGCCATTGATCTGCGCATTGTCGACACCCGCACCCTGCTGGTTGTCGATGCGGTCAGCCTTTCAAAGCAATTCCGCGGTTATGAGGTTGGCGCGAACAGCTTTCGCTTTCTCGGCCTTAGTCTGGTTGACATCAACATCGGATCCAAAGGGCAAGAGCCCCTGCAGCTGGGCATTCGGGCGGCCATTGAGGAAGCCGCCATGCGCCTGATTGGGCGGGTATCGATGGTTGATCCAGCCCCGTGTCTGGCGCTTCGGACATCCGAAATTCAAACCCAGACATCTGAACAGATTTTTGAAAAAATGGGTGCAGGTCAGCCGCCTTCGGCGCCGCTGACAGCGCCCAACCTCCCCCCGCGGCAGCCGGACGTGATGCGCAACGTCCCCCCACCACCTGCGTCTAACGCGCCGGCTGCCGCACCCAAATCCTTGAACTCTGAAACGGAAAAGCCGGCGCCCGTGCCGGGACAAGGCGCACAGATCCCGTTTGAGATTGGCGATCCCAATCTGGCGGGGCCGGCCCAGGCCATTCTGGATCGGATCGCGCGGGCAAATGGCGGAACATTCACGCTGAACCTGGTGACGCGGGAGTCCGAAAGTCTTGATCCGGCCCAGCGCGGGCGGCTGCTCGATCAGCGATTATCGAACCTGATCACGGCTCTCGCCAATCGCGGCGTGCCGTTGGCGGCCATGTCGGTGATCTGGCGGCCGGAAGCCACAGATCAAACAATTTATAGAGATGGGCCGGGAATACAGGTTTTGGCTCGCGTAAAAATAGTACGGTGAAAGTAAAAATAAGAAAGGCATGATAATGATAAAACAATCCAATAACAAAGCCCGCCTTCTCGGCGGTGCAAGTACACTCCTCCTGATCAGCTTCGGCGCTGGTCTGGCGCAGGCGCAAACGGTCACAACCACGACGACCGCGATTACGTTACCGTCGGTTGATGGTGTGGTGGTCAAGTCGCAGGAAAACACCAACACGGCGACGGCGACGGTCAATGATACGTCCTTCGCGTCCACAAATTCGGCCGTCACCGGCTCTAGCATTTCGGTTGACAGCAACAGCGCAACAGCACCCGCGCTGAACAACACGGCGACTTCGACACTGGCCGATGGCGGGGCTGCAGCCACCAGCACAACGGCAGCGATCGCCGTGATCCAGACCAACACTAAGAATGCGACTGCAACCATGGGCGATGCGGGCGACACAGGCACAGCTGGCACGACGATCAGCTTGTCGGCCGGCGCCACTGATGCGGCGAGCTTGAACATTTCGTCCAACGTCAATCGTGCCTCTGCCGTGTCGAACACGCTCAGTTCAACGATTTCCGATACGGACATGGTCGCGAATTCAACCAGCGCAACGCTGGCAGCGCTGCAATCGAACACTGGAACGTCGGGAACAAATGTCACCATTGGTGCGACGTCCAGCGCAACCACGATCAGCCTTTCCGCCGGTCAAACGGATGACAGCGCGCTGACCCTTCAGTCAAACACCGACTCTGCTGTGGCAACGGGCAACACCGCTGCACAGCGGCTCACGCTTGACGGCACGTCGCTCACGCTGGGCGCAACCAACGCGTCGGCCAACTCGGTTCCGTCGACTGCAACGGCGGCCGATCTTGATGCTTCTGGAAAGGCTTTGATCACCAGCAACCAGATCAACACCTACACCGATGTCACGGCGACCAATAGCGACTCAGCCATCTCGATGACGTCAGGTGCAACGCAGGGCTCCACGCTTGAGGTGAGCGCCAATACGCAGGATGCTCTTGCAACGGGCAGCTCGGCCTCAAACATCGCGACGGTTTCAGGCGTCACCACTGGCTCTGGCGTTGCCATTGCCAGCCAGCAGACCAATGGCACCGACAGCGACGTGTCGGCCACAACCTCTGCCTCGGCGACCATCACCGCTGTTTCTCTTGCAGCTGGCGCAACAGATATGGGGGCTAGTGTTGACCTGACCGGCAACAAGATCCAGTCGCGTGCCACGGGTGGCACGGTTGCAAACAGCCTCAGCGTCGATGCTACAAGCGCGACGCTGGCGGCAGCAGACCTGACCGACGGCGTCACCATCTCGAACAGCATCCTGGCTGCCGATACCAGCCTGTCCGGCACGGTGAGTGCGGGCTATGCGACGCTTAACGATCAGCTGATTTCGGGCGATGTGACGGCAACAACGACTGTTGATGCTGATGCGGCCTTTGGCGTGTCGGTGACTGGCAATGCCAAAAATGGCAGCGCGATCACCAATGACAGCAACATCCTGAATGCGCAGGCCCAGGGTGCTCTTGCGTCGAACACCACCACGTTGAACTTTGGTGGGACGCTGGACGCGGCAACCGGAACGGGCGTCGTCAATGGGGCGGCCATTGCCAATATTCAGGAAGTGTCGGACGGCGCAGACGTCGGCGCAACCGTGACGGGTGGTCTTTCTGCCCGCACGGCGATTGGCGGCACGCTGGTTGACTCATCGGTATCGACCTCGGGCAATAAGGCTCAAGCCTTTGCTGAAGGCGCGACGGCCACCAACACCCTGTCCGCCTCCGCGACCACGATCAGCCTTGCTGGAACAGCAGATGCTGGAAGTGGCGTTGGGACATCGACATTTGCTGATGCGGCCTTCACCGTTGCCAACCAGCAATCGAGCGGCAATGCCACGGTTGCCGCGCAACTGAATGATGCAATAACAACGCAGGCGGCGATCACTGATGCAACGTCCAACTCCAATGTCGCGTTGAGTGGCAATATGCAGGACGCATTTGCGACCAGCAACAAGGCAACCAATGGCCTGACGCTGTCGGCAACCACGCTGGATGCGGACGCAGCTCTCGTGAACGCACAGAGCAGCAATGCTCAGGTCTCGTCGCTTATTGGCGGCACGGGCGCAACTGCTGGAGCCGCAGGCAGCAACGCCGGGGTCTTGGCGACATTTGGTGCCGGAATTGATGACAGCGCAATTGCCGTGACCGGGAACATGGTCCGCGGCTCTGCGATCAGCAACGTTGGCAACAACACCATGACCGTTGCCGCGACCACGCTCAATGGGGCTGGCTCAACAGATCAGGCTATTGCCGACGCGGATAATGTTGCAACAACCGCTGACTATAGCTTGGGCAATTCCCAAACGCTCGGCGCTGCCGCTTCGTCGACAACAAATGTCTATGGGACCTTTGGCGTGGATCAGGCGCTGGGCAATGCGGTGTCAAACTCCAGCATCGCTGTGTCGAACAATATGCAGTTCGGCGAAGCCCTGGGCAATTCGGCGGCCAATCGCCTGACGCTCTCGGCCACCAGCTCAGG
>JBJOJQ010000078.1:0-3484 GCA_046046525.1 Pseudomonadota bacterium
TGGCCACGACCCGCTTTTTCAAAGACCTGGATTTGGGCTTTCGCATCCGCCGCCTGCGCTTTGTCGCGCGGGCTGTGACCCAATTGGTTGATAGTGGCGCCGTCACGGATGCCGAGGTGCAGGATTTGCGCAGTGCCGTTTATGACGCGTTGGGCACACTCATCGATCTGCGCAATGCCGCCACCTACAAGGCGATGCGCATCACCACCCCTGCCGCTTTTTTGGATGATATCGCCGCATTTCAGGCCCTGACCGACAAGGACAGCCAGATTGACGCCGCATTGGCGCGCGGCCTTGTCGCGTGCCCCAAGGCCTTTCGACGGCCGGTTCTGCTGGGCTATCTGGGCTTTCCTTATTTTGACATTTCAACCTTGCCGATGCTGCAGGGCGAAGGGCTGGATGAATTCAACCCCATTCGGGTCGACCGCATTTCGCCCGATGATGCCCGCGCGATCCGCGATGGTGGCACGGCGGCTACGCTCAAAGGGATAGAGCTCAACAGCTTTGGCGCGTTTTTCAGCCGGAAATACCGGGAAAATGATTATCTCTGGGGTCGGCTTCATGGTGCCGACCGCTTGGTGGACATCGTCTGTTCCACCCTCCCCACCGCCTGCGATCCGATGGATCTTGCGCAGTATAAGCGGCGATTGTTCGATGCGATCCTCGACGAAGAGGCCCCGCGCCTGACGGCCATCCCGGATCTGTTTGACAGCCTGCGGACAGAGATTGCCCAAGGGCCACTGGCCAAAAGCCACAACTCGGCCTAGTCTGGCCCTGGACAATGGAGCCGGGTTAGATATGCAGTTTTTAAGAACCATCTTCTGGGTTGCCATCGCCACGCTGCTGGCGGCGTTTTCGGTGAGCAACTGGATTCCCGTGACGCTGCGCTTATGGGGGGATTGGCTGCTGGAAACCTATTTGCCGGTGCCCATGCTGGCGGCCTTTGTGCTTGGCCTGATCCCTTATTTGATCCTGCACCGCGCGACGCGATGGTCGTTGCAGCGCAAATTGACGCAGGCCGAACGCCAACTTGCGGAAACACGGGCGCTTTTGGCCCCTGATGCGCAAGAAATTGCACCCAAGGGCACGATTCCACCTTCCGCTGCGCCCATTGCCGTGCCACCGGGGGTGTCATGACCAGTCCCATTTATGTCGCCATCGACACGCCCGATATGGATCAAGCCAAGGCCCTGATTTCCCGCGTGAAAACGCATGTCGGCGGTATCAAACTGGGTCTGGAATTTTTCATGGCCAATGGCCGCCACGGCGTGCTTGAAATGGCCCATCTGGGCTTGCCCATCTTTCTGGATCTGAAATTCCACGACATTCCCAACACCGTGGCCAAGGCAATTCAGGCGCTGCGCCCCATTGAGCCGGCGATTTTGACGGTCCATGCCGCGGGTGGCCGCGCGATGATGGAAGATGCCAAGGCTGCAGCCCCTGCCGGCACCAAAGTGGTCGGCGTGACTGTCCTGACCAGCCTTGATGCCAATGATCTGGGCACAATCGGCGTTCCGGGTTCCCCGCATGATCAGGTCGAACGGCTGACACGCCTGGCCCAAGAGGCGGGCCTGGATGGCGTCGTGTGTTCGGGCAATGAAGTCGCCGCTGCCAAAAAGCTGTGGCCACAGGGCTTTTTTGTGGTGCCCGGTGTGCGCCCTGCCGATGGCCATGTGGGCGACCAGAAACGCGTCGTCACGCCGCGTCAGGCGCTGGACAATGGCGCATCGATTCTGGTCATTGGCCGCCCGATCACACAGGCCGCAGATCCGGACGCCGCAGCCCGCGCCATCGACGCCACATTGTGACATGGGCATTCAGACCAAGATTTGCGGGGTCACGACCCCGGATGCGCTTGCCGCGGCGCTGGCCGGCGGGGCCAGCCATATTGGCTTTGTGTTTTTTGAAAAAAGTCCGCGCAACATAACGCCAGAAGCCGCCGCAGCATTGGCCGAAACGCTGCCATCTCATGTTAAGTCTGTGGCCTTGGTCGTTGATCCTGATGACGTTTTTCTGGACCATCTGATCGGTCAATTCGCAAAAATTAATGTCCTGCAATTTCACGGATCGGAAACGCCGGATCGCCTTGCCCGCTGGAAAGACGCGGGGCGTGAATGTTGGAAAGCCATTCCGGTCCGCACCGCCGCCGATGTCCGCAGCGCGACCACCTTTCAGGGCGCGGCGGACCGTATTTTATATGACGCAAAACCGCCCAAAGGCGCCGATTTACCGGGCGGCACCGGCCAGCGCTTTGACTGGACCTTGCTGCGTGGCGTGCACCATCCTCTGCCCTGGATTTTGGCGGGCGGGCTGGATGCCGCCAATGTTGCCGACGCCCATCAGGTGACCGGCGCTGATTTTTTTGACGTTTCCTCAGGCGTTGAGTCCGCACCCGGCATCAAGGATGTGGACAAGATCGCCGCATTCCTTAAAGCAACTCGCAACTTATGACACGCAGCAACTCTCTTCGTACGCAGCCCGACGATCGCGGGCATTTCGGGGCGTTTGGTGGCCGCTATGTGGCCGAAACGCTGATGCCGCTTATCCTTGAGCTGGAACGCGAATATACGGCGGCCAAGGCGGACCCGGCCTTTGCCGCCCAATTTGATGATCTGCTGACCCATTATGTCGGCCGGCCCAGTCCGCTTTATTACGCCGAACGGCTGACCGAAGCGCTGGGTGGCGCAAAAATCTATTTCAAGCGCGATGAGCTCAATCACACGGGCGCGCATAAGATCAACAATTGCATCGGCCAGATTCTGCTGGCCAAGCGCATGGGCAAGACGCGGATCATCGCAGAAACAGGCGCCGGCCAACATGGCGTGGCCACCGCCACCGTTGCGGCCCGTTTTGGCCTGCCCTGCGTGATCTATATGGGCGCCCGCGATATTGAACGGCAGGCCCCCAATGTGTTCCGCATGAAATTGCTGGGTGCTGAGGTCCGCGCGGTCGAAAGCGGGTCCCGCACGCTGAAAGATGCCATGAATGAGGCGCTGCGGGACTGGGTCGCCAATGTTCATGATACATTTTACATCATCGGCACCGCCGCTGGCCCGCACCCTTATCCAGAGCTTGTCCGCGATTTTCAGTCGGTCATCGGCAAGGAAGCCCGCGCCCAGATGCTGGACCGTGAAGGCCGTTTGCCCGATCTGCTGGTCGCGGCCATTGGCGGCGGATCGAACGCCATCGGCCTGTTCCATCCATTTCTGGATGACGAAAGCGTGGAGATGCTGGGCATTGAAGCGGCCGGCCATGGCCTCGACAAACAGCACGCCGCCAGCCTGGCCGGCGGATCGCCGGGTATTTTGCACGGCAACAAAACCTATTTGTTGCAGGATGAAGACGGCCAGATTGATGAAGCGCACAGCATTTCGGCCGGCCTTGATTATCCGGGGATTGGCCCGGAACATGCCTGGCTGCGCGATATTGGCCGCGTCCGCTATGACAGCGTGACCGATGATGAGGCCCTATCGGCCTTTCAGCT
>JBJOJQ010000090.1:0-5883 GCA_046046525.1 Pseudomonadota bacterium
AGCACCAAGCTGTGATTGGTCGCCGTTGACTGAACTGGAAGGGGTGGTGCCGAAAGCACCACCCCTTGCTTTTTAACAGCACAGCGCCTTTTTATAACCGCGCGGCAGGTGCCGACAGGAAAGTGCGGAATGGCCTCGCAAGTTAACGTTTCTTCATCTGACAATAATCAGCCTGCGCCGCACGCGACCGTGCCGTCCGAAGCAGAGCTTAAAAAACTTCATGAATTTCAGGCTGCTGGCAACTTCGCGGCTGCCGTTGCCGGCGCGCAGCATTTGCTGACAACCCACCCTTCGAACCGTGACCTCCTGCTCATTGAAGCGCACTCGCTGCGCATGATGCAGCAGATCGATGCCGCCCTTGCGGCGCTGGACCGGTTTGCAAGCCATCATCCCAATTTCAGCCAGATGTTTCTGGAACGCGGCCTGTGCCATGTGGCGCGGCGCGACGCGCAGGCGGCCATTTTTGATCTTCGGACGGCCGTGCGGATCAACCCGGCGCTCTCAATGGGCTGGCGCATGCTCGACGGGCTTTACCGGATGACGGGCGACACCCAGAGCGCAGCGCGGGCCGCGCGCCATTTTGCCCACCTGGCCAGCATCCCTGCCCCCATTGTTCAGGCAAAAGTGCTGTTCGGCGATGGCGAGTTGGACGTTGCGGAATCCCTGATCCGTCGTTTCTTGCTGGATGTGGGCGACCACCCAGAGGCAATGCGGCTGCTCGCGCAGATCGGCCATATGCGCAACGTGCTCGATGATGCCGAAACGCTCTATGCCGGTGTCCTTGCCATGGTGCCGGACCATGACGAAGCACGGCACGAATATGTCCAGGTGCTGATTGCGCGCCATAAATTCCCGCAGGCGCGCGCGGCGCTGGAGCCGCTGTTAAAGCGGGATCCGCGCAACCATGCCCATCGCACACAGGCGGCCACAATCAGCGTTGGCTTGGGCGATTTCGAAAGCGTTATTCCAGAATATCAGGAGATGCTGGCCGAAATCACCGGCAACGCGATGGAGGACCGGGTTCGGCGCGCCGATCTGAACCTTTGGCTTGGCCATGCGCTCAAGACCGAGGGCAGAACCGCCGAGGCGATCGATGCCTATATGGCAGCGACAGCTGATCGGCCGGATTTTGGCGATGCCTGGTGGAGCCTTGCGAACCTGAAGACATATCGCTTTTCAGCGGACTCAATGGCGGTGATGCAAGATCGGCTGGACGATCCTGCGACGGCAGAGATGGACCGTATTCATATCGCCTTCGCACTCGGCAAAGCCTTTGAGGATGCAGGTGATTATGCCGCTTCTTGGGCCGCATATGAACGCGGCAACACCATGCACCGCGCCAGCAACGGCTATATTCCCGAGGTCTTTGAAACCAACACGCGTGAGCAAAAGCGCGTCTGCACAGCTGCCTTTTTCGCGGCACGCAAGGACTGGGGACTGGATGACCCCTCCCCCATCTTCGTGCTTGGCCTGCCGCGCGCTGGCTCCACGCTGATTGAGCAAATCCTGGCTTCGCACAGCATGGTGGAAGGAACACAGGAACTTCCCGACATTCAACGGATTGTGCATGAATTGCAGGGCCGTGAGCTGAACTTTGACAATCCCCGTTATCCGGGATCGATGGACGATTTGGACGCAGAGGCGGTCCGCAAGTTCGGGGCACAATATATTGCCGATACGATGCCCAACCGCATCCTGGGCCGGCCCTATTTCATCGACAAAATGCCCAATAATTTCCGGCATGTGGGCCTGATCCATCTGATTCTGCCAAATGCAAAGATCATCGATGCGCGGCGCGAGCCGATGGCCTGCTGTTTTAGCAACTTCAAACAGCTTTTCGCGCAGGGGCAGGAATTCACCTACGGAATTCAGGACATTGCGCGCTATTACCGCACCTATGTTGAGCTGATGGACCATTGGGATGCCGTCCTGCCCGGACGCGTTCTGCAGGTGCAGCATGAGGATCTGGTCGACGATCTGGAAGGCAATGTGCGGCGTATCCTCGACTATTGCGGCCTGCCTTTTGAACAGGCCTGTATTGAATTCCACAAGACCAAGCGGAGCGTGCGCACCCCAAGTTCAGAACAGGTGCGCCAGCCCATCTTCCGCGACGGCCTTGACCAGTGGAAGAAATTTGAACCCTGGCTTGGGCCGCTGCGGGACGCATTGGGACCTGAATTGGTTCGATAAATAAGGGGAGAGAAGATGGCGACGCGACCAGTCAACGCAGACGAGGTATCCACGCTGGGCCAGCGCTGGTACGTCCTCATCATCATGATGCTTGTCTATACGATCAGCATCGCGGACCGATATGTCCTTTCAACCCTGCTTGGGCCGATCAGCGAAGAGCTGAACCTAAGCGATACCGGTGCGGCGTCGCTCGGCATTCCGCTCGCGCTTTTCTATGTGGTCATGGGCATCCCGCTGTCCTGGCTGACCGACCGGACCAACCGCAAGAAGTTGCTGGCGGCGTCGGTTGCGGCATGGTCGGCCATGACCGCGCTGACCGGATATACGCGGGGCTATTTTGATCTGCTGCTGGCCCGCATTGGCGTCGGCATTGGCGAAGCGGGCGGCACACCGGCCTGCAACTCCATCATTGCAGACTATTTCCCGGCCGATCGCCGGTCGATGGCCATGACGATTTTTGCGCTTGGCGCGCCCATCGGGGCCTGGCTTGGATCGGACATTGCCGGCCTGGTTTCAACCAACCATGGCTGGCGCGCCGCCTTTTTGGTGCTGGGCATTCCCGGCATCATCCTTGCGCTGATCATTTTGGTGACGATCAAAGAGCCCAAGCGTGGCCGGCTTGATGCTGTGTCGGCCAACACAGCGCCAACGGTTATGGAAACGCTGAAGTTTATCTGGTCCCAGAAATCGGCGGTGCACGCGATGGTCGGGGCGGGTCTGTCGGCCTTTTGGGGCTGGGGCCTGATGTGGTTTACGCCGCTGTTCCTGCAACGCACCTATGGCATGAATGAAGGCGAAGCCGGCCGATTACTCGGGGAAATTTATCTGCTGGGCGGCATTGGCGCATCGCTCATCACCGCCTGGGTGGTCGCGCGGCCCAGCTATGCTGATCCCCGCCGCATTGCCCGCCTGCTTGCGGTCGTCACGGCACTGGGCACGCTGCCGTCATTCTACGCCTATTGGACGCACGACCTCGCCATTGCGAAAGTGATGTGGTGGATCTTCATCCCGACTATCTATTTCTACATCGGCCCGGCCATGGCCCTGTGCCAAAATCTGGCAGCGCCCAGCATGCGGGCTATGGCGATTGCCATTTCCTTGTTGATTGCCAACGTCTTGAACCTGATCGTCGCCCCGGGCCTGGTCGGCGCGCTCAGCGATTATTTCGCTGGCCCCAATGGTGCGGATGCAGATTCTCTGCGCTTGGCCCAGTTGATCCTCGCCCCAACGGGTTTCTGGGCGGCCTGGCATTATTGGCGGGCGGAAAAATACATCATTGAAGATCAGAAGCGGGCGGTGGGTTATGTTTGATCAGCCGCTCAAATCCTACATCAATGGCGCATGGGTCGCGCCACTGACATCGACGCAGACGCTCGACGCCATCAATCCGGCGACCGAGGTGCCCTGCGCCACCATCGCGCTATGCGGGCCAGATGATGTGGAGCAGGCCGTTCAGGCGGCCCGCGCCGCATTTGATGGCTATGCCGCCATGCCGCTTGCCAGCCGCTTGGCGCTGGTCGAAAAGCTGATCGCGATTTTTGAACGGCGCTATGACGAGATGGTGAAGGCGATCTCAACCGAAATGGGCGCGCCTTATGATCTGTCTTATAATGCGCAGGCAGAATGCGGCCCGGGCCATCTCAAGGAAACGGTGCACGCGGCGCGCAACATGGATTGGGATCGCCCGATCGGCGCAACCGGCAATCTGACCTATGAAGCGATCGGCGTCTGTGTGCTCATCACGCCATGGAATTGGCCGATCAACCAATTGGCTGCAAAAATTGGGCCCGCACTTGTGGCTGGCTGCACCATGGTGCTGAAGCCCAGTGAAGTCTCGCCCTTGTCCGCACAGCTTTTTGCCGAGTTTATCGACGAAGCAGGCTTTCCGGCGGGCGTGTTCAACATGGTCCACGGCACCGGCGCGATGATCGGCACTGCGCTCACAAGCCACCCCGACGTCGACATGGTGTCGTTTACCGGGTCGACGCGGGCCGGGATCCAGATTGCGAAATCCGCCGCCGATACGGTGAAGCGGGTTGCGCAGGAACTTGGCGGCAAATCGGCCAATATCGTCTTTGCCGATGCCGGGCTTGAGGCGGCGGTGACCCGCGGCGTCCTGCACTGTTTTGGCAATACCGGCCAGTCCTGCAACGCGCCCACGCGCATGCTGGTAGAGGCCTCTGCTTATGATGCCGCGGTCGACATCGCCGCACGCGTCGCGGCGGGCGTCACATTGGGTGATCCGATGGAAAAAGGGCCGCATCTGGGCCCTGTCGTCAGCAAAGCGCAGTTCGACAAGATCCAGCACCTGATCCAGATTGGCCTTGATGAAGGCGCGCGATTGGTGGCGGGCGGGCTTGGCCGCGCCGATGGCTTTGACCGCGGCTTTTATGTCAAACCGACGATCTTTGCCAATGTGCACAACAAGATGACCATCGCGCAGGAAGAGATTTTCGGCCCGGTACTGGTCATGATTCCCTTTGAAGATGAGGCCGACGCCATCCGCATCGCCAATGACACGCCCTATGGCCTTGCGGGCTATATCCAGTCAGGCGATCTTGATCGTGCACGCCGCGTCGCCCGAAAAATCCGGGCCGGCAGCGTTTACCTTAACGGCGCTGGGCAAGATTATTGTTCGCCCTTTGGCGGGTATAAGCAATCGGGCAATGGCCGTGAATGGGGTGCCTTTGGCCTTCACGACTTCCTGGAAATCAAGGTTATCAACGGGTTTAATCCGGCATGAAACTGACTGATATCGAAACCTTTGTGGTCGGCAATCCGCCGCCGCATTTTGGCGGACGTTATTTCGTGTTCGTGAAGATCACGACCGACAACGGCATTTCTGGCATTGGCGAAGCCTATTGCGTCCCGTTTGAGCCGCATCTTGTGGCCAAGATGATTGAGGATGTCTTTGCCCGCTATTTGGCCGGGCACGATCCGCATGACATCGAATCCATCTGGCGGCGGGTCTATTCCAGCGGCTTTACCCAACACCCCGATCTGACGCTGATGGGCGTTTTATCCGCGCTGGAAATGGCCTGCTGGGACATTGTCGGCAAAGACGCCAATCAGCCGGTTTACAAGCTCTTGGGCGGCCAAGTGCACGAACGCCTGCGCGCCTATACCTATATCTACCCGCGGCCGGGCGATAAAAGCGATGTCTATCACGACCCCGATCTGGCGGCAGAACGCGCCGCCCTGTATCTGTCGCAAGGCTTTACAGCGCTGAAATTCGATCCGGCCGGGCCCTATTCGGCCTTTGATGGGCGCCAATTATCATTGGAGGCGCTCGACCTGTCCGAACGCTTTTGCAAACAGCTGCGTGCAGCCGTCGGCACACAGGCCGATCTTTTGTTCGGCACCCATGGCCAGATGACGGC
Organism: Pseudomonadota bacterium; assembly: GCA_046046525.1. Lineage (GTDB taxonomy): Bacteria > Pseudomonadota > Alphaproteobacteria > Sphingomonadales > Sphingomonadaceae > Aquisediminimonas. The sequence goes on from JBJOJQ010000090.1 coordinate 5,571, forward strand.
GGCAGGCGCGATCCGCCTTGCCAAGCGGCTTGAGCCCTATGACCCGCTTTGGCTTGAAGAACCCGTGCCGCCCGATGCGCCGGAGGAAATGGCCAAAGTCGCACGGGGCACCAGCATCCCCATCGCCACGGGGGAACGCCTGACAACCAAATATGATTTCGCTCGCCTTCTTAAGGCAGGCGGCGCGGCCATCCTCCAGATGAACCTGGGCCGCGTCGGTGGCCTCCTGGAAGCCAAGAAGATCGCTGGCATGGCAGAGGTTTATCACGCGCAGATCGCGCCGCATCTCTATTGCGGGCCGATTGTGGGCGCC
>JBJOJQ010000123.1:0-5979 GCA_046046525.1 Pseudomonadota bacterium
CGCGCCATGGCCCGTGATCAGGTGGATATCGCGGTTAAGGAAATTGCAGCGCTGCCCGGCGCCCCCAAGGCACAGGATTGGCTGACCAAGGCGCGGCGCTATGTCGCCGTGCGCGCCGCACTTGACCGACTCGAGGCGGCAACGCTGCTGAACCCGCAGCCCGAAGCGCCCGCCCCCGCAGCCAATATCGCGACTGGCCCTTCCGCCGGACGTTAAAGCGCCGTGATGTTATATTGATGCCAGGCCAAAATGGCCGCCGCCCCGCGATGCGGCCGCCAGCCTTCGGCCAAAGCCCGCACCGCGCGCTCTGATGGGCGCGCTGCATGGCCCAGAATACGGCCAATTTCGATCTGCACGGCCAAATCGCCAGCTGGCCAGATATCTGGCCGTCCTTCCGCAAAGAGAAGATAGATTTCCGCTGACCAGCGCCCAATGCCCTTGACGGAGGTCAGGCATGCAATGGCCGCCTCATCCTCTTGGGGCAGGGCCATCAAATCAAGCGCACCATCAGCAACCAGCTGGGCCAGGCTGCGCGCATAGGATTGTTTTTGCCGGGACAGCCCAAAGCTGCGCAAGCGTTCCTCATCGCTGGCCAGCAAGATCGCAGGGTCTGACAGATCCCCCAAACCCGCCGCCAATTTGTTCCAAATGGATGCCGCAGCCTTGACGCTGACCTGCTGGCCGATGATCGTGCGCAACAGCGTTTCATAGCCTCTGGGCCGCACGCGCGGCTCTGGATAGCCACTCCGGGCCACCACAGCACCAAAGGCGGGTTCAAGCGCAATCAGCCCGTCAATCGACCGATTGAGGCTCTCAACGGTCAGGACCATCGGCATTTCCCTTCTGTGTCGCGTATCTTCGGCCTTGATAAGCTGTCAGGGCACCGCTAGCGACGTGAACAAATCCACATCAGGGTGCAAGAGGGAAAGAGCATGGCGAAGTTGGTTGTTGTCACGCGCGACGGAACGGAAAAGACAGTTGAGGCCCAAAGCGGCCTGTCCGTCATGGAAATCATTCGCGATGCCGGTTTTGACGAGCTTTTGGCGCTGTGTGGCGGCTGCTGCTCCTGCGCGACCTGCCATATCCATGTCGACGCTGCTTTTGCGGACAAGGTTGACCCGATGACCGAGGACGAAAATGACCTGCTCGACAGCTCAGCGCATCGCAACGAAACGTCGCGCCTGTCCTGCCAGATTCACTTTAAGGATGAACTGGATGGCCTGAAGGTTGTGATCGCCCAGGAAGACTGAGCCGCACCATCTCGACGACGTGAAGAAAGCCCCGGCCCGCCGGGGCTTTTTCATATGTTGGGCATGAAACCCGCACACAATGGACCTGTCCCGGCTGGATAGCGCCCCAGGATACGCGCTTGCCCCTTGGCTGGCGCACCGGCGTGAGGCGTCTATCCTCGTGCCGCAGCCGCGGCATAGAGCGCAATGGCCGCTGCGTTAGAGACGTTCAGGCTTTCCATCTTCGGACTGATTGGCAGCTGGGCCAATTCATCACAATGCGCCTCTGTATTGGCGCGCATGCCTTCCCCTTCGGCGCCCAGCACCAGCGCAACCCGCGCCGTCCCAATCGCATCGCCCAACAGGCGATTGCTATGGCCCGTCAGGCCGATCCGCCAAAAGCCGGCCTCCGCAATTTCATCCAGCGCGCGCGACAAATTGACGACCCGAACCCAAGGCACAATTTCAAGCGCGCCAGAGGCCGCCTTGGCCAGCGCCCCGGATTCCGGCGGCGCATGACGATCCTGCGTCACGATGCCCAGTGCATCAAAAGCCGCTGCTGACCGAAGAATGGCCCCCACATTATGCGGATCGGTCACCTGATCGAGGATCAAGAGCGGACGTTGATCACCCGCGCCATCCGCCAACAAATCGCCCAGCCAGACATCCTCCAGCGGGTCAACGTCCAGAACAAGGCCCTGATGCGGCGCATCGGCGGGGACCATACGCCCAAGGTCTGGCGCCTCCGCAAAGGCAACGGTCAGCCCTTTGGGGATATCAAGCGCCGCCGCCGCCTCACGCGTGGCCCAAAGCTTACGGCACACGCGGTTCGGATTAGCGAGCGCCGCCGTCACCGCATGGCGGCCCCAGAAACGCGGGCGATTAGAGGGCGGCTTGGACGGGCGATGACCTTTTCTCATCGCGCGCTTCTCGCGGAAATGAGGTGATTTGGCTAGGCCGGAAATAAGAATTCTGCGCGACAACCGGCAGATATGCTCCGCGGTGTGTGCATCGCGGGATCACTGCCGCCGGCGCAGATATGGGCTCCGGCGCAGATATGGGCTCCGGCTCAAGGCCGGAGCACAGGATGCCACGCCCGCACCCCCACCGCGTGCTCCGGGCTTGGCCCGGAGCCCAGAGTTCAGGCCATCCACCCACCGCGTGCTCCGGGCTTGACCCGGAGCCCAGAGTTCAAACCACCCTGCCACCGCGTGCTCCGGCCTTGAGCCGGAGCCCAGACGCAGATCAGAGCTTGCGCCCGATCAACTCCTTCATGATTTCGCTGGTTCCGCCGAAAATCCGGGTGACGCGCGCGCCGCGATATTGCTTGGCAATCGGATATTCGTTCATGAAGCCCGCGCCGCCATGGAGTTGCAGGCATTTATCGACGATTTCGCCTTGCAATTCGGTGTGCCACAGCTTGGCCGCCGACGCCTCTTCCGGGGTCAGTTCGCGCTTCAAATGGCGCTGCAACGCCCAATCGATATGCGCCCAACCAACCTGCAATTTGGTCTTGAGATCAGCCAGCACGAACCGGGTGTTCTGGAAATTCAGGATCGGCTGACCAAAGGCCTTGCGGTCCCGCACAAATTCAACCGTCATGTCAAAGGCACGTTGCGCCGCCGCCTGCGACCCGATAGCAATGGACAGGCGCTCTTGCGGCAATTCGGTCATCAGATAGATGAAGCCCATGCCCTCTTCGCCCAGACAATTGGTAATGGGCACGCGCACATCTTCAAAGAAAAGTTCAGACGTATCCGCCGCATCGAGCCCAATCTTGTCGAGATTGCGGCCGCGCTTAAAGCCGTCACGATCGGCCTCCACCAGAACGATCGACACGCCCTTATAACCGGGCTGGGCGTCGGGATCGGTTTTGCAACAGACGAGGATCAGGTCCGCATTCTGGCCATTGGTGATATAGGTCTTGGCCCCATTGATGACATAATGATTGCCATCCTTTTTCGCCGTGGTGCGCATGCCCTGCAGGTCAGACCCTGTACCGGGTTCGGTCATCGCAATCGCGGTGACGATTTCGCCCGAGACCATCTTGGGCAGCCACTGCGCCTTTTGCTCTTCCGAGCCATAGGCAATCAGATAATTGGCAACGATATCCGTTTGCAGCGAAAAGCCCGTGGCAACATCTGTGCCATAGCTGAACTCTTCGTTGATGATGGCATTATAGCCGAAATCGAGGCCAAGCCCGCCATAGGCTTCGGGCACGGTCGGGCAGAGAAGGCCGAGCGCACCCGCCTTGGGCCAGACGCTTTTGGGCACAATGCCCTCTTCATCCCATGTATTGGCATGGGGTTCGATTTCCTTGGCGACAAATTGACGCACCGTTGACCGGAACGCTTCGTGATCTTCGCTATAGGCCGTGCGGTGCAGCACATCGAGCGTCATGGGGCATCCTTTCCTGCAGATATCTTAGGACCATGGGAATCCCCAACTTCACGTTTACGTCAAGGGGAATTTGCGGATAGGGTGATGCGACGCAACAGCTGGGCCAGCATGTCCCGGTCTTGCGCCGAAAAATCAGCCAGCAACTCCGCCTCCAATTGCAGTGCAGCCGGCGCAATCTCATCATAAAGCGCCCGGCCTTCGGCCGTCAGGCTCAGGAAATGCGACCGGCCATCCTTGGGGTTGCGGTCTTGCGCCACCAACCCTCGCGCAATCAATGCAGCGGCGGCGCGGCTGACCGTAATTTTATCTAATTCCCCTTTCTTACCAATTTCTTGAGGCGTCATTTTGATATGTTCTGCAAGGATTGCCACAAGCCGCCATTCGGGAATTTTGAGGCCAAAGCGCCGCCGATAGCTGTGCGAGATCCGCGTTGAAACGGCGTTGGCGGCAACCGACAGGCGGTAAGGCAGAAACTGGTCCAGATGCAGGCGTGTCATGCCACCACCCTAATGCGCGCCGCCTGCATCGCAATGCAGATCCCTCCCAGAATGAATTGGACAATGGCTTTAATCGGTTTCAAATGAAACCAAGCGGATAACGCGATAACAGGACAGGAGCATCGGATGAAACTTGCGTCCCTGAAACACGGCCGAGACGGCCGCTTGGTTGTTGTGTCCGATGATCTGGCCTGGTGCGCCGATGCCCGCCATATTGCCCCCAGCCTTCAGGCCGCGCTCGACGATTGGGCGGCCTGTGCGCCGCGCCTCGAAAGTCTGGCGATTGATCTGGCCCATGAAGTCATTCCGCGGGAACGCTTTCATGAACGGGAAGCAGCAGCCCCGCTGCCCCGCGCCTACCAATGGGCCGATGGATCCGCCTATGTGAACCATGTGGCACTGGTCCGGCAGGCCCGCGGGGCGACGCTGCCCGACAGCTTTTGGCACGATCCGCTGATCTATCAGGGCGGGTCCGATGGCTTTTTGGGGCCAAGAGACCCCATTCCCCTGGCCGATGACGCCTGGGGATGCGATATGGAGGCCGAAGTCATCGTGGTGACCGATGATGTGCCGATGGGCGTCAGTGCCCAAGAGGCCCGATCGCTGATCCGGCTGGTCGGTCTGACCAATGATGTGTCGCTGCGCCATTTGATCCCGGATGAACTGGCCAAGGGCTTTGGCTTTTTCCAGTCAAAGCCGGCCAGCGCCTTTTCACCGGTTTTCGTCACGCCCGAAAGCCTGGGGGATCGCTGGGATGGCGGCAAGCTGCATGGGGCCATGTGTGTCGACCTGAACGGCACAGCCTTGGGCCGTGCCGATGCCGGCGTTGACATGACCTTTGATTTCGGGGCGCTGATTGCCCATGCCGCCAAGACCCGCCGGTTGGGCGCGGGCACGATCATCGGATCGGGCACGGTTTCCAACCGCGGGGCCGATGGCGGGCCGGGCCAGCCGGTCAGCGCCGGTGGCGTTGGCTATTCCTGTCTTGCCGAGCTTCGCACCGTGGAGACACTCCAGACCGGCGCGCCCCAGACCCCGTTCCTCAAAAAAGGCGACCATGTCCGCATCTGGATGGAGGACGAGAAACGCCATCCAATTTTTGGCGTTATAGAACAAACAGTTACCTGAAAATCTGGATGCCGCGCCTTAAGCGGGCGCAATCACGCCCTGTGCCTTGAGGCGGGCGATGTCATCCGCATTATGCCCCAAAAAGTCGCGCAAAACGGCATCGGTATCCTGCCCCAAAAGCGGCGGTTCTGTGCCGGCATCAGGCATGGAGTCTGACAGGCGCAAGGGGCTGGCAATGGCCGGACGGGTGCCGGCCATGGTCGCAAGGCCGCGCGCCACCGACTGCGGATCGGCAAAGGCCTGACCAATATCATTGATCGGCCCCGCTGGCACATTGACCGCATTCAGAGCGGCATCCCAGTGGGCGGTTGGCTGCGTGCGCATGGCATCCGCCAATTGCGGGATCAGCGTTTCGCGATGATCCACCCGGGCGGCATTGGTTGCATAACGGGCATCTGTTGCCAGCGGCGCCAGCCCAAGCGCCGTGACGAAATGGGCAAATTGGCTATCATTGCCGACAGCGACGATCATATGGCCATCCGCCGTTTCAAAAACCTGATATGGCACAACACTGGGATGGGCATTGCCCATGCGCTGCGGCGGCGTGCCTGTCACCCGCTGATTAAGGCCAATATTGGCCAGTGTGGACATGGCGACATCCAAAAGCGCCATATCAATAAACTGGCCCCGGCCCGTTGCGTGGCGTTGGTTGAGCGCCGCCAGCACCGCGATGCAGGCATGCAGACCCGTCATCACATCGATCAGCGCCACGCCCACCTTTTGCG
>JBJOJQ010000188.1:0-8534 GCA_046046525.1 Pseudomonadota bacterium
CCGCGCCGGATCCCCCAATGCAACAACATCGCCAGCGGACTCGGCATTCAGGGGCGTGCCAGACCAATCGCTCATCAGGCCGCCTGCCCCTTCGATAATCGGGACCAAGGCCGCAAAATCATGCAGCTTCAGCCCCGCTTCGACGACCAGATCGATATGCCCACTGGCAACCAGGCCGTAATTATAACAATCACCGCCATAGACGATCCGCCGCCGCGCAACTTTTCCGGCAAGGCCAAGAAAATGGGTGGCCTGATGCTCGGTAAACAGATGGGGGCTGGTGGTCGCCAGCACGGCATCGTTGAGGGCACGGCACGGGCGGCTTTGAACGACCTGCTGATTAAAATATGTCGGATGCCCCACAGCCCCAACCCAGCGTTCGCGGGTAATGGGCTGATCGATGATGCCAAGGACCGGCCATCCATCCTGCAACAGCGCGATCAGTGTGCCAAATATCGCGCGGCCAGCAACAAAGCTGGTCGTGCCATCAATCGGATCAAGCACCCAGACGCGGCTTGCCGTTTCGCGTTCTTTGCCAAATTCTTCGCCGATAATGCCATCGCGGGGGGCTTCACGCTTCAATATCGCGCGCATCGCCTCTTCAGCGGCGCGGTCGGCAAGCGTGACGGGCGAGGCATCGGCCTTGTCTTCAAGGCCAAAGGCGCCCCGAAAATACGGGCGGATCGCAGCGCCCGCCGCATCGGCAAGCTGCAAAGCAAGAGAGATATCCGAATCCATGGCCATGGCGTCTGATAGCGATCACCCGGCGCCAGCGCCATGGATCAGTGTTGCAGGGCCTTTACAATGTCCTCGACCATCTTCTTGGCATCGGCCAGCAGCATCATGGTCTGGTCCATATAAAAGACATCATTGTCGACGCCCGCATAACCGACGCCACCCATGGACCGTTTGATGAACATGATGGTTTTGGCTTTATCGACATCAAAAACCGGCATCCCATAAATGGGGGAGGATTTGTCGGTTTTGGCCGCCGGGTTCACGACATCATTGGCGCCGATGATGAAGGCGACGTCCGTCTGCGCGAATTCGCTGTTAATGTCTTCCAGTTCAAAAACTTCGTCATATGGGACATTGGCCTCGGCCAAGAGCACGTTCATATGCCCGGGCATGCGGCCGGCGACCGGGTGGATCGCATATTTCACGCGCACCCCTTCTTTTTTCAGAAGATCGCCCATTTCGCGCAGGATATGCTGTGCCTGGGCGACGGCCATGCCATAGCCGGGGATGATGATGACCTGTTCGGCTTCTTTCAGCAGGAACGCCGCATCTTCGGCTGATCCGCGCTTCCACGGACGCTGTTCCTTGGCTGGGCCGCCTGCAGTCGCCGCTTCGGCGCCAAAGCCACCGGCAATCACGCTGATGAAGCTGCGGTTCATCGCTTTGCACATGATATAGCTGAGGATCGCGCCCGATGATCCGACCAGCGCGCCGGTGATGATCATGGCTGAATTCTGCAAGGTAAAGCCCATCGCCGCCGCCGCCCAGCCCGAATAGCTGTTCAGCATCGACACGACGACCGGCATGTCAGCCCCGCCGATGGGGATGATCAGCAAAAAGCCGATCGCAAAGGACAGGGCCGTGATCGTCCAGAACACCCAGGCGCTTTGGTCTGTCAGGAAATAGCCGATCAGGCCAAGGATCGCCGCCAGCGTCCCAAGATTGATGATATGCCGTGCCGGGAGCAGGATCGGCGCGCCCGACATATTTCCGTTAAGCTTCAGGAATGCGATGACGGAACCGGAAAAGGTGATCGCCCCGATGGCGATGCCCAGCCCCATTTCAATCCGGCTGACCGCGTGAATGACGCCATCCGGCCCGGCAATGCCGAAATTTTCCGGCTGCAAAAAAGCGGCCGCCGCCACCAGAACAGCGGCAAGACCGACAAGGGAGTGAAACGCCGCCACAAGCTGCGGCATGTCTGTCATGGCAATGCGGCGTGCCGTGATCCAGCCGATCCCGCCACCAATCGCAAGCGCGCCCAGGATTTCCGGCAGGCTGGCAATTTCGTGCGTGGCCAATGTTGTCGCAACAGCAATGGCCATGCCGGCCATGCCAAAGCGATTGCCGCGCCGTGATGTCGCGGGCGATGACAGACCGCGCAAGGCCAGGATGAAGAAGATACCGGCGACCAGATAGGCCAGCATCACCCATGAAGCTTGTCCTTGTGCCGCGTGCATCATGCCTCCCTCGCCGGTCATGCCGTCTCACTGATCGGCAAGGATTAGAATGCGCGCGGCAAAATGCCACCAATTTTTGATGGGTAGACAAGGGGAGGTTGGGGGTGATTGCCGGGAGGGAGGAGAGAGAGGGGGATTCCCGTCCCGGCCCAATCCAAATAGGTGGGCCGGCGCTTTGGGTCGATATCCTCTAAAGGACGTGTCCTAAAGTCTAGGCTGGGCCCGAGATATCAGCTTCCACTGCAATGCGGATCGCATCGGCGGTGGTTGCGGCCCCCAACCGATCCAGCAAAGCGGCCCGGTGCATCTTCACCGTCTGCTCGCTCAACCCCAGATCATAGGCGATCTGTTTATTGAGCTTGCCTTGCGCCATATGTTCCAGAACCTCGCGCTGGCGCGGGGTCAGGGCGTTGACCAATTGGATCGCACGGGCGTGGCGGCTGGCGCTTGGTCCGGGTGCGTCCGCCGGCAATTCAACCTGCGATCCCAGAAAATATTCCAGTTCGCCGCTTTCGCCAAAAATCGGGGCGACCAGCACCGCGTTGCGAAACGGCGTGCCATCTTTTTTGTAATTCAGGATTTCGACCAGCACGGGGCGTTGCTCGCGCACGCCTTCGCGGATCATTTCGGTCAGCCGGGGTTCGGTTGCCGGGCCAGCCAGAAAGCGGCAATTGCGGCCGACAACTTCATGTTCTGGATATCCGGTCAGATCGATAAAGGCCTTGTTGCAGGCGATAATCGGATTGTCCGCCAGTCGCGGATTACTGATGACTGAGGCAACTGGGCTGCTTGCAATCAGCGCGCTGAGGCCAGCAGGCGTGTCTATCTTTTCAGCCAACATAATCCCCCCTATCGCCTTTCGGCTGGGCTTGGCAGATATCGGTTCGAAGCGACCGCTTCGCTGCCAATATGGCCATTCGGTTCTCTTAACCTACCCGTCTTCTTTATGAGATTGAAGCCCTGATGAGAAATTCAAGGCCTCATCGGACAAGAATAGCCTTGAGACCCAGCAGGAAAGATACAGGCCAATGCCCCGAATGCGCCAGAAATCCGCGCTGCCGCAAAAGCTTTGCCCTGTTTGCCAGCGTCCCTTTGTCTGGCGAAAAAAATGGGCGCGCGACTGGGAAAATGTGATTTACTGCTCTGAACGGTGCCGCCGTGGGGGCTAAGAATCTGAAAAAAGAAAATAATTTTATGAACATGGCGCATAATCGGGAGACTGTGATGGTGAGTTCGTTTCTTCTGGATCGGCGCGCGCGCTGGCTGGGCTATGCCGGCTGGCTGCCGCAAATGCTGGCCGTGGTGCTGCTGACCGATCCGGTGTTGCGCTGGACCGCATTGGCCGCTGGTTTTGGCTATGCCGCTTTGATCTTCAGTTTTCTGGGCGGCGTCTGGTGGGGCATTGGCGTCAGCAATCCGCAGGCGCCCCGCTGGATCTATGCAGCGGCGGTCGCGCCCAGCCTGATTGCCTTTGCGGCGTATCTGCCCTGGATTTTCGGCTGGGCCTGGCCGGGGCCGTCGCTGGTCGTCATGGCCCTGGTCTTGCTTTTCAGCCCGGTTGTGGATCAGGAAATGGCCCTGACCGTGGCCTTGCCCGATGGCTGGCTTGCGCTCAGGCGGATGCTGTCCCTTGGCCTTGGCCTGTTGACCGGTATCCTCGCGTTGGCGGCCTTCCTGATGTCGCCCGCTGGGGCCTGATCCGCATCAGCCAAGGCGCTGGCCGCTGGAAAGAGTTGACGCGCGCCCAGTCAAAGTGGCAAGGGCGCGCTGCGCAGAACGGCGATCGCCGTCGGCACGCGGGTGTAGCTCAATGGTAGAGCAGAAGCCTTCCAAGCTTACGACGAGGGTTCGATTCCCTTCACCCGCTCCAGTCCTCAGCTCCGCAGCACAGCCCCCAGCTTTGTCGCTGCGTTCACCACCCGCTCTGCAATCGCCTTCAATCCCTCTTCATCATAACTTTTTTCAGCTGGCTGAAGCGTGATTTCAACGGCCAGTGACTTCTGGCCTTCGGGCACGCCCTGACCGGCAAACAGGTCGAACAGGCGCACAGCCGTGATATTGTCCTTATCCGAACCCTTGATCGTCCGGACAAGGTCGCCTGAGGGCAGGTCTGCCGGGACAAGGAAGGCAAAGTCCCGCTTGACGGCCTGCAGCGCAGGCGGCGTGAAGGCCGGGCGCATGAAGCCGCTGCCACGCTTGGCCGGGATCGCGTCCAGATACAGTTCTGCGGCCATGACCGGGCCATCGAGATCAAAGGCCTTGGCGGCTAAGGGGTGGAGTGCGCCAAAGCTGGCCAGCACCGTTTTCGGGCCAAGGCGCAATGTGGCCGATTGGCCGGGGTGAAAATGGGCACCAGCCTCTCCCATGATCTGCAGATTGTCGACGGGCGCGCCCGCTGCCCCAAGCAGCGCCAGCACCTCGGCCTTGATGTCAAAAGGATCAAAGCTTTTGGCTTTACCCGTTGCCCAGCCGCGGGCCGTGCGTTCGCCAGCGAGCACAAGGCCCATGGTCGGGCGTTCACCCTCTGCGACATAGCGGCGGCCCAGTTCGAACAGGCGAACCGTATCCGCCCCCCGATCCAGATTGCGCCGCGCCGCCGATAACAGCCCGGCCAGCAACACAGGCCGCATGACCTTCATGTCCTCGCTGATCGGATTGGCCAAGGTCCACAGACCCCCGCCAAAGATGGCGGCTTCCTTTTCGGGGAGGAAGGACCAGTTGATCGCTTCATTCAGGCCACGCGCGGCCGCCATGCGGCGGACCTTGCGTTCCAGCTTTTGCGCCGGCGTGGCGGTGGGTCGCGCCACGCCATCTGCACGGGGCAGCGGCGTTGACGGCACGGTGTTGAGCCCGATGATGCGAACAACCTCTTCCACCAGATCGGCCGGGCCATCCACATCGCGCCGCCATGTCGGCACGCGGACCTGCCAATCGGCGCTGATGTCAAAGCCCAAGGACGCCAAAATCGCGCGCTGCTGGTCCGCCGGCACGTCAATGCCGCCCAGGCGGGCGAACAGGCCCGTGTCATAGGCGATTGTCTTGGTTGCGCGCGGTGGCTGTCCGGCGCGGACAATGTCGGACGCCTCGCCGCCGCAGATATCGAGAATAAGGCCGGTCAAAAGCGCGGTGGCATCGTCCAGAAAGGCCGGGTCCACGCCGCGTTCAAAGCGGCTGCGTGCATCCGAGGTCAGCGCGAGCGCCTGCCCCGTCTTGGCGATCTGTTCCGGCGTGAAATAGGCGACTTCCAGCAGGATATCGGTCGTAGCGTCGGTGCAGCCGGAATGTTCACCGCCCATAATCCCGGCGATATCATGCACACCCGCCGCATCGGCAATCACCGTCATGTCAGCGGTGAGCGTATAGGCCTTGCCGTTCAGCGCGGTGACCGTTTCCCCATCCTTTGCCCGGCGCGCGCAGACCGCACCGGTCAGCTTTGCCAGATCATAGGCATGGCTGGGCCGGCCATGATCCAGCATCACATAATTGGTGATATCAACCAGCGCCGAAATCGGGCGTTGCCCTGCGGCCTTGAGGCGCGCCTGCATCCAGGCCGGGCTGTCGCCATTGGTGACGCCGCGGATGACGCGGCCGTAAAAGGCGGGGCAGCCGTCCGGATCATCGATGCGGATCTCAACAGGACAGGGAAAACGCCCCCCGTCGGTTTGTCCGGAGCCGGTTGACGGGCCGTCCGTCCTGTCCGAACCCAGGGGCAGGGCGTCGGCAAGCTCTGCCCGGACGGTTTTGGCAAAGACGTCTTTGAGCGGCTTGAGCGTGCCTAGGCCAGCGGCGGCCAGATCACGCGCAATGCCGCGTACGCCCATGCAATCCTGCCGGTTGGGCGTGATCGCCACGTCGATAATCGGATCATCCAGCTGCGCATAATCGGCAAAAGCGGTGCCAATGGGCGCGTCTGCGGGAAGTTCGATGATGCCGTCATGGTCATCGCCCAATTCCAGTTCGCGGCTGGAACACATCATGCCGTTTGATTCAACGCCGCGAATGGCCGCCTTTTTCAGCACCATGCCATTGGCGGGCACAACCGCGCCTTCCACGCCGAACACACCGACCAGCCCGGCCCGGGCATTGGGGGCGCCACACACGACCTGCAATGGTCCTGCACCGGCATCCACCGTCAGCACCTGCAATTTATCGGCCTGCGGATGGCGGTCTGCGGTCAGCACCTTGGCAACGGTAAAGCCCTTGAGCCGCTCTGCCGGGTTTTCAATGCCTTCCACCTCAAGCCCGATGCGATTGAGCGTATCGGCGACCGCCTGAATATCCGCGTCGGTCGCAAGATGATCCTTCAGCCATGACAGAGAGAACTTCATGCGCCGACCCCTCCGCTCAGCGTGGGCACATCCAGTGCGGCAAAGCCATAATGTTTCAGCCAGCGCAGATCACCGTCAAAAAAGGCGCGCAAATCATCCATCCCATATTTCAACATGGCCAGCCGGTCGACGCCGGTGCCAAAGGCAAATCCCTGATATTCATTGGGGTCGAGCCCACAGGCTTCGATCACGCGGGGGTGCACCATGCCGGATCCCAGCACCTCCATCCAACCTTCAGACCCGCCAATCACGCGCTTGCCGTTGACGCGGGTATAGCCGACATCCACTTCGGCGCTGGGTTCGGTGAAGGGGAAATAGCTGGGCCGCATCCGCAACACGACATCATCGCGTTCAAAAAACGCCTTTAAAAAGGTTTCCAGCGTCCATTTCAGATGGCCCAGATGAATGCCCTTGTCGATCACAAGGCCTTCAATCTGGTGGAACATCGGCGTGTGCGTGGCGTCGCTGTCCGACCGATAGACGCGGCCCGGCGCAATGACCCGAATGGGCGGCTTTTGCGACAACATGGTGCGGATCTGGACAGGCGATGTGTGCGTGCGCAACAGCATTTTCTTGCCGTCCCGCGCCATATCATCCGGGAAGTAAAAGGTATCGTGCATCGCGCGCGCCGGGTGCGTTTCCGGAATGTTGAGCGCGGTGAAATTGTGCCAATCGTCTTCGATTTCCGGCCCTTCGGCAACCGCAAAGCCCATATCGGCGAAAATTTCGGCCAGCTCGTCCATCACCTGGCTGACCGGATGGACGCTGCCGTGCAGGGCGTCTGGCGCGGGAAGCGTCATGTCGAGCCGCTCTGTGGCCAGCCGGGCGTCCAATGCGGCGGCGTCCAATGCGGCCTTTTTCGCGGTGATCGCAGACGTAACCGTTTCGCGCAGGCTGTTGATCGCGGCGCCGCGCGTCTGCCGTTCTTCTGGCGACATCTGGCCCAGCGTTTTCAAAAGCGCGCTGATGCTGCCCTGTTTGCCCAGCAGGTCAATGCGAATGGCGTCCAGCGCATCAAGCGTCGCAGCGGCGTCGATGGCGGAAAGGGCCTGCGTGTTCAAGGATGCAAGATCGGTCATAGCCTGTGCCTGATAAGCAAATGGGCGCGAACGGCAAGCACCGTCCACGCCCATCTGCGCTTTCACGAAAGTGGTGTGTTAAGCTGCCTTGGGCAGCGCCGCCTTCGCCTGCGCGATGATGGCGCTAAACGCACCAGCTTCGTTCATGGCGAGATCGGCAAGAACCTTGCGGTCCAGTTCAACACCCGCGAGCTTCAGCCCGTGCATGAACAGACCGTAGGTCAGCCCTTCGGCACGAACAGCGGCGTTGATGCGCTGGATCCAGAGCGCGCGGAAGGTGCGCTTCTTGGCCTTGCGGTCGCGATAGGCGTATTGGCCGGCCTTTTCGACCGCCTGACGCGCAACGCGAATCGTATTTTTGCGACGGCCATAATAGCCCTTGGCGTCCTTCAGGATGCGCTTGTGCTTGGCATGCGTGGTCGTACCGCGCTTGATGCGTGACATGGTTTAGCGCTCCTTACTTCAGGCCGTAGGGGGCCCAGGCCTTGACCGTTGCCGTATCGGCATCGGACAGGACAGAGGTGCCGCGATTTTGGCGGATATACTTGCCATTGTGGCTGATCAGCCGGTGGCGCTTGCCAGCAACGCCGTGCTTCAGCTTGCCGGTGGCGGTCATCTTGAAGCGCTTCTTGACGCCGCTCTTCGTCTTCAGTTTGGGCATTTTCGTCCTTTCAAATTCGACGATTTCGCATCAGCCATGGCAGCCCTTTCAGCCAGGCCGATCGCATTACAATCGTGCGGAAGACGGGGCCTTTATGGCGCGCGCACCAAAAAGGCAAGTCCTGCCGGATGTTCGGCCGCTGAGTTGACGACTCTCGGCAGGCATGGCAGGGGCCGTTTCCGCAGGCGGGTGTAGCTCAATGGTAGAGCAGAAGCTTCCCAAGCTTAAGACGAGGGTTCGATTCCCTTCACCCGCTCCAAAATTCTTT
>JBJOJQ010000191.1:0-6443 GCA_046046525.1 Pseudomonadota bacterium
CCGCTGGGTGAGGAACGCATCATTTCCGGCAAGCTGGAAAGCTATGGCCAGGACCTGCAAATGGTGCACCCCGATTATGTCCTTGCCCCGGCAGAGGCAGGCCATATCCCGGAACGTGAACCGATTTATCCCTTGTCCGACGGGATGACGGGCCGGCGTCTGCAGCAGCTTGTGGCGCAGGCGCTCGACCGGGCACCCAGCCTGCCTGAATGGATTGAACCGTCGCTACGGGCAGAGCGGCAATGGCCGGGCTGGCGCACCGCGATTGCGGCCGTTCACGCCGATCCATCGGACGCGCTGGCGCGGGAACGCCTTGCTTATGATGAGGTTTTTGCGAATCAGCTGGCGTTGATGCTGGTGCGGGCATCGTCGCGCCGCCGCCGCGGCTTGCCCCTGCATGCGGATGGGCGGCTGCGCGCGCAGCTCAACCTGCCTTATGCGCTCACCGGGGCGCAGCAACGCACGATCCGTGAGGTTGAGGGGGATGTGGTGCAATCCGTGCCAATGGTCCGGTTGCTGCAAGGTGATGTTGGCGCTGGCAAAACCATGGTCGCCCTGCACGCCATGTTGATGGCGGTTGAGGCCGGGGCGCAGGCCGCCATGCTTGCCCCCACCGAAATTCTTGCGCGCCAGCATTTTGAAACATTGCAGCGGCAATTGGCCGGCCTGCCGGTCAACATCGCCATATTGACCGGGCGGGACAAGGGCCGCGCGCGGGAAGCGACGCTGATGGGTCTGGCCGATGGCAGCATTGATGTATTGGTTGGTACACATGCCATTTTTCAGGAGGCTGTGACCTATAAGAAACTGGGTCTGGCGGTGATTGATGAACAGCATCGCTTTGGCGTTGCCCAGCGCCTGCTGCTGACTCAAAAGGCAGAGATGCCGCCGCATTTGCTGGTCATGACGGCAACGCCCATTCCCCGCACGCTCACGCTGTCAAACTATGGTGAGATGGATGTCAGTCGGCTGGATGAGATGCCACCGGGCCGTCAGCCTATTGATACGCGCGTCATGTCGTCCGAGCGGCTGGACGAAATTGTGGCCGGCCTTGCGCGTCATGTCGGGCGCGGGGGGCAGGCCTATTGGGTCTGCCCATTGGTTGAGGAAAGCGAAACCAGCGACCGGGCGGCCGCAGAGGCGCGTTATGAGGCGTTGACGCAGCATTTTCCGGGCCAGGTCGGGCTTGTCCATGGCCGCATGAAGGGCCCCGAGAAAGACGCTGTGATGGCGGCGTTTGCGCGCGGGGATCTGGCCGTTCTGGTCGCAACCACAGTGATCGAGGTTGGGGTTGATGTGCCCAATGCGACGTTGATGATCATTGAGGAGGCCGAACGCTTTGGTCTGGCGCAATTGCACCAGCTGCGCGGCCGGGTGGGACGTGGCGATCAGAAATCGGTCTGTTTGTTGGTACGTGGCGCCGCGTTGAGCGAAACGGCGCGCGCGCGCCTTGCCCTGATGCGGGAAACGAATGACGGCTTTCGCATCGCCGAGGAAGATCTGCGTTTGCGCGGGGCCGGGGAAATTCTGGGGACGCGCCAATCGGGGGAGGCGGGCTTTCGTTTGGCAACGCCCGAACAGGTCAACAGCCTGATCCAGATTGCGACCGATGATGCCCGCTTGCTGATCGACCGTGATGGCGGCCTCGCCAGCGAACGCGGCGCGGCGGCGCGGATTGCGCTGTATCTTTTTGAACGCGATGCCGCCGTGGCGCTGATCAAGGCCGGTTAGGCCGAAGCCTTAACCCCGCCGCCGGCCGATCCGTTCAACTGCTGACAAGCAGTCCGTGGCGCTTTTTGCCAAGGCTCACCTTGGTTTCGCCTGTAACGGCAAGGCTCATGTCCATGCTCTGGACAACCGCGTCGTCTACTTTCACCGCGCCTTCGGCGATTTTGCGCTTTGCCTCGCCGCGGGAGGCAACAAAGCCAAGGCCCATCAGCGCATCGACAATGTCGATTTGGCCAGCGACAGGCAGGCGCGGCAAATCTGCCCCAGCCACACCTTCTTCAAAGGTTTTGCGCGCCGTTTCGGCGGCCGCGTCGGCCGCAGCGGGGCCACGGCACAAGGCCGTCGCCGCATTGGCCAGGGCAATTTTCGCCGCGTTGATGTCACTGCCTTGCAGGGCTTCGTAACGGACGATGTCATCGATTGGCAGATCGGTGAACAGGCGCATGAACCGCCCCACATCCCGATCATCCGTGTTCCGCCAGAATTGCCAGTAATCATAATGCGATAACTGGTCTTCGTGCAGCCATACCGCGCCCGAGACAGATTTGCCCATTTTCTGGCCATCTGCGCGCGTGATCAACGGCGTTGTGACGCCATAAAGTTCTTTCGAATCAACGCGACGGGTCAATTCAATCCCATTGACGATATTGCCCCATTGGTCAGACCCGCCCATCTGCAAGCGGCAGCCTGCACGCCGAGACAGCTCCATGAAATCATAGGCCTGCAAAATCATGTAGTTGAATTCAAGAAAGGTCAGCGGCTGTTCCCGATCAAGCCGCAGCTTCACCGAGTCAAAGGTCAACATGCGGTTGATCGTGAAATGTCGGCCAACATCGCGCAGCAGATCAATATAGCCCAGCTTATCCAGCCAATCGGCGTTATTGACCATCACGGCATCGGTCGGGCCGTCGCCAAATGTCAGGAAACGTTCGAAAATGCGGCGGATCGACGCGATATTCGCGTTGATGCCATCGGTGTCCAAAAGTTTGCGGACCTCATCCTTGCCCGACGGATCCCCCACTTTGGTGGTGCCCCCGCCCAACAGCACAATCGGCTTATGTCCCGCCTGTTGCAGTCGGCGGAGCAGCATGACGGACACAAGATTGCCGACATGGAGCGACGGCGCCGTCGCATCAAAGCCGACATAGCCCGGCACCACGCTTGTGGCAGCGAGCTTATCGAGCGCGTCCGCATCGGTGATCTGGTGGATATATCCCCGGTCTGAAAGGGTGCGGAGCAGGTCTGATTGATACTGGGTCATGCGCTTCTCTTGAGTTGCAGGGGCGCTTAGCAGGCGTTCGCGTGAATGAAAATGGGCAGGACAGGCGAAAAGGAGCCGGGTGACTTGCCAAGAGGCAGGCAGGCCGCCAATCCTGTCGGCCATGACGGATGCCGATCATCAAACCCTGTGGCTTCAGCCGCATCCGGCGGATACCACGCCCGTGCTTGATCGCATTGCGGTGAACGTCGCCTGTGGCGGCCGCCAAATGCGGCTGACCTATCGGCTGGAAGGTCCCGCAGATGCGCTGCGCGTGCCAGCACCTGAAGAGCCGGTGCGCGCCGATGGCCTGTGGCAGGAAACCTGTTGTGAGGCCTTTTTGAAAGCGCAAGGCGGCACAAGCTATTATGAGGTGAACCTCTCACCATCTGGGCAATGGGCCGTCTATCGTTTTGATGCGTATCGCACGACAATGCAGCCGGTTGATCTGGGTGCAGCGCCGGTGATCGACTGTGACGCCTTGCCAGATGGGTTGGTGCTGCACGCTACGATTGATCTGTCGATGTTGCCGCCAGATTTCGCCGCCGCCGATTGGCAATTGGGCCTGTCCTGCGTTGTTGAGGGGCGCACGGGGGCGCGCGCGTTTTGGGCGCTGCGTCATCCACCGGAAAAACCGGATTTTCACCATGACCATTGCTTTGCGCACAAGATAAGGGCAGCGGAACGAACATGAAATTTGGTTTAGATCGCCTGTTGGCCGATGCCACGCTTCGCCAGGACCTGAAGGGGCGTCGCGTCGCCCTGTTGGCGCATCCCGCCTCTGTGACGCATGATTTGACGCACGGCCTGGATGCGCTGGCGCAATGTGCCGAGATACGCCTGACGGCCGCCTTTGGCCCCCAGCATGGCCTGCGTGGCGATAAGCAGGACAATATGGTGGAATCGCCGGACTTTTTGGATCCGGCGCTCGGCATTCCGATTTTTAGTCTTTATGGGGAGGTGCGCAGCCCGACCGACGCCATGATGGACACGTTCGACGTGATCCTGATCGATCTTCAGGATCTGGGCTGCCGTATCTACACCTTCATCACCACGCTGCGCTATATTCTGGAGGCCGCAGCGGCCAAGGGCAAAGCGGTTTGGGTGCTCGACCGTCCCAATCCCGCCGGCCGGCCCGTGGAAGGACTGACACTGCGCCCCGGCTGGGAAAGCTTTGTTGGGGCAGGGGCCATGCCTATGCGCCATGGCCTGACCATGGGGGAACTTGGCCTGTGGTTTATCGACACGCTGAAGCTCGACGTGGAGTATCGGCTTATCGAAATGGACGGCTATGATCCCAATGTCGGCCCCGGCTATGGCTGGCCGCTGGGCGAACGGATCTGGATCAACCCCAGCCCGAATGCGCCCAACGTTAACATGGCGCGGGCCTATGCCGGGACCGTGATGGTGGAGGGCGCAACACTGTCCGAAGGGCGGGGGACCACCCGACCGCTGGAGATTTTTGGCGCGCCGGATATTGATGCACGCGCCGTGATTGCGGAGATGTCGGCTTTGGCGCCGCAGTGGCTGCAAGGATGCCGGCTGCGCGATATCTGGTTTGAACCGACCTTTCACAAACATGTCGGCCAATTGTGCAGCGGCGTTCATATTCATGCCGAAGGCCCGGATTATGATCATGCGGCCTTCCGGCCCTGGCGGATCCAGGCCTTGGCCTTCAAGGCCGTGCGGCGGCTTTACCCGGATTATCCCATTTGGCGCGGCAAAGATTTCAAATATGAATATACCAATGACGTGCTTGCCATAGATGTCATCAATGGCGGCCCGTTGCTGCGCGAATGGGTGGATAATCCGGCGGCGACACCCGCTGATCTCGACGCGATCACGATCCCGGATGAACAGGCCTGGATTGAAGAACGCCGTCCATTTTTGCGCTATTAAGGGCGATAGAGCGATGATCTCCCGCCGGACGATGTTAGGATCAGCAGCCGGCCTTGCGCTGGCGCCCGGCCTTGCACCCGCCCTGGCGCGCGCTGCGCCCTTCATGGATGCCGGAGCGCTTGGCGCACTGCCGCCCCCCATTGGTGCTGAGGAGCGGCGGGCGCGGCTCGCCAAGGTTCAGCGTTTGATGCAAGAGGCAGGTATCGGCGCCTTACTGGTGGAGCCGGGGTCCAGCCTTGTCTATTTTACGGGCGTGCAATGGTGGCGCAGCGAACGGTTGACGGCGGCCCTGATCCCCGCAGACGGCAATATCACCGTCGTCACGCCCTTTTTCGAAGCGCCGTCCATTCGGGAATCGCTCGCCATTGCGGCCGATATCCGCACCTGGAATGAACATGAAAACCCCTTGGCGCTTGTGGCCGGCTGGTTGCGTGACCAGAAGCTGGCGGACAAGCCGGTGGCAATTGAAGAAACGGTTCGTCATTTCATCGTTGATGGCCTGCAAAAGGCCTTGCCCGGCGGCCAGCTGGTCAGTGGCGCAGGGATTGTGCGCGCCTGCCGCATGGTGAAAAGCCCCGCAGAAATTGCGCTGATGACGGCCGCTGCCGACATCACAACGGCGGCCTTTCGGGCCGTGGGCGCGCAGGTGCAAAAGGGGATGACGCCTAATGACATCAACGCGCTCATTATCGCGGAAACCGCAAAGCGCGGTGGCAAGGGCGGGGATGCTTTAGTCCTGCTGGGGGAAGCGAGTGCCTATCCCCATGGCTCTGGCAAGCCGCAAGAGGTTCGCGAGGGCGATGTCATCCTGATCGATGGCGGCTGCTCCGTTCATGGCTATGTGTCTGATATTTCACGCAGCTTCGTGTTCGGCACGCCCAACCCTCGCCAGCGTGATATTTGGGCGCAGGTGCGTCAGGGCCAGCAGATTGCCTTTGAAGCGGCCCAGATCGGTCGGCCCTGCGGCGCCGTGGATGATGCCGTGCGGTCCTGGTATGAAAAGATCGGCTATGGCCCGGGCTATGCGCTGCCCGGCCTGTCGCACCGGACCGGCCATGGCATTGGCATGGACGGGCATGAACCGGTCAACCTCGTTCATGGTGAGACGACGCCGCTGGCCGCGGGCATGTGCTTTTCCAATGAACCCGGCCTCTATATTCCCGGCAGTTTCGGCATTCGCCTTGAAGATTGCTTCTACATGACGGCCGCCGGCCCAAAATGGTTCAGCGTGCCGCCCCCATCGCTGGATCACCCCTTTGGCTGATCATCAGCGCGGGTGATCTGGGCTCCCGGGCCAAGCCCGGAGTACGTGTTATGGAGAAAATGAAGAATTGTGCTCCGGCCTTGTGCCGGAGCCTAGGCGCGCGACGGGGTTCCAGGCTCCGGGTCGAGCCTGGAGCATGTTGCAGCCCAAAAGCGTGTCCTTAATGTTTGCGTGTTAACTCCCGCATGGCTTCATCAAGGCCATCGAGGGTGAGCGGGTACATGCGGTCATTCATCAGATCGCGAATGATTTTCGTCGATTGCGAATAGGTCCAATGCTGCTCCGGTGTGGGGT
>JBJOJQ010000003.1:0-10340 GCA_046046525.1 Pseudomonadota bacterium
GGCCAAAAATGCAAGGCGGCGCATTTTATCCTCCATGTCGACCGAGCCAATTTGGCTCATGCAGCCACCATGGCGAATCGCGGATGAGCCATGGCTGAATAGGCCCGTCAGCTTAGGGTCAGCTTTGGGCGGAGGCGCCGCCCGGGGCGCGGCCGGCCGGTGCCGGGCGCGGATTTACGCCACGGCTTTTGGTCGTGCGGCGCGGCGTTGGGCGGGATGATGGCCTTTTCCCTTGATTTTTAGGGAATCGGCACGTAGGGGCGCTTCTCTCGGGCACGGCGCAGCTTGCGACGACGCCTCTTTTTTGGTTTCAGACCGCCGATGGTGCGGTGTGCTTTCGAATTTGGAGTGTGGCTTTTTTATGCAGATTATCGTTCGCGACAACAATGTTGATCAGGCGCTTCGGGCTCTCAAGAAGAAGCTGCAGCGTGAAGGCGTGTATCGCGAAATGAAGCTGCGTCGCCATTACGAAAAGCCGTCGGAAAAGCGCGCCCGTGAAAAGGCTGCGGCTGTGCGTCGCGCCCGCAAGATGGAGCGTAAGCGCATGGAGCGTGACGGCGTCCGTTAAGCCACAGGACGTTCGTTCCACGAAGAAAAAAGGCGTCGGGTTTCCGGCGCCTTTTTCGTTTGGTCTTGGCGCGCGCGGATGGATGCGCCATAGGCCGTCGCCAGATCAAGACATCAGACAGAGGTTGCCATGTCGAATACCGCCGTTCCGATTCGCCCGATTGCCAAAGGCTCGCTCATCAAATTGTGGGGCGGCATCGCGCTGGTGACGGCAGTGGCGGGTGGCCTGGCATGGGTTGGGACCGCAAAGGCCGTTGGCCAAAGCTGCGCGGCGTCGCTGATGCTGCCCGCCGGCAATGGCGTTGCAGATCCGGAAACGACCGAATCGGGTCTGGTCATTCAGACACGCAAGGCCGGCACAGGCGCCAGCCCGACAGACAGCGACATCGCCCTGATCAATTACAAGGGCACGCTGGCCGATGGCACGGAATTTGATGCCAATCAGCAGGTGCCGATGCCGGTTGCGGGCAGCATCCCCGGCTTTTCCGAAGCCTTGAAGAAGATGGCCCGTGGCGGTTCTTATCGCCTCTGCATCCCGGCTGAACTTGGCTATGGTGCCCAGCAAGTGGGCCCGATCCCGGCCAATTCGGTGCTGCTGTTCGACGTTGATCTGCTTGATTTCCGCAGTCAGGCCGAAGTGCAGATGATGCAGCAGCTGATGCAGCAGCAACAGCAGGCCGCTGGCGGGGCGGGCGCGGGCGAGGGCGCACCGCCGCCCGAGGTGCGCTGATCCTGCGCACCGCGCTTCACAATCATTAAGGCGCCCACGGCTTAGCCGCAGGGCGCCTTTATTTTGCCGTTTGTTCAGGTTCCAGGCTGGTAAAGGCGCGGCCAGATCGCAGCGCCGTGACCCAGCTGATCGGGTTCAGAATATGGCTCGACCCGTCGAGCGAGAAGGTGATGAATTCGGCACGGCCGCCAATTTGTTCCCAGGCCACCGGACCACCCAGGCCACGCTGCCATTGCGGGAAGCGGCTGTCAGCGCTGTGATCGCGATTGTCCCCCATCAAGAAATAATGGCGATCGGGCACGGTAATCGGGCCATAGCTGTCCCCGATTGAGGCAGGATCAGTGTCCACCGTGTCATAGCTGCGGCCATTGGGCAGGGTTTCGCGGACAATCGGCAATTTGCACCATAAGGTGCCATCATCCTTGGCAACGCGCCGGTCGGGATAATCTTCGGGATTGCATGGGTCATTCGCATCGACCGGGATCAGGCGATCGCCCATCCGTTTCTGCTCAACCGCTTGCCCGTTGATATAGACCACGCCCCCGCGCACTTCGATGCGATCGCCGGGCAGGCCGATGACCCGCTTGATATAATCGGTATTGGTGCCGGGTGGGGTCAGGATGACAACATCGCCACGGTCTGGCGTGCTGCCCCAGATACGCCCCTTCCAGTCTGGCAGCTGAACGGCCAGCGACTCAACCGGTTCGCGCAGGATCAGCCAGCGGAACAGGGCCGGGACCGACGGGATGGTCGGGGATACATGGCTCCACCCATAAGCGAATTTATTGACGACCAGCCGATCCCCGACCAGCAGCGTCGGCACCATCGATTCCGATGGAATGTAGAAGGGCTTGGCGACAAAGCTGTGAAAGCCCAGAACCGCAGCCAGCAGGATGGCCGCCCCCCGAATCTCTTCCAACCAATTGACCTTGTCGTCCTTTTTGCGTGTCGATTTGGCCATGTGGGCAGCAGACTTTCGCGGTTGAAGTGGCACGAGACCGCCCCTTAGGGCGCAACCTTCCCCACGGGCAAGGCTTCTATGATGACAAAGGCCTGCGCCCATGGATGATCATCGGTGAGCGTCAGGTGAATGCGCGGTTCATGCCCATGGGGGATGAGCACATCCAGCGCGGCGCGCGCCCCACCGGTCAGCGCCAATGTTGGCGCGCCCGATGCGCTGTTCACAACGCCAATGTCTTTCAGATAGACGCCATGGCGAAAGCCGGTGCCCACCGCCTTTGAAAAGGCTTCTTTTGCTGCGAATCTCTTGGCCAGGGTTCCCGCCTTGGTGAACGGGCGGCGCGCGGCCTTGGCGCGTTCAACATCGGTGAACACACGCTGTTCAAAACGGTCCCCAAAGCGATCCAGCGACGCCTGGATCCGCTCTATATTACACAGATCTGATCCCAGACCAACGATCATGCGACGCCGCGTGCAGCGTCCATGCGCGCACGCATTTCGGCAATGCTGGCGGCCAGACCGATGAAAATCGCCTCACCAATCAGGAAATGGCCGATATTCAGCTCTGCCAACTGGGGAATGGCGGCAATCGGCCCGACATTGTCAAAAGTCAGGCCGTGGCCGGCATGGGGTTCAATGCCATTGCGCGCGGCAAGCGCGGCGGCATCGCTGATGCGTTTTAACTCTTCGGACAACGCAGCTCCTGTGACATGGGCATATTTGCCGGTGTGCAGCTCAACAACCGGGGCCCGCAATCGCATGGCGGCTTCGATCTGGCGGGGGTCGGGTTCGATGAACAGGCTCACGCGGATGCCCGCATCGCTGAGCCGCGCCACCAATGGGGCCAGTTCATTGTGGAGCCCGGCCGCATCAAGGCCGCCTTCGGTTGTTCGTTCCTTGCGTCGTTCGGGGACGATGCAGGCGGCGTGCGGTTTGTGGCGCACCGCGATATCGACCATTTCGGGCGTCGCGGCCATTTCCAGATTCACGGGCAACTGGGTCCGCTGCATCAGCGTATCGAGATCGGCATCGCGGATATGGCGCCGGTCCTCGCGCAGATGGACGGTAATGCCATCGCCACCGGCCTGTTCCACAATCTCAACCGCGCGCCAGGGATCGGGATGGTCACCCCCCCGGGCATTCCGGATTGTGGCGACGTGATCAATATTGACCCCAAGGCGCAAATGGCGGGTCACACAGCATCCTTTCGGCTGCCCGGCTTGATCGCCGGGATGGCTGCCAGGTCCGGCGGCAGCTTGTCGGCTTCATATGTCGGGACATCCAGACGGATAAGCGGATAAAATGGCACGCCCAGATCGACAGACCCATTGGACCGATCGACGAGTGCCGCTTCCGCGATCACTTCGGCGCCTTCACGGGCAACGGCGGCGATGGCTTCGCGTGAGGACAGGCCTGTGGTCACGACATCCTCAACCATCAAGACCTTTTGCCCTGGCGACAGGCGAAATCCGCGACGCAGGCCAAAAACGCCATCCGGTCGTTCCAGGAAAAAGGCGTCCTTGCTGAGCGCCCGGCCCATTTCATGCCCAATGATGATGCCGCCCATCGCAGGCGACACCACGGCGTCAATCTGTGCCCGCAGTTCTGCCGGCAATTTGGCGGCCAGCGCCTCGGCCAAACGCGCGGCGCGGGCTGGATTCATCAAAACCCGCGCGCATTGCAGATAACGCGGGCTGCGGAGCCCCGATGACAGGATGAAATGGCCTTCCAGCAGGGCTTGCGCGTCACGAAATTCCTTCAGGACATCATCGTCGGTCATCATTTCCACAGCTCTTGATCAACCATTTGGAAGCCTGTCCCTTAGGGTGGGTGGACGGCGGCTGCAATCCTCCGCAAAAAATGGCATATGAATCCCTTGAGCCTCTGGGCTTTGCCGCTTATAGGCCAGCCCGGAGCGTCCCGTCAGGGTTGCTCCAGGGGCCTTATTTTTGCCCGGTTTTCCGGGCGTCAACATGGACAAACAGGTAATGAAGAAGCTGAGATCCGCCCTGATCGCAATTGGCCTGGTGCTCGCACCGGCGACTGCGATGGCGCAAGCAACTCCGGCCGTTCCCGCGACCGCTACCGCCGCTCCCGCGCCGGTTGCCGCAGCGCCCGCTCCCACAGCGGATGCCGCAGCGCCTGCACCGGCTGCTGCTGAGGTAAAGCCGGAAGCGCCCGCCGCTCTGGCACCCGTCGCTGGTATTGGTCAGCCTGAAAACGGCAAAATCGGCATTCAGAAACAGGTCACGATCAATGGTGAACGTGCCCAGTTCCTGCATGATGCGATCCTGCTGCCGATCATCACGGTCATCTCGCTCTTTGTTCTGGGGCTGATGCTCTGGGTGATGGTCCGCTATCGCCGCGCGGCCAATCCGGTCGCGTCCAAGACCAGCCATAACACGGTGATCGAAGTCATCTGGACGCTTGTTCCGGTGCTGATCCTCGTCGCTGTTGCCATCCCGTCGATCAGCCTCCTCGCCGCGCAGTATAAGCCGGCCGGCAAGGATGCGGTGACGATCAAGGTTATCGGCCATCAATGGTATTGGTCTTATCAATATCCCGACCATGGCGATTTCGAAATCGTGTCGAACATGCTGACCGATGCCGAAGCGGCCAAGCGTGGTGAGCCCCGCCTGCTGGCTGTCGACAATCGTCTGGTTGTTCCGGTTGGCACCGAAATCAAGGCGATCGTGACGTCGGAAGATGTCATCCACTCCTTTGCTGTCCCGGCTTTCTGGACCAAGATGGACGCTGTTCCCGGCCGTTTGAACGAAGTGACGTTCAAGGTTGAAAAGGAAGGCCTCTATTACGGCCAGTGCTCTGAACTGTGCGGCGCACGTCACGCCTTCATGCCGATTGCGGTTGAAGTCGTGTCGAAGGAAAACTTCGCACGCTGGGTTGCGTCAAAGGGCGGCAAGATGCCGGGTGCTGAACCCGTTGCCGCTCCGGCGCCTGCCGTTGTTCCTGCCGCCACACCCGCAGCCGCGCCTGCCGCAGCTGAAGGTGCGAACGAAACCGCTCCGGCTGCCCCGGCAGCCGCCACCAAGGCATAAAGACCATGACGACTATCGCAGCATCGCACGATCATGCGCATGATCACGACGATCACCAGCTGGGCTTTTTCGCCCGTTGGTTCATGTCGACCAACCACAAGGATATTGGCACGCTTTACCTGATCTTCGCGATCATCGCGGGGATCATCGGGGGCGGTATTTCGGGCCTGATGCGCGCTGAACTCGCGCAGCCGGGCATCCAGTATCTGACGACCTGGGCCGCCATGCTGGAAGGCCAAGGCGCCAGCATCGATCAGGCCTATCATATGTGGAACGTGCTGATCACGGCGCACGGCCTGATCATGGTGTTCTTCATGGTCATGCCGGCCATGATCGGCGGCTTTGGGAACTGGTTCGTGCCGATCATGATCGGCGCGCCAGACATGGCCTTCCCGCGCATGAACAACATCTCGTTCTGGCTGCTGGTTCCGGCCTTCATCCTGTTGCTGGCATCGGCCTTTGTGCCGGGCGGCACGGGTCTGGGCGCTGGCACGGGCTGGACCGTCTATGCCCCGCTGTCGACCTATGGCTCACAAGGCCCGTCGGTTGACCTTGCGATCTTCTCGCTGCACCTCGCCGGTGCCAGCTCGATCATGGGTGCAATCAACTTCATCACCACCATCTTCAACATGCGCGCACCGGGCATGACGCTCCACAAGATGCCGCTGTTCGTGTGGTCGGTGCTGGTCACGGCCTTCCTGCTTCTGCTGGCGCTGCCGGTGCTGGCCGCTGCCATCACCATGTTGCTGACCGACCGCAATTTCGGCACGACCTTCTTTGATCCGGCCGGTGGCGGTGATCCGCTGCTCTATCAGCACCTGTTCTGGTTCTTCGGTCACCCTGAAGTGTACATCATGATTCTGCCGGGCTTCGGCATTGTCAGCCAGATCATCTCAACCTTCTCGAAAAAGCCGGTCTTTGGCTATCTCGGCATGGCGTATGCCATGGTGGCGATTGGCGTTGTCGGCTTCATCGTGTGGGCGCACCACATGTTCACCGTCGGCCTTGATGTGAATACCAAGATGTACTTCACGGCCGCCACCATGGTCATCGCGGTGCCAACCGGCATCAAGATCTTCTCATGGATTGCGACCATGTGGGGTGGCTCGATCCGCTTCACCGTGCCGATGGTTTGGGCGCTGGGCTTCATCTTCATGTTCACCGTGGGTGGCGTGACGGGCGTTGTTCTCGCCAATGGCGGTGTCGATAACTACATGCACGACACCTATTATGTCGTCGCGCACTTCCACTATGTGTTGTCGCTGGGCGCTGTGTTCGCGCTGTTCGCCGGCTTCACCTATTGGTTCGCGAAGATGAGCGGCCGCCATCTGTCGGAAGCGCTTGGCCATCTGCATTTCTGGGTCTTCTTCGCCGGTGTGAACCTTGTGTTCTTCCCGATGCACTTCCTGGGTCTGCAGGGCATGCCGCGGCGTTACCCGGATTATCCGGATGCCTATGCCTATTGGAACGAGATTGCCTCGCTGGGCTATGTCATCATGGCCGGCTCTATGGTGATCTTCTTCGTCAACGTGATCTACGCTCTGGTCGCCGGGAAGAAGGCTGAAGCCAATTATTGGGGCGAGGGTGCAACCACGCTCGAATGGACGCTGTCGAGCCCGCCGCCCTTCCACCAGTTCGAGACCCTTCCCAAGGTCGACTAAGGAACCGGCATGGCCCGTTCCAACGGTTGAACGAAATGCATCGCCCGGACCGCGCCTGTCGCGGTCCGGGCATCGCCTGACCGGGCAGAAACGGGTTTGACGTCATATGACCAGCCTGAGCGTGACCAGCACCGATACTCTTCCAGCGGATTGGCGTGATTTTCTTGCGCTGACCAAACCCAGAGTCATGTCGCTGGTTGTCTTTACCGGACTGTGCGGGCTGTTGGCGGCCCCCACGGCCATTCATCCGGTCCTCGCCTTTACGGCGGTGCTGTGCATCGCGCTGGGGGCGGGTGCGGCGGGTGCGCTCAACCAATGGTATGAAGCCGATATCGACGCCCGGATGAAGCGGACGGCCAATCGGCCCCTGCCCGCCGGACGCATGGATCGGCAATCGGCGCTGCATTTTGGCGTTGGCCTGTCTTTCTTTTCTGTGCTCACGCTGGGGCTTGCGACCAACTGGGTCGCTGCGGCCATCCTGGCGGCCTCGATCCTCTTTTACGTCCTGATCTATACGGTCTGGCTAAAGCGCCGGACGCCGCAGAACATCGTCATTGGCGGCGCAGCGGGCGCCTTTCCGCCGATGATCGGCTGGGCCGCCGCGACAGGGGATCTCAGCCTGTTGCCGGTGCTGCTGTTCAGCATCATCTTTTTGTGGACGCCGCCGCATTTTTGGGCGCTCGCGCTGTTCGTCAAAACCGATTACGCGAATGCAGGTGTGCCGATGCTGCCGGTTGTCGCGGGTGAAAAAGTGACCCGCCGGCATGTCCTCATCTACACCTTGCCGATGGTTGCTTGTGCGCTCGCGCCTTGGGCCTTGGGGCTGATGGGCGCTATTTATGGCATCACAGCGCTGGTGCTGAACGCGGTCTTTCTGGTGATGGCAGCACATGTCGCCTTTCGCCAGACAGGGGTGGATGATCCGATGCGCGCTGAAAAGGCGTTGTTCGCATTTTCCATTCTCTATCTTTTCGTCCTCTTCGCGGCTGTGGCCGCCGACGCTATGGTGCACGCATGAACGGACAAGATGAAGAATTCCACCGCCGCCGCCGTCAGCGATCGCTGGTGACGGCCGGGTTGCTCGTGGCGATGTGTTTGCTGTTCTACTTCATTACTTTGGCGAGGTTGGACATATGAATCGGACAACACGAACCGGATTGATGGCTGCGGGCCTTGCGATCGGCATGGCCGGTGTGGGTTATGCCAGCGTCCCGCTTTATCGGCTGTTTTGTCAGGTGACCGGTTTTGCCGGGACAACGCAAAAGGCCGTGGGCAGCGTGGCCCCAGGCGCAGTTGCAGGAAAGACCATGTCGATCCGCTTTGACGCCAATCATGCACCCAGCCTGCCCTGGACCTTCGCCCCGGAATCGACGCGCGAAGTTGTGACCGTGGGCGCGCAGGACATCACCTTCTACCAGGCCGAAAATCTGTCGGACAAGCCGGTCAAGGGCACGGCGACGTTCAACGTCACGCCGTCCCAGGCGGGCAAATATTTCACGAAAATCCAATGCTTCTGCTTTACAGAGCAGACGCTGCAGCCGGGCCAGAAGGTCCGTATGCCCGTGATCTTTTATGTGGATCCCGCCATTTTGAATGATCCGGCGGCGAATAAAATTGAGGAAATCACGCTCAGTTACACATTCTATCCGGTGGACGAGCGGAAAAAGCAAAGCTAAGCGAATTTCGAATTTACAGGGAAAGCGATACACCATGGCAGGCGCTAAGAACCACGACTACCATATCCTTCCACCCAGCATTCACCCGTTTTTCGGGTCAATGTCTGCTCTGATCGCCTTTGGCGGCCTGGTCATGTGGATGCACAAAATGCCCTATGGCGGCATTGTGGCATCGATCGGCTGGATCGGCATTTTGTACACCTTCTACGCATGGTGGGCGGATGTCGTGAAGGAAGCCCAGGGCGGGGAACATACGCCTGTGGTGCAGCTGCACCTGCGCTATGGCATGATCCTGTTCATTGCCTCGGAAGTCATGTTCTTCGTGGGCTGGTTCTGGGCCTGGTTTGACTTTTCGCTCTTCCCCGAACCCATTCAGCTGATTGATGGTTCGGTGGAACGCATCGCTGGCGCAACGTCGGTTTCGCAGGTTGTCGGGGCTTGGCCGCCCAAGGGTATTGAAGTCATCGACGCCTTTGGTCTGCCGCTGCTCAACACGCTGATCCTGCTCTGCTCCGGCACCACGGTCACCTGGGCGCACCATGCGCTGATCAATGGTGAACGTGGCGGCGAACTGCGCGGTCTTTGGGGGGCTCTGGGCGTTGGTGCCAACGACAATCTCAAAAAGGGCCTGTGGCTCACCATTGCCTTGGGCGTGCTCTTCACCTCGATCCAGGTGTACGAATATGTCCACGCACCCTTTGCATTTAAGGGCCTGAATTACAGCGCCGCTTTCTACATGGCGACGGGTTTCCACGGCTTCCACGTGCTGGTCGGCACGATCTTCCTGATCGTCTGTCTGATCCGCGCCTATAAGGGTCATTTCACCTCTCGCCAGCATTTCGGTTTTGAAGCGGCGGCCTGGTATTGGCACTTTGTGGACGTTGTCTGGCTGTTCCTCTTTGTCGTCGTCTATGTCTGGGGCGGCTGGGGCGCGCCGGTACACGGTTGATCATGACGGACTGGCAAGCCCCTGATACGACGCAGGCGTCGTTGCGGGGGCTCTGTCCACGCTGCGGCGCCCCGACCCTGTTCGCGGGCGCCGTTCGCTTTTCAGACCGATGTTCAAACTGCCAGCTGGATCTGGCCCAGTTCAACGTGGGGGATGGCCCTGCGGCCTTTCTCATCATGATTGTCGGTGGGATCATCACTATTGGCGCGGTTTGGCTGGAACTGGCGGCTTCGCCGCCCTTCTGGGTCCATATTCTGCTTTGGGTGCCGCTGACGCTTGCCCTTGTGATTGGCCTGTTGCGGCTGGCCAAAGGGGCGTTGCTGGTGCTGGAATATCGCAACCGGGCCCGGGAAGGGCGGATTGTGTCCTGATGCGCCTGCCCATTTTCTCAACACTGATTGTCGCCATCGCTTGTGCCGTTATGATCGGCCTTGGCCTGTGGCAGCTGGATCGCCGCGGTGAAAAGGAAGCGCTGCTGGCGGTGTATCGCGCCAATCTTGGCCGCCCGGCCATCGCCTTTCCGGCAACCGCGCCGGTCGCGGATGACAGCCTGTTCCGGCAATCTTCGGCGCTCTGCCTAGAGGTCATAGGCTGGCAGACCGAAATCGGCCGATCGGTGAACGGGGCCACCGGCTATCGCTGGATCGCCCAGTGTCGCACGGGCGCCCAAGGCCCTGGCCTGTTGGCGGATATGGGCGTCAGCCGTGATCCCAAGGCCCGGCCGCGCTGGACGGGTGGCGC
>JBJOJQ010000018.1:0-7882 GCA_046046525.1 Pseudomonadota bacterium
TCAGGCTGGCCTTTAATCCATCGATCACGAACTGCGCAGCCAATGCCGCAAGCACCACGCCCAAAATCCGCGTGATCATCGCCTCAACGCGATAGCCAAGGAATTTCATCAACGGGCCGGCAGTCAACAAGGCGACAAGATTGACCAGCAGCACCGCCGCCAGCGCCGACAGCACGATCAGGCTTTCCTGAAGCCCCTGCGATCGGGCCGTCAGCAGCATGACCGATGCGATAGAACCTGGCCCGGCGATCATCGGTATCGCCATCGGAAAAACCGACACATCCTCATGTTCGGGATGCGCCTTCACATCCTCGGCCCGGTGTTCGCGCCGTTCGGTCCGCTTTTCAAACACCATTTCCAGCGCGATCAGGAACAGCATGATCCCGCCCGCCACGCGAAACGCATCCAGACTGATGCCCAAAGCGCCCAAAAAGGCCTCGCCAAAAATCGCGAAGGAAAAAAGGATGATGGCGGCCAGAAATGTGGACCGCAGCGCCATGGTCCGGCGATGGGCGGCGGGCGCCCCGCCTGTCAGACTGGCAAAAATCGGCGCGCATCCCGGCGGGTCAATGACGACAAAAAACGTCACAAAGGCAGAAATGAATAATGCCGTCATGTGCCCCGCCCGTCCGACTTAAAGGCCAGGCTCGGCAGCCAGGCCCAGCCGCGCGCGCGCCGCAACCACGGTGTTGCGCAACAGGACCGCAATCGTCATGGGGCCAACCCCGCCCGGAACCGGCGTAATCGCGCTGGCAACGGCAGCAGCTTCCGCAAAATCAACATCGCCGACCAATTTGGTCTTGCCGGCATCGGCGTCGATCCGGTTGAAGCCCACATCAATCACAACCGCCCCGGGCTTAATCCAGTCCCCCTTCACCATTTCGGGCCGGCCGACGGCCGCGACGACAATATCGGCGCGGCGCACGACATCTGGCAGATCCTGCGTGCGGCTGTGCGCAATGGTGACGGTGCAGCTTTCGCCCAGCAACAGCTGCGCCATGGGCTTGCCGACGATATTCGACCGGCCAATGACCACGGCGGACTTGCCGGTCAGATCGCCCATGCGATCCTTTAACAGCATCAGGCAGCCCAAAGGCGTGCACGGGACAAGGGCATCCTCGCCCACGGCCAGCCGCCCGGCATTGACGACATGAAAGCCGTCCACGTCCTTCGCCGGATCAATGGCCGCGATGACGGCCTTGTCATCAATCTGGCGGGGCAGCGGCAACTGCACAAGAATGCCGTCCACCCGATCATCGGCATTCAACTGCTGCACCAGCGCGATCAGCTCTGCCTGTGTGCTTGTGTCCGGCAGGCGATGCTCCATGCTCTCCATGCCCGCCTCACGACAGGCCTTACCCTTGGACCGGACATAGACCGACGAGGCCGGATCTTCCCCGACAAGCACCACGGCAAGGCCGGGTGCGCGGTGCGCCTCGGCCTGAAACCGGGTCACGGCCTGGGCCACGCGCCCGCGCAGCCCTTCGGCAAAGGCTTTCCCATCGATCAATGCTGCTGACATATTGTCTTCTCCATCCCGGCGGCGATCTGGCAGAGTTGCTGGGAATCACCATGAATTTTCAGCCGCTTTAGCCGGGCCGTTGCACCGCTGACCAGCGTTACGTCACTGGCGCGCACACCAAATTGAAAAGCGATCAATTTGGCAATCGCGCTGTTCGCCCGTCCCCCGTCCGGCGGCACAGAAACGCGCACGGCCAGCCAGGCGGCCCCATTGGCGTCCAGACGGACGCCTTCAATCGCATCCCGCCCGCCCTTGGGCGTGGCGCGCACAGCCAGCTCAAGGCCATCGGCCACATGGCGCCAAAAGGGCGTGCTCACATCACGTAATAGGAAAATTGCACTTCGGTCAGGATACGATTGAGGATCGCCAAACCGACCAGAACGACCAGAGGGGACAGGTCCAGCCCGCCGAAATCGGGCAGAATGCGGCGAATGGGCCGGTAAATCGGGCGGGTCATGCGGTCCATCCCATCCCAGATCTGGCGGACAAAATCATTGTGCGTGTTGATGACGTTAAAGGCGATCAGCCAGGACAACACCGCCTGAATGATGATGATCCACCACAGAACATCCAACAAAATACGCAAAATATCGATCACTAGGTTCATCGCGGCGTCTCTTTATCCATCACGGCCCGCCCCCTTGTGCCGTATCTTTGGCTGTCCCGCAATCGGGCGGCCAAAAAGGAAAGGTCAGGCCTTTGCCGGCCTGAAATCCAGCGCGCCGCGCCGTTCGGCAAAGCGCCAGCCTTGGGCCGTTTTGACCAGCTGATCCTGATATGTGCCAACCATCGGCGGCAAGGCCGATTGGTGCGGCAATCCGCCGGCCGGGTCGGCCTCCCCCACGAACAACAGGATCTGGCTGGTCGCCCGCGCGGCCTGCGCGGTCAGGACATCGACGCAGATATTGGCGCAGATATGCCGCGAGGCACGCGCCGGCCGCGCGAGAAATCCCGCCAATATCGCATCGCGGCCTTCAACAAAGTCGTCCGGCGCCGTCGGGCGGCTCATCCGGCCATCGGGCATGTAGAGCGCGGCCACATCCGCCCATTGGCCCGCATCCAGCAACTGGGCATAGCTGATGATCAGGCGTGTGCAGGCCTGTTCGTCGATCAAACGCTCTATCGGGCTCATCGATCTGGTCTCCTTGCGCCTTTGCCTACCAACCGCGCGGCCCCTGGGCAATCACTTGAGCTTTTCATATATGTGAAATAGACAGGGCTATGCCCAAGCCCCAACAAGGTGATGCCGTCAAATCCGCGGTCCGTGCACTGGAGATCCTGGAAACGGTGGTCGCCATGGGTCGGCCACTCAGCGCGCAGGAGATCGGGTCGATCAAATCGATCCCGGCCAGCAGCCTGTCCTATCTGCTCAACACGCTGGTCAGCCTGGATTATCTGGTGCGCGAAGGGCGCAATTATGCCGCTGGCCCGGCGCTGGCGCGGTTGGCGCCGCAGGGCATGGCCGCCAGCCTGCGCGATATGGTGCGCCCGCTTGTAATTTCGATCCGCGACAAGATTGATGAAACCGCAGCCTTTTTCGTGGTGCGCGACACCGAGATTGAGGCGATTGCCAGCGCGATCAGCGGACAGGCGCTGCGCTATGCGGTGGAGGAAGGCCGGCGGGCACCGCTGCATGCCTTTGCGGCGGGCAAAGCCCTGTTAGCGACCTTTGATGCAGCCAGGCTCGACACCTATTTTCGCACCACCCCGCGCGAACAATTCACCGAAAACACGCTGGTCGATGAAGCGGCGCTGCGGCGTGAGCTGGATTTGATCCGCAACACCGGCCTGTCGCGTGTGACGGAGGAATATACGAAGGGGATCTGCGCCTTGGGCAAGGTCGCCTGGCGCAATGGCGCGCCGCTTGGGGCGTTGAGTGTGGCGATTCCGGCCGCGCGCTTCGATGCAGAAATCGAAGCGCGCGCCACAGACTTATTGGTGCAGGCCTCGGCCCTTTTGGGTCAGGCCTGACGGGTGCGCCAGCCATCGGCATAGCCGGTGCGGGCGACTTCGGAATAGGGCACGGGGCTCACCACGCCGGTGATTTCCACCTGCACATGTTTTTCAACCGTCGGCTTGGTCGTGCCGCCATCGGGCTCCCCCCAGACCAGCGAGACTTCGGTTCCCGGGACTGCGAAATCTTCATCCAGCATGGCGAGCGTCAGCATCCGGCCTTCGTTGGAGCTATAGCCGATCCAGGTCGACAGGCCGACCGTCTTGCCGCCAACAACGACGCGGTCAAACGGGTGCATCGAATAAACCGCTGACGGGAATTCGAAAAACTTGGCGCGGCCACCCTTGCCGAACATTGATCCCATCGCCTCAAGCACCGAGTCATTATCCAGCGCCAACGTGACCTTGCGCCGCTTGGGCGCGGCGTCCATCGCCTTAAGCGCCTCTGCACCGATGAAATCATGATCAAATTTGACGAACGGGCCATAGCCAAGATCCCAGGGCGTCAGATAATAATCTTCAACATTATCAGATACATGACTGCCGCCGATAGAGGCTTTGGCTTCATAATGATTGACGGTCAGCCATTCGCGATAGGGCTTAAGCGCAGCGCCCGTGTAAATGGCAGGGAGAGGCGACGGGATCCAGCCCGATTCCAGCGTGTTCGATGAATAGGCACGGCCACCGACCAGACGCATGCCATGCGCCTTGCCCGCGGCGACCAGCGCGGCATGAACCGCTTCGGCATCGGCGGTTGGGCCAAACAGTTCAAAGCCCGGCTGCCCGGCCATGCCATGGCGCAGCGCGCGAACCTTTTTGCCGCCGATCGTCATCCAGCACATGTTGAAGAATTTCAGGTCCGGGGCCGCTTCGCCCGTCGCACTTTCAATCACCTTGGCGGCATTGGGGCCTTGGATCTGATACCGATAATTGACGCGGTTGAACGGATCAGGGCGCGCGGCCGAGCGTTCATCATAGCTCAGCGTGACATCATCCTTGCCGACTTCGGCATTGTACATGACCCAGTTGAGCGTCGGTGCACGGCCGACCAGATTGAACTGGTTCTCATCCAGATAGAACAGGATCACGTCGCCAATCACATAGCCATCGGGTGTGCAGGGCACGAATTGCTTCGCCTTGCCGGGCACAAAGCCCTTGAAACTGTTGATACCCAGACGGTTGAGCAGCGCAAAGGCGCCCGGCCCTTCGACCAGCAGCTCTGCCATGTGGTACGACTGGTTGAACAGCACGCAGGTGTTCTGCCAGGCCCATTGTTCATCGCGCCAGTTGCTATATTCCGCAGGCACCCCCGGATAGACATTTGGCCCGCTTTGCTGATTGCGCAAGAAATTGGCGATATTGCCAACGCCAGACAAAAGGGCTTCAAGGGATTGGGTGCTCATCACGGGCCTTTCACGATTTCATATTGACGAATGCTTCGCATATATGAATTGATGACAAGACGCCAGAGGCAATCGGAAAGAGGCAGGACCGCAATGACCAAATTTATCGAAACCACCCATGTCGGCAGCTTGCCGCGCGGGGATGAGCTTGTTCCCCTGCTTCTCGCCCGCGATCATGGGGAGGCTTATGACGTCGCGGAATTTGATGCCAAGGTGCAGGCCGCCGTTGAAGACGCGGTGCAAAAGCAGATGGCCGCCGGCGTCTCAATCGTCAGCGACGGGGAACTCGGCAAAGTTGGCTATTCAACCTATATCACCGAACGCCTGTCCGGCTTTGGCGGCGATGTGCCGCGCAAGCCCGCGCTGGACCTGGCCCCACTGCCTGAGTTCCGCAAAAAACTGGCCGCCGTCATGGGCGATCAGGAATTTGTCCGCGCGGCCTGTATTGGTGAGGTAAAACTCGTCAATCTTGAGCCGTGCCATGAAGATATTCGCCGCTTTCAAAAGGCGCTGAATGGCAAGCCGGTATCCGGCTTTATGAATGCCGCCTCGCCCGGCCTCATCACCGCTTTTCAGCCCAATCAATATTATCCCTCGCACGAGGCCTATCTGGCGGATCTCGTTACGGCGATGCGCCCTGAATATGAAGCGATCGCAGCCACCGGCTATTATCTGCAACTGGATTGCCCCGATCTCGCAATGTCGCGCCATACGGGGTATCAGGATGTCAGCGAGGCTGAGTTTCTGAAGATTGCCGCGGCGAATGTTGAGGCGCTGAACGCCGCAACAGCCAACATCCCGCCAGAACAGATGCGCATGCACATTTGCTGGGGCAATTATGAAGGCCCGCATGATCATGACATTCCGCTGGATCGCGTGCTGGACATCATATTGAAGGCGCGGCCGGCGACGATCCTGTTTGAAGCCGCCAATCCGCGTCATGAACATGAATGGAAGGTCTGGGCCGAAGCGCGCATTCCCGATACCAAGATTCTGGCTCCGGGCATGATCGACACCTGTTCAAACTATGTTGAGCATCCCGAACTCATCGCCCAGCGCATTGAACGCTTTGCCGGCATTGTCGGCGTGGATCGCGTGGTTGCCAGCACCGATTGCGGCTTTGGCACCTTTGCCGGCTATGGCAAAATTGATCCGGCGGTGACGTGGAAAAAACTGAAATGCCTGCGTGAAGGCGCGGATATCGCGGCAAGCCGCCTCTAAACCACCCGCCCAGGGCCCGCGCCCGTGCGGCGCGGGGCCTGTCCCGTTCAATCTTCCTGAAATGCTTTGGCGCGGCCCGCCGCCCAGGCCATCAGCGCCTCGGTGCGCTTGCGTGCGCCTTCAGGATCGGCCTCCATCGCCAGAACGGCGGCGACAATCTTGTCATAATGCGCCTGCAACCCGTCCTTCGCCTCCGGATAGGGGATGATGTAGAGCGCGTTGGCTTCAATCGCGGCCTTCACATGCTCTGCCAGTTCAACCGGGTCCATGCCGTGCTGGTGGATGCTGTGCAGCGATGCCACGGTTTCATCGGTCTCAACATAGCCGCTCTGGCCAAATTGCGCCGGCCGCAGGCGGCTCGCCTCGGCGATGTTGGACTTGATATTGGCCGGGCACAAGACGGACACCCCGATCCCATATTTGGCCAGCCCTTGATGATAGCTTTCCATCAGGTTGATCACGGCGGCCTTGGCGGCCGAATAAGGCGCGGCAAAGGCACTCGCCATCAGCCCGCCCAGCGACGATGTTGTCACAATATGGCCCGGCCGCCCGGCCTTGATCATGCGCGGCACAAAGGTGACCATGCCATTGACCACGCCGCCCAGATTAACGCCCATGATCCAATCAAAGTCATCATAAGTCGTGTTTTCCACCGGCCCAAAGCTGTTGACCCCGGCGGTGTTGAACAGCAGCGCCGGCGGGCCGCCAAAAACCTGGTCCACCTCATCCGCAGCGCGAGCATAGGCCGCGCGATCCATGATATCGAGCACAATGCCATGCGCCGTCACGCCATCTGCCTGCAAGGCGGCAACGGCCGCCGCAACCGCATCCGGCCGGATATCGGCAATCACGATCCGGCATCCAGCGCGGCCAAAAACCTGCGCCTGGCCAAAGCCCGCGCCCGATGCGCCGCCGGTGATGAACGCAATTTCATTGGTGAAGGTCTGCATGGCCCGCCTCTCCGTGATCATCGCGCCGCTTGGGCGCCATTTGTAAGTCTTGCTTACTATTTATACACCGGACGGACAAGCCCGTTCGCTATTTGGGCAATCCCAGATTGGCGACATAGCGCACCGCATGAACCTGTGCCGCATCCAGCGGCCCGCCACTGCGCGGGGCGATTGTGGCGGGCAGATCGGCCAGCATGGCAGACACATCGCGGGTCTTTTTCTTCCCGAATTTCTTGGGGAAAAGCGCCCAGTGCGCGCCTTCGGATATGGCCTCACTCCGCGCGATGAACACCGCGTTTTTCGCCACGATCAAAAAAGCATCGCGCGCATCGCCACCTTCGGGCTGCACAAAGGACCAGCTGGCACCGGCTGCGTCAAAGGACAGGGCGGTCCAGCTTTCACCGCCCCCCACATCCTGCTGCGTCAGGCGAAATTTGGTGGCCGGGCTTGCGGCCTCCAGCTCAACCACGCCCGGCTTGCCAAACCGCACGGCCAGCTTCTTGGGGGCTGGCATCCGGTCCACACACAGGGACAAGATCTTGTCCCCTTTCAGCTTTTTGCGGGTGCGTGCGTCGTTCCAGACAGACAGGCCCATCTGGCTGCTGAACAGCGCAATTTCCCCGGGGGCGCAGTGCGTCAATGCCGGCGCTGGCGGTGGCGCGGCCACCATAGGCGCTGCCCCAGCCGCCATTGCCAAAACCCAGATCTGTCCCAAGGCCATGCCCGTCCCCTTCCCCGCAGCGCAGCGCCCTTACACGATCCTTCGCCGGGGAACAGGCCGCTTATTCGAAAAAGGCGATGCAGCGCACCTCAATGCTTTCGCGGGTTTTGGT
>JBJOJQ010000120.1:0-13360 GCA_046046525.1 Pseudomonadota bacterium
GAATGACGGTGCGCGCAAGGTTAAGCCGGGCCTGTTGCAGGCGTGCCCGGGCGGCGGCCACATCGGGGGCCGTGTCTGCGGTGACGCCATCGGTCAATGCCCGGTTGGCCGCCAGATCCCCGACGGCGGAGGCTTGTGTCGCCATCGCCGCCGTCAGGCTGGCTCGGGCTTGGTCCAGGGCTGCCTTGGCCTGGTGCGCCATGGCGCGGGCGCTGGTCAATTCTTCCGCGGAAATGGCACCGGCAGGGGCCAGTGCGTCGCGTCGGTCCAGAGCGGTTTTGGCTTTGGTATAATCTGCTTCGGCGGCAGCAACGCGGGCGCGGGCCTGCGCCATATCGGCGGCGCGTGCGCTCAGCCGGGCCTCAAGTGCCGTGTTGCCAGCCGACGTCTGCCGAAACCGCTGTTGGGCCTGGCGCAGCATGGCTTCTGCATTGGCAAGGTCAACGCGCGCGTCTGCATCGTCCAGAATGACGAGGATATCGCCTTTTTTAACCAGCTGCGTGCCGCCAACGCGCACCTCTTTGACAGGGCCAGAGACAAGCGGCGTCACAATCGCAATATCGGCGCCAACATAGGCATTGTCGGTATGCACCCGCCCGGCCTGTGTCAGCACATACCAAATGCCCCAGAGTGCCGCGATGCCAAGCACCGACAGGACAAAGATGCGCAACAGCTTGCGCCGCTTTTCAAGGGCTTCGGGGTTCGGCTGCGCCTCTGTCGCAGGGTCAAGGGCCGGGTCGGTCATGGACGATTTCCATCTTTCTGCGGGTTCGGGGCCTGAAAGCCGCCGCCAAGCGCGCGGATTAACGCAATGTCGTAAAGCATGGCGCGCGCCTCTGTGTCGGACAGGGCCCGGCGGGCCGCCAGAGCGGCGTCTTCAGCGGCATTCACCTGCAACATATTGCCGATGCCGGCACGATACCGCATTTGGGCGAGCTGTGCCGATTGTTGCGCGGCATCAGAGGCGGTGCGCAGGTGGATGCGCCGTGTTTCAATGGCTTGCCGCGATGCAATGGCGTCTGCCGTTTCCCGCAACGCGGTAATCAGGATCTGGTCATAGCGCGCCACAGCCTCGGCATAACCGGCGGTCGCGCCGCGATATTGTCCAAGCCGCCGGCCCCCATCGAACAGCGGCAGGCTCAACGCTGGCCCGAAATTGGCAGTGGAGGAACCTTGATCAAAAAGATTGGCCAGTCCCAGCGCCTGCACCCCCACCAAGGCTGTCAGATTGATATTCGGGTAGAAATCGCGCTGCGCCATTTTGATCCGCTGGCCCGCTGCATCAACGCGCAACTGTGCCGAAACGATATCGGGCCGCCGCCCCAAAAGTTCGGCCGCCAGACGATCTGGCAAAGGCGGGACGCCCTGTTCGGTCAGCGCTGGGCGGGGAAGGGTGGCCCCGCGATCTGGCCCGGCCCCCAAAAGAGCAGCAATCCGATTGCGCGTCAGGCTCAGCGCTTCGTCTGCGGCGGCCAAATCGGCCTGTGCCGCCGCCGCGCGTGATTTTGCCAGCTCTAGGTCAGACTGGCCGTCAATCCCCGCCGTCAGGCGGGCCTGGGTCAAGCTTTCGGTCTGGCTGCGAACGCGGACAGCCTCCGCCGCGATGTCGCGCGCGCGCAGCACCTGCGCATAATCTGCCCAGGCGCTGGCGACGCTTGTTGTCAGGAGCAGGCGGGCCTGTGCTGCATCGACGCGGGCGGCCTCTGCCTCGCCACGTGCTGCGGCCAATGCGGCGCGATTGCGGCCCCATATATCGAGATTAAAGCCCATGCGCCCGGCGATTTGGCCCGTGCTGACGATGCCTTTGGGTACAAATTCCGCTGGTATGCCCATATTATAGCTTTGCTTGGCGCCGCCCGCTGATCCTTCAATGCCAAGTGCGGGCCACAGCGCGCCGCCCGCTTGCGTTGCCAAGGCATCCGCCGCCGCAATCCGCGCTGTTGCAAGCGCCATATCGGGGGATGCAGCCAGCGCCTCTGCCATCAGCGCCGTCAAGGCCGGGTCCTGATACCGATCCCACCAGGTGGCATCGGGAAATGTCCCTTGCGCGCCGGCCAGGCTTTGATCCGCCGCCAATGTCGCAAGGCTTTTCGGTGTGGGGCGATCCCCAGACGACAGCGCACAGCCGGACAGGCTGGCCAGGGCCATAAGCGCAACCGCTCGGCGAAAAGGGAGGCATCCGTACTGCATGGTACGGTTGCGAAATGGCCGCCACACCCATGCTTGTCAATCGAAATGATACGACCTAGTACGGTTGAGATGGAAGAGCGTCAGGCAGAGCGGAAAGACCAACGACGCCAGCACATTGTGGCGACGGCGCGGGACGCCTTTTTCGAAACGGGCTATGGCGGCACGACCATGTCGGCCATTGCGGCGCGGCTTGGCGGTTCGAAAACGACACTATGGACCTATTTCCGCAATAAAAATGATCTGTTCAGCGCGGTTGTGGATGATCTGGTCGATCAATATGGCGCGGCCCTGCGCTTGCCTTTGCCCGATGACGGGCTGGTGCGGCAGGTACTGACAACCTTTGGCCAGTCGCTGATGGCCACCATCTTTCAGCCTGAAATTGTGGCGTTGCACAGGCTTGTCGCGGGTGAGGCGGCGCCCTTTCCTGAATTGGGCGTCCTTTTGTACGAACGCGGCCCCCGGCGGGGGCATCAGCGCATTGGCGATTGGCTCGCCGGGCAAATGGACCGGGGCCATCTGCGTTCGGCTGATCCGGTGATGGCGGCGCGGCATTTTATTGGCCTGTGTCAGTCCGGGCGGTTTCAACAGGTGCTGATCGGCGCGGCAGACCTGCCCGCGCAGGATGAGGTTTGGGCCGAGGTTGATCTTGCCGTTGAGATATTTATCCGCGCCTACGCCCCTTAATCCCGGGGTTATGCCAAAGCCTTGTCGTCGCGGATCGCTGTGCATCCGTATGCACAATTCTTGTGTCTGCGCCAAAACAGCTTAGGGGCGGTCGCATCACAAAAGGGGTGGATGGCACATGGCTTTCCTGGCCGATAAGTTGGTCCTGTTTGGCGCTACTGGCGATCTTTCGCAGCGGATGTTGTTGCCGTCCTTATGCGCGTTGCACGCTGACGGCCTTGTGCCCGCCGACTTGCAGATCATCGGCACAGCCCGGTCCGATCATGATGATGAGGATTTTCGCCGCTTTGCCGCCGCAGCACTTGACCGTTATCTGCCAGAGGATCGCAAGGCTGCCATTGCTGATTTTCTGCCGCGGCTGACCTATCAGACGCTGGATGCAACCCAGCCAGACCAGTTTCCGGCA
Source organism: Pseudomonadota bacterium (assembly GCA_046046525.1). GTDB lineage: Bacteria > Pseudomonadota > Alphaproteobacteria > Sphingomonadales > Sphingomonadaceae > Aquisediminimonas. The sequence goes on from JBJOJQ010000120.1 coordinate 3,281, forward strand.
TTGGCCGCAAAAGTAGGGCAGGCGCGCAATGGCGTTGCCATATTTTTGTCGACCGCGCCGTCGCTTTTTGAACAGACCATTGCCGGTCTGGCTGCGTCTGGCCTGGCCGGTGCGACAAGCCGGATCGGGCTGGAAAAGCCGTTGGGGACGGATCTGCAATCCAGCGCGATGATCAACAACGCCGTGTCCGCAGCCTTTACAGAGGACCGGATTTTCAGGATCGATCATTATCTGGGCAAGGAAACGGTCCAGAATTTGCTGGCCCTGCGCTTTGCCAATGTGCTGTTTGAACCGCTGTGGAATAGCAGCCATATCGATCACGTGCAGATCACCGTTGCCGAAACCGTCGGGCTGGAGGGCCGGGTTGGCTTTTACGATGGGGCGGGTGCGCTGCGTGATATGGTGCAAAACCATATGCTGCAGCTGTTGGCGCTGGTCGCGATGGAGCCACCGGCCAGTTTTGACGCAACCTCGGTGCGCGATGAAAAGGTGAAGGTGCTGCGGTCGTTGCGCCGCTTGCACGATGGGGAAAGCGTGACCGGCCAATATGGCTCTGGCGCCATTGGGGGCGTCGCCGTGCCGGGATATGACACTGAACTTGGCCATGACTCCGGCACCGAAACCTTTGTGGCGTTGAAGGCCCATATCGATAATTGGCGCTGGAAGGGCGTGCCCTTTTACCTGCGGACCGGCAAACGCTTGCCCGAACGCAAGACGGAAATTGTTATTCAATTCAAGGCGGTTCCCCATTCGATCTTTGCGGGGCAGGGCGCCAAGGCAGAGCCGAACCGCCTGATCATCGGTATTCAGCCGCAGGAAAATATCCGTTTGTCGGTGATGGCGAAATTGCCCGGGCTGGATCGCGGCGGTGTGCGCTTGCGCGAAGTGCCGCTGGACATATCGATGCCCAATGCCTTTGCCGGCGCGCGCAAGCGGGTTGCCTATGAACGTTTGTTGCTGGACCTGATTGAGGGCGATCAGACCCTGTTCGTCCGGCGCGATGAGGTGGAGGCGCAGTGGCAGTGGATTGACAGCATTCGCGCCGGCTGGGCCGATCATGGCGTGTCCCCAAAGACATATACCGCTGGCAGTTGGGGGCCTTCATCGGCCATTGCCCTTGTGGAACGCGATGGAGTGACCTGGCATGACTGATCTGCATCCCGAAATCGCACGGGTGACGGACCGGATTATCGCCAACAGCCGGACCAGCCGTCAGCGATATCTGGACATGATCGCGCGCGAAGCAGAACAGGGCCTTGGCCGCCCGCGGTTGTCGTGCGGCAATCTGGCACACGGCTTTGCCGCGGCAGAGGCGGATAAGGACGCGATCAAGGCGGGCCATGCCCCCAATATCGGGATCGTCACCGCCTATAACGACATGCTGTCCGCGCATCAGCCCTATGCCCGATACCCCGAAGCGATCAAGCTGTTCGCCCGTGAAGTGGGCGCAACCGCGCAGGTGGCGGGTGGCGTGCCGGCCATGTGCGATGGTGTGACACAGGGGCAGCTCGGCATGGAATTGTCGCTGTTCAGCCGCGATAATATCGCGATGGGCACCGCCATCGGGCTGAGCCATGCGATGTTTGAAGGCATGTTGCTGCTGGGTATTTGCGACAAGATTGTCCCCGGCCTGTTGATCGGGGCGCTGCGTTTTGGCCATTTGCCCGCCATTTTGGTGCCCGCCGGGCCAATGCCCAGTGGTTTGCCGAACAAGGAAAAGCAGCGCATCCGTCAGCTTTATGCCGAAGGCAAGGCCAGTCGGGCCGAATTGCTGGAGGCGGAGTCCGCATCCTATCATTCCCCCGGCACCTGCACCTTTTACGGCACTGCCAATTCCAACCAGATGATGATGGAGGTCATGGGCCTCCACATGCCGGGGGCGGCCTTTGTCAATCCGGGCACAAAGCTGCGGACGGAATTGACCCGCGCGGCCACGCATCGCGTGGCGCAGATTGGCCGGGGCGGCGATGATTATCGCCCGCTGGGGCGCTGCGTTGATGAAAAGGCGATCGTCAACGCCTGTGTCGGCTTGCTGGCGACGGGGGGATCGACCAACCACGCCATTCACTTGCCCGCCATCGCGCGCGCCGCCGGCATCAGTCTGGATTGGGAAGATCTGGCCGCGCTGTCCGCTGCCGTGCCGCTGATGGCCCGGGTCTATCCCAATGGGTCTGGCGATGTGAACCATTTCCACGCCGCAGGCGGGATGGGCTTTGTCATCCGGGAACTGATCGCCGCCGGCCTGTTGCACAGCGATATTCTGACGGTCGGGACGGGTGATCTTGCGGATTATGCGCAAGAGCCGGTTCTGCGTGACGATCAACTCGTCTGGCAGGATGCGCCAGCGCTATCGGGGGATGACAGCATGTTGCGCCCGCCGGCAACGCCATTTCAAGCCGATGGCGGCATGCGTTTGGTGCAGGGCAATTTGGGCCGGGCCATCTTCAAAACCAGCGCCGTTGCGCCAGACCGCTGGACGATTGAGGCCCCGGCGCGGGTTTTTGATGATCAGGACAGCGTTCTGGCGGCGTTCAAGGCAGGGGCGCTTGACCGCGATGTCGTGGTTGTCGTGCGCTTTCAGGGGCCACGGGCCAATGGCATGCCTGAATTGCACAAGCTGACGCCCGCGCTGAGTGTTTTGCAAGATCGGGGCTTCAAGGTTGCGTTGGTGACCGATGGGCGCATGTCGGGCGCCAGTGGCAAGGTGCCAGCGGCCATCCATGTCACGCCAGAGGCACTGGGCGGCGGTCCCTTGGCGCGGATTGCCGATGGTGATCTGGTGCGCCTGTGCGCCCAAACGGGGGAGATTTCGGTATTGGCTGATGTGGCGGCGCGGACGCCCGCCATGGCGCCGGCGCAAGAGGATGGGCTGGGGCGTGAACTTTTTGCGATCATGCGGGCACAGGCCGACAGCGCGGAAAAAGGCGGATCAGCCATGCTGGCCGCGGCGGGGCTATGATGCAGATTGTCAGCGTTGACATTGGCGGCACGCATGCCCGCTTTGCTCTGGCAGAGATTGCGCAGGGCCGCGTGGTCGGCCTTGGCGATGCCGTGACGATGCAGACGGCGGAGCATGCGTCCTTCCAAACGGCGTGGGAAGCCTTTGCCGACCACGTGGGCGGGCCATTGCCGCGCGCGGTGGCGATTGCCATTGCCGCGCCCGTGACGGGGGATCTGATCAAATTCACCAATAACCCCTGGATTATTCGACCGGCGCTGATCCCTGAAAAGCTGGGCGTCGATCAATGGGTGCTCGTCAATGACTTTGAGGCGGTGGGACATGCGGTTGCGCAGGCGGACGCCAGCCATTTCGTCCATCTCACCGGGCCAGAGGCGGACCTGCCCGATACGGGCACGATCAGCATCATCGGGCCGGGGACCGGGCTGGGCGTGGCCCATGTCTGGCGCGGCGGCGGTGGCTATCATGTTGTCGCAACCGAGGGCGGCCATATTGATTTCGCGCCGCTGGACGGGATTGAGGATGCCATCCTCGCCCGATTGCGCAACCGGTATCGCCGCGTGTCGGCGGAACGTGTCGTGTCTGGCCCCGGCCTGATCGACATTTATGAGGCGCTGGCCGCGATTGAGGGCAGGGCGGTCGTTTCGCTTCAGGATAAGGCACTGTGGACGCTTGGCCTGTCGGGCGATGACAGTCTGGCAGCCGCGGCTGTGGACCGGTTCTGCCTGTCGCTGGGCAGCGTGGCCGGCGACATTGCCTTGGCGCAAGGCGGCAAGGCGGTGGTGATTGCCGGCGGCCTGGGCCTGCGGCTGCGCGACACGCTGTTGCGGTCCGGCTTTGCGGAACGCTTTCGCGCCAAGGGCCGGTTCGAAGCCCTGATGGCCTCTTTACCCGTTAAATTGATTACGCACCCTCAGCCCGGACTTTTCGGGGCCGCAGCGGCGTTTGCAAAGGACCATGGATGATGCACGCGGTTGAACAGATGATGCGGACATCGCCCGTTATTCCCGTGCTGGTCATTGACGATGCGGCCCACGCCCGACCTGTGGCCGAGGCATTGGTCGCGGGCGGCCTGCGCGTTCTGGAGGTGACATTGCGGACGCCCTGCGCGTTAGAGGTGATTGCCGAAATGCGGCGCGTTGAGGGCGCTATTGTAGGCGCCGGCACCGTGTTGAACCCTGCCGATTTGCGCGCGGCGATTGGCGCCGGTGCAGAATTCATCGTGTCGCCGGGCTTAACCGATGCCTTGGGCCGCGCGGCGGTTGACAGCGGCGTGCCCTTTTTGCCGGGCATCGCCAATGCCGGTGATATCATGCGCGGGCTTGATCTTGGGCTACGCCACTTCAAATTCTTCCCGGCCATGGCGTCTGGCGGCATTCCGGCGCTGAAAGCGCTTGCCGGTCCTTTTGGTCAGGCAAAATTCTGCCCGACAGGGGGGATCACGCTTGCCACCGCGCCAGACTGGTTGGCGCTGGACCCGGTGTTGTGCGTCGGGGGCAGTTGGCTGGTCGGCAAAGGCACGCCCGATGCCGCGCAGATCGAGGCCGCCGCCCGATCCGCCGCCGCCCTGGCGCGATAAGGGCTTAGCGCGTCTGACGCGTGGGGAGTTGCATTTCCCATGCCAAGGCGTGGCGAACAATCTCATCCAGATCCTGATGGCGCGGCGTCCATGGCAGTGATGCCATGATCCGCCGATTATCCGCAATCAAGGCGTCCGGATCCCCGGCGCGGCGCGGCTCAATACGCCGATCAAGTTGAACGCCCGCCACGCGATCCACCGCGTCGAGCACTTCGTTGACGGAAAAGCCGCGGCCATAGCCGCAGTTCAGGATCATGCTGTCCGCTGGCCGTGCGATCAGCGCCTCCAGCGCCAGCACATGCGCTGCGGCGAGATCGGCAACATGGATGTAATCGCGCACGCCGGTGCCATCGGGCGTTTCATAATCGGTCCCGAACACGCTGACATGGCTGCGCTTGCCAAGGGCCGCCTCGACCGCAACCTTGATCAGATGTGTGGCCCCGGCGGTGGATTGGCCTGACCGACCCTGTGGATCGGCCCCGGCCACGTTGAAATAGCGCAGGGCGCAGAAATTCATCGGGTGCGCCTTGGCGACATCGGCCAGCATGGCCTCTGTCATTAATTTCGACATGCCATAAGGGTTGATGGGGGATTTTGGCGCATCTTCAGACACGGGCACAACGTCTGGAATGCCATAGGTTGCCGCGGTCGATGAAAAAATGAAATGCGCAACGCCCGCCGTGACCGCCGCCTCAATCAAGGCGCGGGTGTTGGCGGTGTTGTTGCGATAATATTTCAGAGGGTTTTCAACCGATTCCGGCACAATGATTGATCCGGCAAAGTGCAGGATCGCGCCAATATTATGCGTCGCCAAAAGGGTGCTGACAAAGGCCATGTCGCCAACATCGCCTTGCGCAAAGGGCACATCATCCGGCACCGCCCAGCGGAAACCGGTCGTCAGATTGTCGATCACAACCACCGGCCATCCTGCGTCTTTCAACGCCAGCACGGCATGGCTGCCGATATAGCCCGCGCCGCCGGTCACAAGGACAACTGGTTTTTGCGCAATTTCTGACATTTGGGGTCCCCGCACAGTCGATCGGCCAGCGGCCCTGTGTTCCAAAAAAAGACTAACAAACTCTATCGGTCTGCCGGGACCTAGGCGTCAAGGGCCTGCTTCAGTTCAGTTTCGCTAAAGGGCTTATGCAGCACATGGCGAAAGCCCCGCGCCATGGCGTCCTGTTCCACCTTGGCATTGCCATGGCCCGTCATCAGGATCACTGGCGTATCGGGGTGGTGCGCGCGAAACCGGCCAAAAAGGGCGAAGCCATCAAGGTCCGGCATCTGCAGATCAAATAATGCAATGTCAGGGGCGGCGATCTTGGCCGTTTCCAGAAACATCTTGCCGGACGGATAGGCGACCGCCTTTTCCCCCATGACCCGCAGCAACAGCATCAGTGAATCGAGCACAATGGCATCATCATCAACGACATGAATGCAGCGATGCAGCGCATCTGAAGACATATGGGCGACCCATGGGCGGTTGGTGCAAAAGCCGACGCCACGTCAGGGCAGGCGCTGCCGTCCGGGCGTTCGGCTGTCTTGTTTTCCATAATCTCATCGCGATTTCGGGACAAGAGCGGCAAAGCGCCCCTGGGCAAGTTACAGATGCCGTAAAAGCCGGTGCTGCCCATTGCAAAACGCATAGGGACGGCCTTATGGCCGAGCCTCCTGAAACATGATTCCGGATGAAGGCGCACCATGCCAACGACCCATCATACCCGCATGCTGATTATCGGTTCTGGCCCGGCTGGCTTGTCTGCTGCCATTTATGGTGCGCGTGCCGGCATGCAGCCCATTGTTGTGCAGGGCCTGCAACCCGGTGGCCAGTTGACCATCACCACCGATGTCGAAAATTACCCCGGATTTCGGGATGTGATCCAGGGCCCGTGGCTGATGGAAGAAATGCAGGCGCAGGCCGAACATGTGGGCACGCGCATGATGTGGGACATTATCTCGGCGCTTGATGTGTCAAAACGGCCCTTCACGCTGACCGGGGACAGCGGCGATACCTATATTGCGGACACGCTGGTCATCGCAACTGGTGCGCAAGCCCGCTGGTTGGGCCTGGACAGCGAAATGGCGTTGCAGGGCAAGGGCATTTCGGCCTGTGCGACTTGCGATGGCTTTTTCTATCGTGGCAAGAAGGTCGTTGTCATCGGCGGCGGCAACACCGCTGTGGAAGAGGCGCTGTACCTCACCAACCATAGCCATGACGTGACGCTGATCCATCGGCGCGACAGCCTGCGGGCAGAACGGATCCTGCAGGAACGCCTGTTTGCGCACCCCAATGTCACCATCTTGTGGAACAAGGCCGTTGATCGCTTTGTGGGCGGGGGCGATCCAGAGGTGCTGGTGGGTGTTGACCTGCGCGATACGGTGACGGGCGAAACATCGCATATCGCAACCGACGGCGCCTTTGTGGCGATTGGCCATAAGCCGGCGACCGAGGTTTTTGTTGGCCATTTGCCGATGGATGAGGATGGTTATCTGCTTGTGGAAACGGGCAGCACGAAAACCGCCATTCCCGGCGTTTTCGCGGCGGGCGATGTCACCGACAAGATCTATCGTCAGGCGGTCACAGCGGCGGGCATGGGCTGTATGGCCGCACTCGATGCGGAAAAATTCCTCGCAGAAGCGGAATTTGTGGCGCAGCAATCAGCCGCGTAACAGCGCGCACAGCCGATCGTGCAGCTGCGCATAGCCGGCGGCATCGGTAAAGCTGTGACTGTCCGTTGCGATATGGGTGATCCGGATATGCGGATTGCCGCGCGTCTGCCGGAACGCATCGCTGTGCCACGCCTCCAGAAAGGCAAGGGCGGTTCGATCCCCCGTTGAGAGCAGAATATGCACCGGTCTACGCACCGATGACAGCGCAGCGGCGATGCGATGGGCAAGTGGCGCAGGCGCCGTGCGCGTCCACAAGGGGGCAAGGCTTTGCCAAAGGGGCCGCACCTGAATTTGGCCGGTCCATAGCCGCCGCCACGCCGCTGCATTCCCCAATTTCCGGATCAGATTGCGGCGTATTTGGCGCGCCGAAGGGGGCGCATCCGCCGCATGACCCAACCAGATATTGGACAGGATCAGCGGTTCGTCATGCATGTTGAGCGACAAGAGAAGGGCGGTTGCGGCATCGCAATTGCCATAAAGCCAGAGCTTTTTCAGCGCCGGGCAAGCGGCTCGATAGGCCGTGCGCGCCGCCGCGATGTCAGGGCCAGCGCCTTCAAAGCCCGGATCCTGGCCCGCGCTGTCGCCAATGCCGCGCCGGTCAAAACGAAAACAGGCAATATCGGCTTGGGCAAGATCCTGCGCCAGCCGCGCCATAATCCGCCGTGGCCCAAAACGCGGCTCGCGCCCGCCCGAAATGATCAGCAGGCCATTTTGTGCAGTATCATTGTCAAGACTCCCGTATAACGCATTATTTTCACATGCAAATGTTAGGAATTGGCGCATGTCGTCACCCAGCGATGAAGATCCTCTGCCAGCGCCTTTGTTAGGCTTGGCGCGTCACCCGGTTCGGCCCACAGCCAGATCGGCGGCCCCGTGACACACGGCGCCCCGGCAACGCCTTCTGATGCCAGAAAAACGGATCGCAAGCGCTGGGGGTGAGGGCATGTTTTATCTTCCATCGATTGTAAGAAATGTTCACCAAATATCTGAAGATTATATGTATTGTGACGCATGGATCGACGGAGATCAGGCAGGCTCTGTGGGCTCATGCGCCAATGGCTCTGGGCCTTGATCTGATGATCAAACAGGGCTGCGTTGCGAAAAGACGCAACGTGCAGCTGCGCACCATCAGGACAGGCAGAGGCCGCCAATTGCGCAGCACATTCGGATAGATATTTCCATGTTAAATCATGTATATAAAAATCATTCTCACCTTGCGATGGCAGGTCAGGCAGGCAGCAGCCGACACCCATCATGGCCAGGTGGCGCATCATTTCAACGGCGGTCCGGCGCAGGCGATTGGCTTCGTCAAAGATGGGCAGAAGGATGAAGACCCAATGATCACACTTATGGTCCGTTCTCAGGATCGGATGGCCATCAATGCGATCGGGCTGGATCATCATCGTGCCCGCTGTTGCGCGACGAAGGCGCAGAATTGACCAAAGGTTTCAAAGACCTCTGGGCCAAGATGATCCATGTCGATGGTGATCCCAAAATGATCTTCCAACGCGGTCAGCAAGTTGGTGAGCGCCAGGGAATCAATTTCAGAAAAATAGTTTAAAAACAGATCACTATCGGAAATATTTAAGACACGGTTACGATCAAGGCCAAGACTGTTGATCAGGATGTGGCGGATGGCTGTGTCGATGGGGATCATCGGCCGATCCTTTGACGTAAGGCCGCCAAGCGGGTGCGGGCAAGGTGCGCCATATGGCCAGCGCGGCCATAAAGAAAGCGGGGATGCCAGCAGGTGAGCGCCCATAATTGCTCACGCTGGTCCATCCAGTCCTGCTTATAACGCTCATCACCCGGCCCAAAGCTGATGAATGTCGCGCGATCCTCATCCAGAACATGGCGGAACATGGCCGCAGACAGCTGCGTCCCGGCTGAAAATGCCGCCGCGCTTTGCCGATGAGCGAGTTTGTGGATCTGGGCCTTTCCCTGATGGACCGTCCAGAATTGCGTGGCCATGGCGACACTGTCATGCCGGGCGATGCCGAGCCGAAAGGCGCCGATATCAGAGGCATAGCGTGCGACATCCCTGAGAAATGCGGGGTCCCCTTCGGCGGGTTTCCAACTGGCCGCATAAACGGCCGCATATTCAGCCCAAAGGGTATCGGAAAATGCGGCGTAAACAGCACAGTCCAAAGGATATTTCGCGCTTTTGCGGTCATGCGTATGGCGCAAGGCGCCGGGGCGCGCGGCCCAAAAACGGTCAAAATCCGGTGTGTCAAAATGGCTGAACCAATGGCCCTTATGGGGCGTGGCGGTCACGCGCCAACCGGCCTGGCGCAATCCGGCTTCCAGGATATGGCGGCTGCCGTCACTTTCAGGAATCAACGTAAAATCAATCTTATGTGTCATAGATGTGAGATATTGTCCGAAGCGGCTTATCGCGGCGATGCGGGCGTCCATCGCGCAGTCGCCTGAAAAAACCGGGCGAAAGCAGGGGCTGTACCAGTTGGTCAGTCCCATCATCCGGCGCGGACCCGCCCGCGCAAGGCAGAGCATTGCGCCATGGGCGGCCCGGTCATCGGTCAGCGTTATCGCGGTGACAGGGGGAACCAGATGCTTGGCCACCAGCTGAAACCAGTCCGGCGTGTCGCATAAATCCGGCGTGGCCGCAGCATCACCCAAGGCCGCGCACGGCGGCGGGGCGATGCCATGATCGCCGGGTGTCCACAACGCGTCCTTAACCAGCATTGCCTTAAGCCAAATCCTGTTTTGGGCCGAAAGGAAAACAGGTGCATTCCCCTGACCAGGTTGCAGCGCCGCTGGACCATCTGCTGTTGCGCGGGCGCCCCGGCGACATTGCCCTTAAAGCGGGCAAGGTAATTTTTTCTTACGCCGCGCTGGAGGATCAGGTGGCGCG
>JBJOJQ010000006.1:0-6081 GCA_046046525.1 Pseudomonadota bacterium
CGGATGCCCGCTTCTTGCATTGCCTGCCCGCCCATCGCGGTGAGGAAGCCACCGACGCTGTGCTCGATGGCCCGCAATCCATGATCTGGGATGAGGCCGAAAACCGGATCCATGCCCAAAAGTCGATCCTCCTTTGGGCATTGGGGCGCCTGTGATGGGGGAAATTGACCGCGTTCTGGGCTTTACGATCGCCAGCCGCCATGCGCGCGGGCGCGTGGTCCGCATGGGGCCAGTGCTGGAACAGGTGCTGGCCGCCCATGGATACCCACCGGCGGTTGAAAAGCTGTTGGCCGAGGCGCTGGTGATTGCCGCGCTGTTGGGCACAACGCTGAAGTCGGATGATGGCCAGATGACCATGCAGGCGCAGACCGAAAATGGCGCGATTGAGCTGCTGGTGTGCGATTATAAGGGGGGTGAGGTTCGCGGCTATGTAAAGCACGATGCCGAAAAAATTGCCGCCTTGCCGCATGATCCCGATCTGGCGGCCCTTTTTGGCACGGGCTATCTGGCGATTACCTTTGATCAGGCCGTCACCAAAGAGCGGTATCAGGGCATTGTTCCGCTGGAAGGCGATAGCCTGTGTGCCGCGATTGAGCATTATTTTGCCCAGTCTGAACAAATCCCAAGTCTGGTCCGTGCATCCTTATCGGGTGATATCGCTGGCGGCATTCTCGTTCAGCATCTGCCCGAAGGCGAAGTCGGGCGGGAACGGCTGCATACGCGCCATGATCACCCCGAATGGGAACATGTCGCCGCCATCGCCCAGACGATTTCGGCCGATGAACTGACCCGGCCCGATCTGCCTTTGGAAGATCTTGTGTGGCGCTTGTTCCACGATGAGGATGAAGTCCGCATTCTGGATGCGACCCCCTTGGCTAAAGGGTGTCGGTGTGACGCAGAGCATGTCCGCTCTGTCATTCTGCGATTTCCGGAGAATGAGCGCAAAGACATGGCGGATGAAAAGGGCGTCGTTTCGGTCGATTGTGCTTTTTGTTCCAAGATCTTCCCGGTTCAGATCTGATCTTGGGCGCCGGTGGATGCCGGCCCCATCTTTCATCTCGCGCATCCATGCTTATATTGGGTCTGTGGAGCTGCCAGGAATAAGAATGGAGCATGCCATGACACAGATCATTTTGCCCAAACAGCGCGGCATTGGCGTTGCCCTGTTGGCGCTACTGTGCCTTGGCGCGGCTGCGCCCGAAGGCCAGCCTTTTCAGGCCCTCCAAAAAATTGAACTCGGCCTATGGGATATCAAGGCCAAGGATGTCCGCGATGGCAGCAAGACGATGTGCATCACCGACCCGGCTGTCCTGTTGCAGCTCGCCCATCCGGGCCTGGCGTGCAAACGCTTCCCGATTTCCAACGCGCAGACCGAAGCGACCGTCCATTATAGCTGTGCCGGGGCTGGCAGCGGGCAGACCAGCATTCGCGTTGAAACCGCGCGCCTGGTTCAGATTGATACACAGGGACTTGTGTCACAGCGGCCGTTTCAGATGAAGTTTGAAGGTCGGCGGATCGGCAATTGCCTGACCGCGCGATAAGGCGCGTTTGGCATTAGGGGCGCGTTAATCTTCTGCGGTTAAGGCGAGAGAGAAGTCTTTTCATGGTGGCTTCCGATCCCTTCTGAAGGAAGACTAACGGGCTGTTCTCGCGGGCGGCCCGTTTCTTTTTTGGCCGCTTTTCTTGAAAGACGCCGGAACAGGCTTTAGCTGGCGGCCATGACATTTCCTTCGGCACCACAGGGTGGCGCGCTTGTCGCGCTTGTTTCGGGCGGCCTCGACTCGCTGGTTGTTGCGGCCATGGCCCGGGCCGCTGGTTGGCGGGTTTTTGCCCTGACGATTGATTATAACCAGCGCCATCGCATTGAGTTGCAGGCCGCAGCACGGGTGGCGGCGGCCTTGGGGGCAGAGCGCCATGTCGTCTTGCCGCTGGATCTCTCAACCTTTGGCGGCTCAGCCTTAACCGATACGGGCCTTGCTGTGCCGAAAAATGGGGTAGGGGCCGGCATTCCGATCACCTATGTGCCTGCGCGCAACACGATTTTCCTGTCCTTGTGTCTCGGCTGGGCAGAAGCCGTGGGCGCGCGTGACATTGCCATTGGTGTCAATGCGCTTGATTATTCCGGCTATCCCGATTGCCGGGCAGAATTTATCGCCGCATTTGAAGCTATGGCCAATCTGGCGACCAAAGCGGGCGTCGAAGGCGATCCTTTTCAGGTGCATACCCCGCTTGTCGCGATGACCAAGGCCGATATCGTGCGCGCGGGCGAAGCCTTGGGTGTTGATATGGGGTTGAGCTGGTCCTGCTATGACCCGACGGATGATCTGCGTCATTGCGGGGAATGCGATAGCTGCCGCTTGCGGCATAAGGGCTTTGTCGATGCCGGTGTTCCCGATCCGACCGATTATGCGGTCGTGCCATGACCTATGCGGTCAAGGAAATCTTCCTGACCCTGCAAGGGGAAGGCGCGCAGGCCGGGCGTCGGGCCGTGTTTTTGCGCTTTGCCGGATGCAATTTGTGGACCGGGCGCGAACAAGACCGGGCCACCGCCATCTGCCAATTTTGTGACACGGATTTTGTCGGCACAGATGGCGAAAATGGCGGCAAATATGCCGATGCCGATGCCCTGGCAGACCGGGTGCTGGGCCTGTGGGGCACGCCGGGCGATGGGCGGCCCTATATTGTCATCACCGGTGGCGAGCCGATGTTGCAACTCGACACGGCGTTGATCGCCGCCCTGCATGATCGCGGGTTTGAAATTGGTGTGGAGAGCAATGGGACGATGGCTGCCGTGCCCGGCATTGACTGGCTGTGCATCAGCCCAAAGGCTGGCAGCACGGTTGTGCAGCGGCGGGGCCATGAGCTGAAGCTGGTCTGGCCACAACCGGGCAGCGATTGGCAGGCCATGCAAGACTGGGATTTTGACCATTTCCTGATCCAGCCGATGGACAGCGACGCGCGTGACCATAATCTTGCCGCGGCGATCCGCTTTGTGATGGACAATCCCAAATGGCGACTGTCGTTGCAGACACACAAAGCCTTGGGATTGCCGTAATCGGCCCAAGGCTTGCCAAGCCCCGCCACGCGCGCTAAGGGGCGCGCCTCAATCCCGCATGGGAGGCACATAAACCGGTGCGAAGCGCTTGCTTCGTTCTCGCCTCTCAGTGGACCAACCGGAAGGAGACTATCCCATGGCAGCACCGACTGTCACGATGCACCAATTGCTTGAAGCAGGTGCGCATTTTGGCCACCAGACGCACCGCTGGAACCCGAAGATGAAGCCTTACATCTTTGGTGACCGCAACGGCGTGCATATTCTTGATCTGTCGCAGACGGTTCCGCTGTTTGCCCGCGCCCTCGACTTCGTGTCGCAGACGGCCGCGCGTGGCGGCAAGGTTCTGTTCGTTGGCACCAAGCGTCAGGCCCAAGGCCCGATTGCAGACGCAGCCCGCGCCTCGGGCCAGCATTTTGTCAACCACCGCTGGCTGGGCGGCATGCTGACCAACTGGAAGACCATTTCCGGTTCGATCAAGCGCCTGAAGTCGATGGAAGAAACTCTGTCGGGTGACACATCGGGCTTCACCAAGAAGGAAGTCCTCCAGATGACGCGCGAACGCGACAAGCTGGAACTGTCGCTGGGTGGTATCCGCGATATGGGCGGCATTCCGGACGTGATGTTCGTGATCGACGCCAACAAGGAAGAACTGGCGATCAAGGAAGCGAATGTGCTTGGCATTCCGGTCGTTGCCATTCTCGATTCCAACGTTTCGCCCGATGGCATTTCATTCCCGGTTCCCGGCAATGACGACGCCAGCCGCGCCATTCGTCTTTACTGCGAAGCGATTGCCACGGCGGCCACACGTGGTGGCCAGCAGGGTGCAGCCGCGCGCGGTGCCGACCTGGGTGCGATGGACGAGCCGCCGGCTGAAGCCGTTCTCGCTGACGCCTGATCAATTTCCCGTCCGTCCCGCCTGATCGGGACGTCATAGCGCGCCACATGGCGTGATCCATGAACCCCCGCTGCGGCGGGGGTGACGGCATTTAGAACCGAAAGGACAAGAACATGGCAGAAGTTACTGCGTCGATGGTCAAGGACCTGCGCGAAAAGTCTGGCGCAGGCATGATGGACTGCAAAAAGGCGCTGGCCGAAACCAATGGCGATATGGAAGCCGCCGTTGATTGGCTGCGTGCCAAGGGCCTTGCAACGGCCTCTAAGAAGTCGAGCCGCACGGCGGCCGAAGGTCTGGTGGGCGTCGCGGTGAGCGGCACGACCGGCGCTGCGGTTGAAGTGAACTCCGAAACGGACTTTGTTGCCAAGAACGAACAGTTCCAGGAATTTGTGCGCAACGTCACGCAGATCTCGCTCGCCAAGGGTGATGATGTCGCGGCGCTCGCCAATGAAGCCTATCCGGCGGGCGGCACGGTGGCCGAAGCGCTCACCAACAACATCGCCACCATCGGTGAAAATCAGACGCTGCGTCGTGCGCGCCGTCTGTCGGTCAGCAAGGGTGCGGTTGTGGCCTATGTCCATAATCAGGTGACGCCGGGCATGGGCAAGATCGGCGTTCTCGTGGCGCTGGAATCCGAAGCTGCGACCGACAAGCTTGAAGCACTGGGCAAGCAATTGGCCATGCATGTCGCAGCGGCATTCCCGCTTGCGCTCGACGAAAGCGGCATTCCTGCCGACACGATTGAACGTGAACGCAAGATTGCGGCTGAAAAGGCTGCTGAAAGCGGCAAGCCGGCTGAAGTCATCGCCAAGATGGTCGATGGCGCAGTTGCCAAGTTCGTCAAGGAAAACGCCTTGCTGAACCAGCTGTTCGTGATGGACGGCAAGACGAAGATTTCGGACGTTGTCGCCGCTGCTGGCAAGGAAGCCGGCACGCCGATCGTGCTGAAGGACTATGTCCGCTTCCAGCTCGGCGAAGGCATCGAAAAGGCCGAAAGCGATTTCGCGGCAGAAGTCGCGGCTGCGGCGGGTATCTAAACCCCCGCTTGGCAAGGGCGCGCACCCGCATTAGGGTGCGCGCCAAGCGTCCTTATTTCGCCTTTCAAGAGAGAACCTTCGACTATGTCGCGCCCCGGCTTCAAACGCATTCTCCTGAAGCTTTCTGGCGAAGTTCTGATGGGCGATCAGCCCTTTGGCATCCAACCCGAAACCGTTGCCCGCATGGCGCAAGAGGTGAAAGCCGCCAAGGATGCGGGCTTTGAACTGTGCCTCGTCATTGGCGGCGGCAACATCTTTCGCGGCATGGCCGGCGCCGCCAAGGGCATGGATCGCGCCCAGGCCGATTATATGGGCATGCTCGCCACCGTCATGAATGCGCTGGCGATGCAGAACGCGCTGGAACAGCTGGGCGTGGACACGCGGGTCCAATCCGCGATCCAGATGGATCAGGTGTGTGAACCCGTGATCCGCCGGCGTGCCGAACGTCATATCCAAAAGGGTCGTGTCGTCATTTTTGCAGCTGGTGTCGGCAGCCCCTATTTCACCACCGATAGCGGCGCGGCGCTGCGCGCGGCCGAAATGAAATGCGATGCGCTGTTCAAGGGAACAAGCGTGGACGGCGTCTATGATGCCGATCCAAAGATCGTCCCCACGGCCAAACGCTATGATCGCGTCGGCTTTGACACCGTTCTTTCCGATAATCTGAAGGTTATGGACGCAAGTGCCGTGGCACTTTGCCGTGATAATCATATTCCGATCGTTGTGTTTTCGATCCGCGAAGAGGGCAATCTGGCCCGTGTTCTGGCGGGCGAGGGCACAGCCACGATCGTCACCAATCAAGCTTAAGGGAGCAGGACCATGCCAGCCTATGACAAGGCCGATATCGAACGCCGGATGCACGGCGCGGTTGAATCGCTGAAAAGCGATCTTTCGGGTCTGCGGACCGGCCGCGCGAATACCGCGCTGCTCGATCCCATTCAGGTTGAAGTTTACGGCGCGATGATGCCGATCAATCAGGTGGCGACCGTGTCGGCCCCGGAACCACGCCTTTTGTCGGTGCAGGTCTGGGATAAGTCGAACGTGACGCCGGTGGAAAAGGCCATTCGTCAGGCCGGCCTTGGCATCAACCCGAT
>JBJOJQ010000080.1:0-10327 GCA_046046525.1 Pseudomonadota bacterium
CATCTTCGGCAACAAAGCTGCCGAACAGCCGGTCCCAGATGATGAAGGTCCCCGCATAATTGGCGTCCAGATAGCGCGGATTGGTGGCGTGATGGACGCGGTGATGCGACGGCGTGTTAAAGATAAACTCCACCCAGCGCGGCAGTTTATGCACCGTTTCGGTGTGCAGCATGAACTGAAAACTCGCGTTCAGCACGCCACAAAATGTGACCATCACCGGATCAAAGCCGACAAGGACCAGCGGAATTTTAAAGAGCATGGTGCCGGTGAAGTGCTTCGTCCAGCCCTGCCGCAGCGCAACGGCCAGATTATATTCCTCGCTTGAATGATGGACGACATGCATCGCCCAGACCCAGCGGCACCGATGGGCAACCCGGTGGTGGCAATAAAAGCGCAAATCATCGAGAAAAAAGCACAGCAAAAACGTGCCGATCGTCACCGGCAGCGTCACGATTTGAAATGGCGCCACCAGCGCCAAAATACCAAGCGTAATGAAGGCGGAAAAGCCATTGATCGGATCGCTGAGGACGCCGGTTGCGATTCCCGTGAGCGCATCTTTGGCGGGCATTTTGCCGCGCGCCCGCCACAGCTTGATCGCCGCCAACTCAATCCCCAGCAACAAAAAGAAAAACAGCGCCGAATAAAGGCCGATGTTGCTGTGGATGAGATCAGTCAGCGCCATCAAAACGTCTAATCGATCGTTTCGATAATATCGGCGATCCGCCCGACCATTTCATCGATATGCGGCTTTTCCAGAATAAGCGGCGGCGACAATGCAATAATGTCCCCCGTGGCGCGGACGAGCAGCCCGGCGTCGAAACATTTGTGGAACAGCTCCATCGCCCTTTTGGTGGGCGCGCCGGGGCGCGGTTCAAGCTCAATCCCGGCCACAATCCCCATATTGCGGATATCGATGATGTGCCGACGCCCTTTCAGGCTGTGTACCGCCTCTTGCCAATAGCCGTGCAGCGACTGGGCATGTTCAAAAATCCCTTCGGATTGATAGAGATCCAGCGTGGCGATGCCGGCGGCCGCGGCCAGCGGATGGCCCGAATAGGTATAGCCGTGGAACAGTTCGATCCCGTCTGGCGCACCATCGACCACGCCATCATGAATATGCCGGCTCACCGCCACCGCGCCCATCGGCACAGCGGCGTTTGTCAGCCCCTTGGCCATGGTGATCATGTCCGGCGTCACGCCCAGCGTGCCCGCGGCGGTCGCCCCGCCAACACGGCCATAGCCGGTAATAACTTCGTCAAAAATCAATACGATGCCGTGCTTCTTTGTAATTTCTCTGAGCTTTTCAAGATAACCCACGGGCGGCACAAGCACCCCGGTTGATCCCGCCATGGGTTCTACGATGACGGCCGCGATTGTTTCCGCGCCATGCAGGGCAATGATCGATTCCAGCGTATCGGCCAGATGCCCGCCCCAGGCCGGCTGCCCCTTTGAAAACGCATTATGCGCCAGATTATGGGTATGGGGCAGATGGTCAACGCCTGTCAGCAACG
The DNA here is from genome assembly GCA_046046525.1 of Pseudomonadota bacterium. Lineage (GTDB taxonomy): Bacteria > Pseudomonadota > Alphaproteobacteria > Sphingomonadales > Sphingomonadaceae > Aquisediminimonas. Next base: position 1,512 of record JBJOJQ010000080.1, read on the forward strand.
TCCCGAATTGACGCCGATTATTGACGATACCGCCAACCGAAATGCCGCCAAAGCCAACGCCATTATAACCGCGTTCCCGGCCAATCAGGCGCGTGCGCGTGCCTTCACCCCGGGCGCGTTGATAGGCGAGCGCAATTTTAAGCGCTGTATCCACCGATTCCGACCCGGAATTGGTGAAAAATACGCGATCCAGGCCCTGCGGCATCAGCGCAGCGATGCGGCTGGCCAGTTCAAACGACAATGGGTGCCCCAGCTGAAAGGGCGGCGCATAATCCAGGGCAGCAGCTGTTTTCTGAATGGCCTCGACAATGGAGGGGCGGCAATGGCCCGCATTGACCGCCCATAGCCCGGCCGTACCATCCAGTATCTGGCGGCCATCGGCGCTTTCATAATGCATGTCCTTGGCCGCGACGAGCTGGCGCGGATGTGCCTTGAAGGCGCGATTGGCAGTGAACGGCATCCACAAGGCGGCCAGCGGATCATTTCCCAAAGTCATCTCTCTGCTCCGATATACTCCGGCAGCACTTATGCAGTGGCCACCACAGATCGCGCCATTGAAAAGAATATCGCGATCGGAAAAATTCTGCGCGATCCCGTTAGCGCTGCACCTGCTTCTTAATGGCGTAGGCGATCAGGAAGCCGGTCGCCACAAGGACGCTGGCCCACAGCTCGCTGGCATGCACATCCGAAAGCCCCATCAGCACCAGTACGCCGATCATCCCAGCCATGGCTGCCCATGTCCCAAAGGGATAAAGCCACATGCGGATCTGCAAGGCAGAGGGATCTTCCGCTTCGAACCGCGCGCGCAGGCGCAGCTGCGCATAGGCGATGATCAGATAGATGAAGAGCATGATCGCGCCGGACGATGTGACGAGGAAATTGAACACCCGGTCCGGCGCCAGGATGGAGGCGGCCAAGGCGCCATAGCTGAACAGGCTGGCGATCAGGATCGCGCGCGTCGGCACGCGCGACCGGCTCAGCACAACGCAGGACTGCGGGGCATCCCCATTTTGGGCCAAGCCGAACATCGCCCGCGACGTGATATAAATTCCTGAATTCAGGCAGGACAGCACAGCGACAAGCACAATGGCATTCATGATGAGATCAGCCGCCGGATAGCCCATCACCCGCAAGGCGTGCGCAAAGGGCGACACCCCAACCTCAATATCGGTCCAGGGAACCACCGATACGATCATCAGGATCGACAGCACAAAAAACACCAGAATCCGCACCGATACCGAAATGGTCATGCGGGCAATGGTCTGCTTACCTTCTTCGGACTCGGCAGCGGCAAGCGTCGCAATCTCAGCGCCGCACAGCGAGAAGATGGTTGTCGCCACCCCGGCAAAAATCGCCGCAATCCCGGCCGGTGCAAAACCGCCATGGGCCGTCAGGTTCGCAAATGTCGGCCCGGCCGGAGAGGTCAAGCCAAAGGCATAGGCAGCCGCAACAAGGATGAAGACCAGAATGGCGACAACTTTCGTCGAGGCAAACCAGAATTCAAATTCGCCATAAGAGCGCGCGGACATAAGGTTAATGCCCGTCAGCACCGCCATCAACGTCACGCCGATTTCCCAAACCTCATATTGCGGCAGCCAGCCATGGATGATTTTGGCACCGGCAATCGCCTCAATCGCGATCACAACGACCCAGAAATACCAATAAAGCCACCCGACAAAAAAGCCGGCCCAATCCCCAACGCCGGCCCGCGCGAAATCTGGGAAGGTCTGCATGCCGGGCAAGGCCATCGCCATTTCAGAGATCATCCGCATGACAAGCAGGACAAGAAAACCGGCCAATGCATAGCTGAGCACCGCCGCCGGGCCGATCGCGTTGATGGCCGTGGATGATCCGACAAAAAGCCCAGCCCCAATAATGCCGCCAAAGGTAATCATCGACACATGGCGTGCCTTCAGGCTTCGGCTGAGTTCCTGTGTTGGTACCGGGTCAACGCTGTCGACCAAACCCGTCTTTGCCATCCCACCGCCCCCTTTTGACGTTTCTTTTTTCTAAACTGCTGGCTGGTCTAGCGTTGGCAGCGCCGTCTTGTAAATGACGGGCCTCAGCGCAAAGCTGGTGGTGACATTGGCCACACCGGGCACCCGCGTCAGGCGATAGCGCAGAAAATCCTCAAACTCGGTCAGGGACCGGACGAGGATGCGCAGCTGATAATCCGCCTCGCCCGTCATCAGATAACATTCCATCACCTCAGGAAAATCGGAAATCGCGGCTTCAAACGCATCCAGATGCCGGTCATCCTGCTGGTCCAGCCGAACACGGACAAAGGCTGTGACGTTAAGGCCAAGGGCCGCCGGGTTCACCAGCGCCACATAACGGGCAATGACCTCATCCCCTTCCAGCTGGCGCACACGGCGCAGGCACGGGCTGGGGGAAAGCCCCACCTGATCAGCCAGTTCCTGATTGGTGATGCGCCCATTGGCCTGCACCGCATCCAAAATCTTGCGATCAATTGCATCCAGCGGGTGAATTGGCATTTTCTGCTTATCTTTCCGGATTTTTGAATGTTTTATGCCAATATATGATCATAAGGCGATGATAATTGCAAGGACATGCCGCCCCCCTTCTCGCTATCAGGTTGATCCATAAGGGAGACGGTCCATGGCACAGCTGGTGGCAGACGCGCGCGCGGAATTGGTCGAAACGATCGAAGCTCTGGACACCCGGTTGCGCTGGCTGTCCGCCTGGACGGTGCACAACGCCAATCACATTCGTGAAAAACGCGATGGCCTGAAGGTTGGCGGGCATCAGGCCAGCTGCGCCTCGATGACGGCGATCATGGCCGCGCTGTATTTTCATGCGCTGCGGCCGCAAGACAAGGTGGCGGTGAAGCCGCATGCCGGCCCTGTGCTGCAGGCGATCCATTATCTTTTGGGCAATCAATCCCTGGACAAGCTCCAGCGCTTTCGCGCGCTTGGCGGCGCCCAAAGCTATCCATCGCGGACCAAGGACAATATCCCGGTTGATTTTTCGACGGGTTCGGTGGGGCTTGGCGTCGCGATCACGGCCTTTTCCAGCCTGGTGCAGGATTATCTGATCGCGCACGGCCAGATGTCCGAAAGCGATGCCGGGCGGATGATTGCGCTGATGGGGGACGCCGAACTTGATGAAGGCAATATCTATGAGTGCCTGATCGAAGGCTATAAGCATGATATTCGCAACTGCTGGTGGGTGGTGGATTATAACCGCCAGTCCCTCGACAGCACGACGGCGGACCGCATGTTCCGCCGCTTTGATGACATATTTGAAACCTGCGGCTGGCGGGTGGTGACGCTGAAAAGCGGCAAGCTGCAACGCGAGGTTTTTGACCGGCCGGGTGGGCAGGCGATTTCAGACTGGATCGACAATTGCCCCAATGCCGAATTTGCAGCGCTGACCTATCAAGGCGGTGCGGCATGGCGCGCGCGGCTGATGGCTGATATCGGCAGCAATCCCCGCGCCCGCAAGCTGATCGACAGCTTTGACGATGCGGGCCTGGCCCATTTGATGACGAATTTGGGCGGCCATTGCATCGAAACATTGATCGACGCCTTTGACGCCGCCCAGGATGATCGGCCAACCCTGTTCATCGCCTATACGGTCAAGGGCTATGGCCTGCCGCTGGCGGGCCACAAAGACAATCATAGCGGCATGATGAACCCGGGCCAGATTGAACAACTGCGCGAAAGCCTTGGCATTCCCAAAGGTGCTGAATGGGATCCCTATGGCGGCATTGGCGATAACCAGGCCGCCCGGCTGAAGGCGTTTGTGGACCGCAGCCCATTGGCGCAAAAGCGCGGCGGTGACCATGTCGCCGATCAGATCCCGGTTCCGGCGGCCCTGCCGGTGCCGACCGGCGATGCACAGTCCACTCAGGCTGCCTTTGGCAATATTCTGCTGGAGCTTGCCAAATCGGGCGAGCCGCTTGGCGACCGGATTGTCACAACCGCACCCGATGTGACGCAAACGACGAATCTGGGCGCTTTTGTGAACCAGCGCGGGCTGTTCCGGCGGTCCGAAGTGGTGGATGTGTTTCGGGAGGCCAAAATCCCCTCTGCCCAGAAATGGGATGGGCATGCCGCCGGCCAGCACATTGAACTGGGGATTGCAGAAAACAACTTCTTCCTCGCGCTGACATCGCTGGGTTTGGCTGGGCCGCATTTTGGGACACGGCTGATCCCCGTGGGCACCGTCTATGATCCCTTTATCGCACGCGGGCTCGATGCCCTGAATTATGGCTGTTATTCCGATGCCCGCTTTTTGCTTGTCGGCACGCCCTCTGGCCTGACGCTTGGCCCGGAAGGCGGCGCCCATCAATCGATCAACACGCCGCTGATCGGCATGGGCCAGCCCAATCTGGCCTATTTTGAACCTGCCTGGGCCGATGAGGTTGCGCTGACGATGCGCTGGGCCTTTGCCTATATGCAGCAGCCAGAGGGCAGCTCTGTCTATCTCCGCCTCAGCACCCGCGTGATCCCGCAAATCGCGCGGGAGAATGATGATTGGCAATCGGATGCGCTGAAGGGCGCCTATTGGCTGCGCGCGCCGCGGCCCGGCGCGCAGGCGGCGATCATCTTCACCGGCGCCATCGCCCCCGAAGTGCTGAGCGCTTGGGAACAGTTGGCCGATGACCTGCCCGGCATTGGCCTGATGAACGTCACCTCACCCGATCTGCTGCACCGCGATTGGTCCGCCCGCCACGCGTCCCGCTGGACGCAAGGCGCCATGGGGCAAAGCCATATTGAAGGCCTGTTGTCGCACCTGGCGCCCGATGCGGGCCTGGTCACCGTGATCGATGGCTCACCCGCCGCCTTGTCCTGGCTGGGCGCGGTGCGGGGCATGCGGGTCAGCCCCTTGGGCATTTCAAGCTTTGGGCAGACGGGCGATCTGCCAGACCTGTATCACACCTACCGCCTGGACGCTGAAGCGATCTTTGACGCCGCGGCAGAGCTGTTCCTCTAGGGCGCATTTTTGAGGGTGTTATTCCTTATATAATACATAAGATTATCTTATATTTAAGCTGGACTGCCTGCGCAGAGTTGTCGAACCATAGCGTCGGCTGACATAGCGCGCCGATCATCATAGAATTTGGACCGGTTAGGCAGTGGTTATGAAATCGACAGCGCGGGCAGTGGTCATTGGTGGCGGCGTCGTGGGCGTCAGCACGCTGTATCATCTTGCAAAAATGGGATGGAGCGATGTTGTCCTCCTGGAACGCAAAGAGCTGACATCAGGGTCAACCTGGCATGCGGCCGGCTTGTTGCCGCTGTTCAACCTCAGCTATTCGGTTGGCAAGCTGCATCAATATTCGGTTGGTCTCTACCCAAGCCTTGAGGCCGAAACGGGCCTGAATGTCGGCTTTTCGCAGGTCACCAATATCCGGCTGGCGACAACGCAAGATCGCCTAGACGAATATCATTATTATGCCGGTGTTGCCCGGACGATCGGCGTGGATGTCAATTTTCTGACGCCAGATCAGGTCAAGGACATCTGGCCGCTGTGCAATACCGATGGCGTGATCGGCGCCATCCAGCATCCGCAGGATGGCTATATCCAGCCGGCTGACCTGACCCAGGCCCTTGCCAAGGGCGCGCGGCAGCGCGGCGCGACCATTTATCGCAACACGACCGTGACGGCGATCACGCAGCAGCCCAATGGCGAATGGCTGATCTCAACCGATCAGGGCGACATCCTGTGTGAACATGTGATTTCCTGCACCGGGAATTTCGCACGCCAGACGGGCGCGATGGTCGGCCTCGACATTCCGGTGATCCCGGTGGAGCACCAATATATCGTTACCGAACAGCATCCGGCGATCATGGAGCGCAAAAAGCAGGGCCTGCCCGAAATGGGCGTGCTACGAGAATCGGATGCCAGCTATTATATGCGCGAAGAAGCTGGCGGCCTGTTGCTGGGGCCATATGAAGTGGGGGCGCCGGCCTGCTATGTCGATGGGCCAGCATCTAACAGCGAATATGAACTTTTCCCCGACGCACTCGACCGGCTGGAACCCTATGTTCTGGCCGCGATGAACCGCGTCCCCGCTTTTGCCGAGGTTGGGATCAAGAAAGTCTATAATGGCGCCATTGCCTATACGCCCGATGGCTCGCCCATTGTCGGCCCGGCCTGGGGCCTGAAGAATTTCTGGCTGAATGAAGGCCATAGCTTTGGCGTGACGGCCGCTGGCGGCGCGGGCTGGCAGCTGGCGCACTGGATTGTCGAGGGTGAGCCCAGCATCGACATGATGGGCGTCGATCCGCGGCGCTTTGGCGATTATGCCGGCCGGGGCTATTTGATCAAAAAGAATGAAGAGGCCTATGCCAAGGTCTTTACCGTTCACTATCCCGATGAAGAACGCGAAGAGGCCCGCGCCCTGCGCCGCACCCCGTGCTATGACCGGATGAAAGATCTGGGCGCCGTCTTTGGATCCGTTTTTGGCTGGGAACGTCCCAATTGGTTCGCACCCAAAGGCTATGAACTGACCGCCGCAGATCTGAACAAGCCCGACGTGCTGCTGAACGACAACCACCCGGTTGTGGCCAATGAGCCCATTCGTGAAAAATGGTCGTTCCGGCGGTCAAACTACTTCGAACATGTTGGCAATGAATGCCGTCATGTCACTGAAAACGTTGGCATTCAGGATATGAGCGCCTTTGCCAAATGTGAAATTTCGGGCCCGGGCGCCGAACGCTGGCTGGATGAACTGCTCACCAATGCCGTGCCGAAGAAAATTGGCCGCGTCACGCTGTCTTACCTGCTGACGTCGAAGGGCGGCGTCCGCAGCGAATTCACCGTCTACAAGGTTGCGCCGCAGCGTTATTATCTTGTGTCTGCCGGGGCTTATGAGCGGCATGACCATGATTATCTGAAAAAGGCGATGCCGCGCGACGGCTCTGTCTCTTTTGAACGGCTGACAACAGCGATGGGCGTTTTGGTGCTGGCGGGTCCGCGGGCGCGCGACGTGCTGCAAAAGCTGACCGATGCCGATCTGTCGAACAGCGCCTTCCCATGGCTCACCGGGCAACGGATCAGCATCGGCGTGGCACCGGTGGATGCCCTGCGCGTGAACTTCATCGGCGAACTCGGCTGGGAAATTCACCATCCCATTGAGATGCAGAACTATATCTTTGACCTCCTGATGGAGGCCGGGGCAGAGTTTGACATCAAGCCGTTCGGCATCCGCGCGATGACGTCTATGGCGCTTGAAAAGAGCTACAAGCTGATCCCCAGGGAATTGTCGATCGAATATTCGGCCTATGAAAGCGGGCTGGACCGCTTCATCAGCCTTAAGAAGCCCGGTTTTTACGGCAAGGACGCGCTGCTCGCCTGGCGCGACCAGGGTGCGGCGAATACGCTGGTGACGATGGAAGTCCATGGCGTGACCGATGCCGATGCCCGTGGATCGGAAGCGATTTACAAAGATGGGGAGATTGTCGGCCGCGCCACATCGGGCGGCTATGGCTGGCGCGTCGGCAAAAGCCTGGCACTGGCGATGGTGCGACCGGATCTGGCCGAGATCGGCGCGGAATTTGACATCGCCATCCTTGGAAAACTGCACAAGGCGACGATCATCCCCGATTCACCCTTTGACCCGGATAACAACGCGCTCAGGAGCTAAGGCCCATGTCCCGCTTTGAACCCATTGCTCAATTGCTTCAGCAGAACCGTAAGGGGATGACGCTGCCGCGTGACCTTTATGTCAGCGAAGAGGCGTTCCGGTTCGACACGCAGGTGATGCTGAAATCTGTCTGGCTGTACGCCTGCACGGTCGCGCATGTGAAGAATCCGGGCGATTATTTCGTTTTTGAGCTGGCCCATAACTCCATCATCATCGTGCGTGGGCGCGACAATGAAGTGCGGGCCTTTTGGAACAGCTGCCGCCATCGCGGCGCGCGCCTGTGTGATGAACAGCGTGGCCGTGGCCCGCGCCTGACCTGCCCTTATCATCAATGGAGCTATGGCCTGGATGGGGCCTTGCTGGCCGCGCGCGGCATGCCTGAAGGCTTTGACAAGAAAGACAATGGCCTGGCGCCCGTGGCTTTGGAAAATGTGGGCGGGATGATTTTCATCTGCATGGATGACAATCCCCCGCCCATTGATCGCGTGAAGGCCGATATTGTCGATCAGATCGCCATTTACGATCTCGAACGCTGCAAGGTTGCCGTGCAGGACGATTATATCGAAGACGCCAACTGGAAGCTGGTGATGGAGAATAATCGGGAATGCTATCATTGCGATGGCGGGCACCCGGAATTGATCAGCGTGCTGGGCACCTATGGCTTTGGCAAAGGCCTTCCCGAAGACGGGGCGGACGACATTGTTGACGACAAGGCGTTCGACGCCATGGTCGAGGCTAAGCGCATGCAATGGAAAGACATGGGCATTTTCCGGGAATTGATCGAATTCCCGGACGGCTGGTGGCACCGCATGGCGCGCCTGCCGCTGGCCAATGGCGCGGTGACGCAATCCATTGATGGCAAGCTTGCCTGCCAAAAGCTGATCGGCCCGTTTACCGCGCCTGAAAGTTCTAGCCTGTCGGTCTGGACCCAGCCCAATAGCTGGAGCCATTTCTGCTGTGACCATGTCGTCACATTCTCCCTGACCCCGGTCGCTGCGGACAAGACGCTGCTGCGGACAAGCTGGCTGGTCCATGAGGATGCGGTTGAAGGCGTCGATTATGATCCCGATCATCTGGCGGCCCTGTGGCGCACGACCAACACGCAGGACGGCCATTTCTCGGCGATCAATCATCGCGGCATTTCAACCGATGGCTATCGCCCCGGCACCTATGCCGTGGAGGAAAAGCTGGTCGAAGATTT
>JBJOJQ010000096.1:0-4550 GCA_046046525.1 Pseudomonadota bacterium
TCTGGCGGTGCTGTCAGGATTGGCGCCGCTCTTGCTGTTCGTGACCGGATGGCGGCGATATCGCCTGCGGAGAGCGTCATGAAATGTGCAGGGCTTGGGCAAAGCTGGCTGGTTTAGGCGGACCTGCGTTGTGAAACGCACAATCTCCACGCCTGCCACGCACCATCGCGGGCGCAGCGGTTGATCCGGGATTTGGGGAAAATGGTGCCGCTTAGGTGACTCGAACACCTGACCCTCGCATTACGAATGCGATGCTCTACCGGCTGAGCTAAAGCGGCAACGAGGCGGCGCTTACCAGCGCTTATCGCGTCTGACAAGGGCTCGGTGTGGTGCCCATAGCATTTGATGCCTCGGCATGGATGGCAGGGGCCGGCAGCAGCCCGATATGCCGCCGGGCGCTAGCTGCGTTTGCGGACAAATTCGGCGCGCAGGACCAGCCCCTTGATCCCGTCATAGCGGCAATCAATTTCCTGCGGGTCGCCGGTCAGGCGGATGGATTTGATCAGCGTGCCGCGCTTCAGCGTCTGCCCTGCGCCTTTGACATCCAGATCTTTGATCAGCGTCACCTGATCACCATCGGCCAGGATATTGCCCACGGCATCGCGCACCTCAACGCGGTCGGCCGCCGCCTGGCGTGCCTTCAATTCGGATGCGGGCATCCATTCGCCGCTGTCGTCATCATAGACATAGTCGTCATCGCTCATGGCTGCGCCCCCTTTGGCCGGGCCAAAGCCGCGGCAGTCTCGCAGCGCTCCTAGCAGAGCTGCTACACAGGTACAGGACGAAATCTATTGATTCATAATGGTCCCAAGCGCTGCCAATCAGGCCTCGTCTTTGGTTGACGTAGCGTCAGGCGAGGCGCAGCCTTTGCCGTGCTGATCCTCATAAGAACGGACAGCATTATGAGAGAGGAGTATCCATATGGATAAAATCTACTCGGCGGCACGAGCAATCGCCGTCATCTACGCAATCGCTGGGGCGTTTACGGTTCTTCCCGAGTCCGCTTTGGTCCTTCTGGCTTTGGGTGGTGTTTCTGCCCTTGGCAGCGCGTCTGACGATAATCAGCGCGTTTTGTTGACTGCAATCGCGTTGAATATCTGTGCGCCGATGCTGACGGCCATTCCGGCCATTGGCGAACAACTCGCTACGATTTTTGGTGGTTTTGGCATGGCTTATGCTGGTGCTGCCATTGTCGGCATTGGCATGTCGCTCGTCGCCCGCGTCCGTTCAGACTGGGCATAATTTTTAAGGCTTGGGGAAGGGGCAACCCTTCCCCTTTTTTCACACCCGCATCATGATTTTCGTTTCTGGGGGATATTGGCGTAATCTGCGCCGGTGAGTCTTTCGGAAACCCTTGCCGATTATCCGGGCCTTGATGACGCAGCGGTGGCGCAGCGTCGCGCCGCAGACGGCCCGAATGACCTGCCCCGCCAGGCCAAGCGCACCCTTTTTCGTATTTTCGGGGATGTTCTAAAAGAGCCGATGCTGCTGCTCTTGCTGGGCGCGGGCGTCATCTATCTTGCTTTGGGCGATGTCCACGAAGCGCTGGTTCTGCTTGTTTTTGCCTGTCTTTCGGTGGTGATCACCGCTGCGCAACAGGCCCGCACCGAACGCGCGATCGATGCTTTGCGCGATTTAACGAGCCCACGCGCGCTGGTGATCCGCAATGGCATACAGCAACGCATCCCGGCCCGGGACCTTGTGCAAGACGATCTGGTCCTTTTGGCCGAAGGCGATCGGGTGCCGGCGGACGGCCTGCTTTTGTGGGCGGATGGTCTGCAGGTGGATGAATCGCTTTTGACCGGTGAATCGGTTGCTGTGCGCAAGGCACAGGCCGGGCCCGGCATAGATATGGCCATGATGCGGCCCGGGGGCGATGATCTGCCCGGTGTGTTTAGCGGGTCTTTGGTCGTCAAAGGTGCGGGGCTGTGCCGCATTTGCGCAACGGGACCGCGCAGCGAAATCGGTAAGATCGGGCGTGCTTTATCCACGATCCAGACCGATACGCCGCGCCTGTACATCCAGACGCGGCGCCTGGTGATCTGGATGGCCGCGCTGGGTGGGGTCGCCAGCGTGATTTTCATTCTGCTCTATGGCGTGCTGCGGGGCGGTTGGCTCGATGCGGCGCTGGCGGGCATTGCGCTTGGCATGTCGATGCTGCCGGAAGAATTCCCGGTTGTGCTGACGGTTTTCATGGCGATGGGGGCGATGCGGATGTCGCAGGCCCGCGTGCTGACGCGACGGCAGGCGGCCATCGAAACCTTGGGGGCCGCCACCATCTTGTGCACCGACAAGACCGGTACCCTGACGGAAAACCGGATGCGCGTGGCGCAATTGCGCTTGCCGGATGGCCGCATAGTGGGCGCCACGACGGGTGCCCTGCCGCTGGCGGCGGATTTCTTTCCGCTCGTGGAACTGGGCATCATGGCCAGTGCCGAGCAGCCCGTGGACCCGATGGAGCAGGCCTTTCATGCGGTCTGCGATGATCGTCTGGACCCGCAGCTGCGCCAGCGCCAGCGCGCGGGCTGGACGTTGCGGCACCATTATCCGCTGCATTCGGACCTTTTGGCGATGTCGCATGTCTGGGGCCATGCGGATGCAGATGATCATATCATTGCGACCAAAGGCGCGCCCGAGGCGATCGCGCAGCTGTGCCATATGTCGGATGCAGCACTGGCGGCGTTGCGCGTGCAGGTGGACGATATGGCGGCCCATGGCTTGCGGGTTCTGGGCATTGCCGAGGCCCGGTGGCCGGACAGCCAGACCCTGCCCGCCACGCACCGTGACTTTGAATTTGTGTTCAAGGGACTGGTCGGTCTGGCAGACCCCGTGCGCGCTGCCGTGCCAGCCGCGGTGCGGCTGTGCCGATCGGCTGGCCTGCGCGTTGTGATGATCACGGGGGATTATCCGCAGACCGCACGGGCGATTGCACGCCAGGCGGGCCTTGACGACAGCCATGTCCTGACCGGTCAGGATCTCGCAACGCTTGATGCCGCGGCCTTTCATCAACAGGTGCAGCAGGCGACCATTTTTGCCCGGATCATGCCCGAACAGAAGCTGCGGATTGTGGAGGCGCTGAAGGCTGCGGGCGATATTGTTGCGATGACCGGCGATGGCGTCAACGACGCGCCAGCCCTGAAGGCGGCGCATATCGGCATCGCCATGGGCGGGCGGGGGACCGATGTGGCGCGCGAAGCCTCTGCGATCGTTCTTCTGGACGATAATTTTGAATCCATTGCCACCGCCGTGCGGCTCGGGCGGCGGATCTATGATAATCTGCGCAAGGCCATGGGGTTCATCATCGCGGTTCATATCCCGATTGCCGGGCTTGCGCTTTTGCCGCTGGTCACGGGCATGCCATTGATCCTTGGGCCGATGCATATCGCCTTTATCGAAATGATCATCGATCCGGTGTGTTCGCTGGCCTTTGAAGCCGAAGAAGAGGAGTCGGATGTGATGCAGCGTCCGCCGCGCGACCCACAGGCCCCGCTTTTTTCGCGCTGGCTGGTCGCGTGGTCGGTGCTGCAAGGCGGCGTGGTGATGACCGCAGTGATCGGGCTGACGCTCTGGGTCTGGCAGGCGGGGCAGGAGGCCAACGCCATCCGATCCGTGGCATTCTTTGCGCTGGTGCTGGGGACCTTTGTTCTGATCCTCGTCAATCGCCGGTTCAGTGCAGCATTGGGCACGGCATTTCGGCGGACGAATAGGGCATTGGCCGTGGTGGCAGCCATTGTTGTGCTGACCCTGGCGGCGACGCAATTTCTGACCCCGGTTGCCCAAAGTTTTGACTTTGCTGCGATTTCGGCCGCACAACTGCTGCATATTCTGGCCGGCGGCGGCGTCACGCTTGTGATTTTGGAAGGCATGAAACGCTTTTGGCGGCAGCGCTTATCGGCATGACCGGCCTTGATCTGGATCAGCGCAATCGGCGCGCGGATATGCCACTATGCCTTTGATATTGAAGGGATCGTTATGACGCATCAGCCAGATACACACGATTTGTCCCTGCGCTTTCACGGTGCGGCCCGCACTGTGACTGGATCGTGCATGGAGTTTCGTCTGGGCAAGACCATGATCCTTGTCGATTGCGGCCTGTTTCAGGGATCGCGCACGCTGGAAATGTTGAACACCGGCCCATTTCCCTTTGATCCGGCAAAGATTGACGCCGTGGTGCTCACGCATGCGCATATCGATCACAGCGGCTTATTGCCCAAGCTGATGGCGCAGGGATTTCGTGGCCGCATCTGGTGCACCAGCGCCACTGCAGATCTTCTGGAATATATGCTGGCAGATGCCGGGCGCATTCAGGAAACGGAGGCCGACCGCCGCAATCGTCGGCGGGATCGGGCGGGCGATGAGGCTTTTCGTCCCATCTATACAGAGGCGGACGGGCTACAGGCCTGGCGGGCCTGTCACCCCGTCACAACAGAGGCTTGGTTTGAACCCGCGCCGAGCTTTCGATGCCGGTTCTGGAATGCGGGCCATATTCTGGGCGCGGCGTCGCTGGAACTCGACGTCAATGGCGTGCGCGTGATGTGTTCCGGCGATCA
>JBJOJQ010000125.1:0-6955 GCA_046046525.1 Pseudomonadota bacterium
AATTGATCGCTGACCGACAAGGGGCCGTCCGCCCCATGATAGGCATCGGCGCCACGGACATTGCCTTCGGCCCGGCGAAACACGGGCAGCACATCCTGATAGCCCCAGCCGGTTGCACCCAGTGCGGCCCAATTGTCATAATCCCAGGCGCAGCCGCGGATATACAGCATGGCGTTGACCGCCGATGACCCGCCCAGCCCCTTGCCCCGCGGTTGATATCCCCGGCGTCCATTCAGCCCCTTTTGCGGGACGGTTTCAAAACGCCAGTTCGATGGCTTTGGCAGAAAGGGCAGCATGCCCGGCGCAATGATGCGCCAGCTGTCATTGCGGGTCCCCGCCTCGATAATGCAGACCGAATAGGATCCGTTTTCGCTCAGTCGACCGGCGGCTGCGCTGCCGCCGGAGCCGCCGCCGATGACGACGATGTCAAATTCTTCCATGTCTGTCTTTCCTGCCATCGCTCTTTGATCATGTCGCTTGTGTCGCGGCTGGCATCATGGGACCAGCCGGGCGGCCGCCACAGATAATCCAGCTTGTACCGCCAGGGCGCGGACCACAGGTCGCGCGCAATGCCCACCCACTCATGAAATGAAACCCAGAGCAGGTTGAAACTGCCCAATTGCTTAACCGTGCCATAACGGATCGGTTCATCCTGCACCTCAGGCGTGAAGGTACCGAACATCCGGTCCCAGATGATGAACACACCAGCATAATTGCGGTCCAGATAGCGCGGGTTGGTCGCATGGTGGACGCGGTGATGGCTGGGCGTGTTCATGACGGCTTCGAACCACCGGGGAAAGCGGTCCACCGCCTCTGTATGGATCCAGAATTGATAAATCAGGTTCACGCCACCGCAAAAGAACACCATCGCCGGGTGAAAGCCGATCAGCATCAGGGGCAGGCGAAAGATAAAGCCCAGCGCGATAAACCCGGTCCAGCTTTGCCGCAGTGCGGTCGACAAATTATAATGCTGGCTGGTGTGGTGGTTCACATGGCTGGCCCAGAACCAGCGGACGCGATGGGCAGAGCGGTGAAAGGCATAATAAGCCAGATCATCCAGCACAAAGCACACCGGCCAAGCCCACCAGACAAAGGGGATGGTCGCCAGCCGCAGATCATAAACGGACAGCGCAATGGCAATCACGGCACCTGCCACCAACGCCCCGGCGATGGTGCTGCCAAAGCCCATGGCGAGCGATGTCAGCGTGTCGCGCGGTTCATATTTTTCGGGCGCGCGCCGCTTTGCCCATAGCATTTCGAGGAAGATCAACAGGACAAAGACGGGAACGGCATAGTCAACCGGATTGGGCAGCGCGGGCATCATGCGGGCAGCCCCCTGAGGCCGGCGGCCCATGTCGGCGCAGCCGCGCCCAGATCCAGCGTAATCGACCCGAAATAACGGTCGCTGGTGCCGATGGTCAGGAAGTTGCGATCCAGCCGGGCGTCAATCTGTTGATCCAGCAGGCGGCCCGCAAAGGCAACGCCATGCCGCCGGATCAAAAGCTGGCGGCCCGTGGCATCGCGCAGCAAGGCGCCAATGCCCGCGCGGTCCAACGCCACATCAACCGCGTCAAACCCGCAGACCAGTTCATCCGCCAAGGCGCGGGCATGGGCTTCATCGCGAATGCGGACATCGCCGCCCAGCCGCATCAGGCGCGCGCAGCCAGCCAGCGCGAGGATCGCAGCCAACGAGATCCCCAGCTTGACCAGCATCGCAAGCATCAGGCCTGCGCCTTCAGCATATCCATCAACGGACGGACGGGCGACACATCATAGCCCGCCTTGGCGGCCATATTGGTGAGTGCATCAGGATCCCCGCCTTGCGCGCTTTCCGCGAGTGCCCATAGCAGGGTTGAGCGCGTGCCCGACCGGCAATAGGCCAGCACCTTGCCCTTGGCGCCTTGCAGCGCCTTTACCATGGCCATGACCTGCGGCTCGCTAAAGCCCGAATGGGTGACCGGAATGGCGACATAATCCAGCCCGGCGGCGTGCGCGGCGGCGGCAATATCGGCCCCCGGCACCTGATCATCCGATTCGCCTTCGGGGCGGTTGTTGATGATCAGCGCAACCCCGGCGGCCTTGGCTTCCGCTACGGCATCAACGCTGATCTGCGGGGCAACCAGCATATCCTGGGTGAGTGTGCGGAACATCCATCAGTCTCCTTCTAGAACTGCTTTAGAACAGCAAGAAACGCCTCGCCATAGGCTTCAAGTTTACGTTCACCCACGCCACTGACCAAGGCCATGTCGCGCAGGCTGCGGGGGCGGATCTGGGCCATGTCCCGCAAGGTCGCATCATGAAAAATGACATAAGGCGGCACGCCAGCCGCATCGGCAAGCGCCCGCCGGCATGCCCGCAGCGCATCAAAAATGGGATCCGGCGGATGATCACCACTGCGCGCACGGCCGCGGCGGGGCCGGGCGGGCGGCAACTGCACCGCAACGGCCTGTTCCCCTTTTAAAATCGCCCGCGCCTCTGGCCCCAGCATCAGGCCGCCATGTGCGGTTGTGCGCAATGCATCCCGCACCATCAGCGCACGGGCAACCGGTTTCAGCAAAGGGGCCTCATCGCTGCCGACAATCCCAAAAACCGACAGCCGATCATGCTGTTGCTGCACAACCCGATCATCGGCCTGGCCCGTCAACACCCGTTCAATATGGCCAAGGCCATAATTTTGCCCGGTGCGATAAACCGCCGACAGCAGCTTTTGCGCAAGCTCCGTTGCGGCAAGCGTTGGCGGTGGGATCAGGCAATTGTCGCAATTGCCGCACATATCCGGCGGCGTTTCGCCAAAATGCCGCAGCAACACGGCCCGGCGGCACCCGCCCGTATCGACCAGCGCGCCCAAGGCGGCCAGACGGGCCCGTTCCCCCGGCAGGCGGCGTGGCTCCACATCGGCCAGCCATTGCCGCGCGCGGACAAAATCTTCCGCACCCCAAAACATCTGCGCAATCGCTGGATCACCATCGCGACCGGCGCGGCCGGTTTCCTGATAATAGGCCTCGATCGATTTGGGCAGGCCGGCATGAATGACAAAGCGGACATCGGGCTTATCAATCCCCATGCCAAAGGCGATGGTCGCCACCATCACCATGTCCTCCGATGCCACAAATTCGGCCTGATGGCGCCGCCGCACTTCGGCCTCCAGCCCGGCATGATAGGGCCGCACCGGACGCCCCGTGATGGCAAGGGCCGCCGCCAGCCGTTCGGTCGCATCCCGCGACCGGGCATAGACAATCCCTGCACCCGGCGTTGCCCGGATCACATCGGCAATCTGTTTCGTCCCATTGTCGCGCGGCGCAATTGCGTAACAGATATTGGGCCGATCAAAGCCGGAAACGATCATCCCCGCCACTGGAATGCCCAACTGGGCCAGAATATCGCCGCGCGTATGCGCATCGGCCGTGGCGGTCAGCGCCAGCCGGGGGACATCGGGAAAGGCATCCATGAGCGGCGCGAGTAGGCGATAATCGGGGCGGAAATCATGCCCCCATTCCGAAACGCAATGCGCCTCATCAATGGCGAACAAGGTCACCTTGCCCTGGCGCAGCAAATCCCGGAAGTCCGGCGTCGCCGCACGTTCCGGCGCGACATAGAGCAAGTCGAGATCCCCGGCGCGAAACCGCGCCATCGTATCAGCGCGATTATCATCGGCCGATGTTAAGGTGGCGGCGCGGATGCCCACTGCGTCCGCGGCCCGCACCTGATCCTGCATCAGCGCGATCAGCGGCGAAATGACAATGCAGGTGCCCGGCAGCATGACGGCGGGCAGCTGGTAACACAGCGACTTGCCGGCCCCGGTTGGCATGACGGCCAGCGTGCGTGCGCCAGCCATGACGCGCGCAATGACATCGGCCTGCACCCCACGAAAAGCGGTGTAGCCAAAGGTCGCGTGAAGCTGATCGTGCAGGACGCCCGTCACAAAATGGTCATTCCGCCGCGACCGCGCCTTCTTCATCATCTTCGGCTTGCTGACGCGCCCACATTTCGGCGTAGAGCCCGGCCTGTTTCAACAGATCCGCATGCGTGCCGCGTTCGGCCACGCGCCCGGCCTCCAGCACGATGATGTCATCCGCATCCACAATCGTCGACAGGCGGTGCGCAATGATGATGGTGGTGCGCCGTTCCGACACTTTTTGGAGTGTCGTCTGGATGTCCGCCTCGGTCCGGCTATCCAGCGCAGAGGTGGCTTCATCGAGGATAAGGATCGGCGGATCCTTGATCAATGTGCGCGCAATCGCCACGCGCTGCTTTTCGCCGCCAGATAATTTCAGCCCGCGTTCGCCAACCTGTGTCTCATATTGCTGGGGCTGGGCCGCGATAAAGCCATGGATCTGGGCGCCGCGCGCCGCAGCCTCGATATCGGCCTGCGTGGCGCCATCGCGGCCATAGCCGATATTATATCCAATGCTGTCGTTAAACAGCACCGTATCCTGGGGAACGATGCCAATGGCCGCGCGCAGCGAGGCCTGGGTCACGCTGCGCAAATCCTGCCCGTCAATCGTGATCCGGCCGCCGGTGACATCATAAAAACGATAGAGCAGCCGGGCGAGCGTTGATTTGCCCGCACCCGATGGCCCCACAATCGCCAGCGTCTTGCCCGGCGGGATCGCAAAGCTGACGCCCGACAGGATCGGGCGGTCCGGTTCATAGGCGAAATGAACATCCTCAAAGGCGACCGCCCCGCCCGACAAATGGAGGCTGGCCGCATTGGGCGCATCCTTCACTTCGGTGTCGGTATCGATCAGATCGAACATCGCCGCCATGTCGGTCAGGCCCTGGCGAATGGTGCGATAGACCATGCCCAAAAGATCCAGCGGCCGGAAAAGCTGCGCCAAAAGCGTGTTCACAAAGACCACATCGCCCGTGCTGAACTGGCCCCGCGACCAGCCCCAGACCGTATAGGCCATCGCCCCGGCCATCAGCGCATTGGTGATGAATGATTGACCGATATTGAGCCAGGCGAGCGAGTTTTCCGACCGGACAGCGGCATCGGCATAGCGCCGCGCCACGCGGCTATAATGGTCCACTTCCCGCGATTCCGCATTGAAATATTTGACCGTTTCATAGTTGAGCAAACTATCAACCGAGCGGGCAACCGTTGCGGTATCAAGATCGTTCATCTCTTCGCGCAGCTTGTTGCGCCAATCGGTCACGCGCTGGGTGAACAGCACATAGGCCGCCACCATCGCCATGGTCGCCACCACCAGCCCCCAGGAAAATTTGATCCAGAAGATGATCATGACGGCGCCAAGTTCAATGACCGTCGGCGCAATGTTGAACAGCAGGAAATAGAGCATGACATCAATGCTCTTGGTGCCCCGTTCGATCACTTTGGTGACCGCACCGGTGCGGCGCGCCAGATGAAAGCGGAGACTCAGCTGGTGCAGATGGCCAAAGACATGTTCCGCCAGACGTCGCGTCGCATCCTGCCCAACCCGTTCAAAAACCACGTTGCGCAAATTGTCGAACAGCACGCCGGCAAAGCGCGCTCCGGCATAGGCCGCGACCAGTGCGATCGGCAGAAGCACCGCCGCCTCCATGCCCGGTGCCATGCGATCAATCGCCTGCCCATAGACAAAGCCCATGCTGAGCTGCACGCCCTTGGACGCCAACACCAAGATCAGCGCCAGCAAAATGCGCCCGCGCAGGCCCGGCGCGTCCTTGGGCCACAAATAGGGCAGGAAGCGGCGCATAACGGCGAAATCAAGGCCGGACCCGGCGGGCGGCGTGGGGCTTTGGGGTGGCATGCGCGACCTCTAGATCATCTCAGCCCGATATGGAAACTCTCGGCGCGCCAGACTTAGTCGAAAAAGGGCTGGGCAATCTCATCCCGCACCCGCGCCAGCCGTCCGCTTGCCTTGTCGATCATGGCCCAGCTTGTCTTGGCGCGCACAACCAGCTTTCCGGCGGCGTTCGCAAACTCCATATTCCGGTCAAAGCGCGCGCCCTTGGGCCGATCGCTGATCCAGGTGCGGGCTGTCACCGCTTCGCCCGGCCCAACATTGCCCAGATAATCAATCTCATGCCGGATCACGACCCAGATATAGGCCGCCAGATCCTCGGGCCGGGCAACCGCCATCCAATGGGCGGTGGCCACATCCTGAATCCAGCGCACCCAAACCGCATTGTTGACATGGCCCAACGCATCAATGTCATCCGCGATCGGGATGATGGTCTGCCGATAATCCGCCATCCATGCCCCCGCGGATCAGTGGGCCATGCCAAGCTGCCACAGGAAAAAGGCATATTCCTCAGCATCTTCGCGCAGCGACTCAAACCGGCCCGATTTGCCACCATGGCCAGCGCCCATATTGGTCTTGAGCAAGAGGACATTCTGGTCCGTCTTCGTCGCGCGCAATTTGGCGACCCATTTGGCCGGTTCCCAATAGGTGACGCGCGGATCATTCAGGCCGCCGGTCACGAACAGCGGCGGATAAGCCTGCGCCCGGACATTGTCATAGGGGCTATAGCTGCGCAGCAGTTCAAACGCGGCCTTATCGACAATGGGGTTGCCCCATTCCGGCCATTCACCCGGGGTGAGCGGCAGGCTTTCATCGAGCATGGTGTTGAGCACATCGACAAAGGGAACATGGGCGGCGACCGCCCCCCATAGGCCGGGATCTGAATTGACCACCGCGCCCATCAACTCCCCACCGGCGGACCCGCCCGCCGCAACAATCCGGCCCGGCCGCGCAAAGCCAAGATCAATCAATCCCTTGGCGCTATCAACAAAATCGTTGAAGGTGTTGGTCCGCTTCGTCAGCTTGCCATCCAGATGCCATTGCTGGCCCAGATCATCGCCGCCGCGGATATGGGCAATGGCAAAGGCAAAGCCCCGATCCAAAAGCGACAGGCGCAGCGCCGAAAATCCGGGCGTCACCGCATAGCCATAGGCGCCATAGGCATAGAGATAGAGCGGCCCCTGGCCGTCTTTCTGGAAGCCCTTTTTATA
>JBJOJQ010000209.1:0-3682 GCA_046046525.1 Pseudomonadota bacterium
TAGGTCATGACATAAGGCCGGGCGGCCTTGGCATCGATGCTGGCGAGCAGATAGGCGCCGGTGATCCCGCCGATCATGCCGGGGATCACCAGGCGCGCAAAAAGACGCCAGTTCACGTTGCGATGCAGCGTATGGCTGATCGCAGACGCCGCGGTCGTAAAGGATTCCACCATATGCACGCTGGCCGATGCGCGTGCCGGCGGCAGGCCGAGCACACTGACAAGCAAGGTGTTGGTGATCACGCCAAAGGCCATGCCCAAGGCGCCATCCACGAGCTGTGCAAAAAAGCCGATCGCCAGAAAAGGTATGATCGCCTGAATATGGTCCACGCTAAGCTCTGGCACTGAAGTTCCCCCTCAAACGCATATCAACCGGATTTGCTCCCTCAGCGGCGAAATAAACACGGGTCAGACGATCGTGATCGCCCGCCCTTTGCCGCCCGTCGGGCCAATGTGGCAACGTAATTTCGCTTGTGCGCGCTAAAGCTCTACTGCCTCTCATTGAAAGCGCGCCTTTGCTGTTACGCCCCAGGTGCGCGGATCGCCGGGCTGTCCGACAATCAGGCCCGTATTTCCCGAAGCTGCTGCCAACTGCTCATAATAACGGGTGTCAAACACATTGCGCACCCAAAGAAAAAGATCCCAGCCGCTGTCGGTGCGAACCCCAGCCCGCAGGTTGACAAGCGCATAGCCCGCAATGTCGGTATAACGCGACCGCGAGGCATTGGATGAAAAGCGTGATCGATAGCTGCCATCCAGCCCGAAATAGGCGTCGGCTTCTTGACCAAAGGGCCGCACAGCTTGCCGATATTCCCCGCCAAAGCTGGTCGCCCAGCGCGAAATGCCGGGCAGCCATTGGCCGGATATGTCGCAATTGGCCGGGCTCAGGCCGCCGGGGGTGCCGGGTGCGCCTGGCGTCTGTCCGGGGCCGACAATCGTCCCGCCCGATAATTCTGGCGGGCAGGGCGCATCGCGAAAGCGGGCATAGCCATGATCGGTGAAGGCACCACTGACGTAAAGGCTGAACCGGTCGCTGGGCCGGGCCGACAGATCGGCCTCAACGCCACGGACGCGGACCTTTTGCGCATTCGCCAGATAACCGCGCAACACGCCAAGTTGGCCGTTGGTCACATTGGCCTGAAAATTGCCGATATTGGTCCAGAAGCCATTGATGTTAAAGGTGACGCGGCGATCAAGAAGCTGGCTTTTCAGGCCAATTTCAAAATGATCCACATCCTCTGGCTTGACGGTAGCTGCCGCCAAAAGCGGGGTGCCATTGGCATCAGACGGCACGCCGTTCAGGTTGACGCCACCCGATTTAAAGCTTTTGGCATAGGTCGCGTAGATCATGGCATCGCGGCCCAGATCGTGGCGGGCCGTGAGGTCGTAGCTCAGGTTCCAGTCGCGATAGCGTGGCTCAAAATATTGCGGGGCAAGAACGCTGCGTTGCTGGGCTGCGACGGCGCCGGGCGTGGAAAACAGCACCAATGCGCCTGCACCATTGCGCACGACCGAGTTGTAGAGCCCGGCCTTGCGGTCATAGTTGATGCGCACCCCCGGCTGAAGATGAAGGGCATCGGTGATCTTCCAGCTCAATTGCCCAAAGGCCGCGAGGCTGGTGTTGGACAGCCGAATGTCATTGCTGGCCGTCAGGCCGTTGAGAACACTGGGGTCATTGGAGAGCGCGTTGCTTGGCGCGATGAGCCAGCGGCTGGCGGCCGGACCCTGTTCCTGAATGCCTGTTGTTAAGATGCGCTGATGAAAGCCAAAAATGCCGGCAACCAGATCAATGTCCTGGCCCTGCTGCGCATAGCGCAGTTCCTGGCTATATTGTGTCTGGCGGGTCGGGTTGTTTGACTTGGTCGTGATGGGCAGACCGATGAAATCCCGGTCATTCCTGGGCTGCCAGTCCCAATAACGCCAGGCCGAGACAGAGGTAATTGTGCCATCGCCAACGTCCCAAGCGCCGACAAGGGACAGACCGCCATGTTCATTGCGGGCCTGAAGATCGGCATCCACATCGGTCAACCGCTGAAACGGGTCGGTGCTTGGCACAGCATAAGCCTGGGCCGCCGCAAGGGCCGCAAATTGGCGGTTGAGCGGACGTTGCGTTGCGCCGGTCCGCACATAGATTTGCACGCAGCATGCCGGATTTTGCAGGTTGAAATCGCCCGTGAGCGTCCATTTCAGGCGATCATTGGCCTCCCACAGCACGTGTCCGCGCAGGCCCAGATTATCCTGTCCATTGACCCAAGTGCCATTGCCCACGTTGAAAATCGTCCCGCGTCGCGATGTCGTCGTTAACGCAAGGCGTGCCGCGACTGTGGTCGACAAGGGACCGGACACAGAGGCTTTGGCCTGACGAAAGGCAAGGTTGCCCGCACTTATCTCAACCCGGCCTTCGGGCGTGAAACTCGGCGCGCGTGTGGTGATGTTGATGGCACCAGCGGTTGTGTTCTTGCCATAGAGCGTACCCTGCGGTCCGCGCAGCACCTCCACCTGTTCCACATCGTTAAAGTCGAGCGTTGCGGCGGCAATACGGCCATAGAAAACCTGATCAATGTAAAAGCCAACGCCCTGTTCAATACCGTCATTGGTGAGACCAAAGGGCGCCCCCAGACCCCGGATATTCACCGCAGAATTGCGGGGATTTGAGGAAAAGAACTGCACACTGGGCTGCAATTGCGTGAGGCGTGACAGATTATAGGCGCCCGTGCGTTCAATCGCCTTGGCGTCGATCACTGATATCGAAATGGGGACATCCTGAACCTCTTCGGTCCGGCGACGCGCGGTCACGACAATGGCCTCATCAAAGCTGGCGTCGGGCGCGGTCTCTGCGCTGACGGGTAAAGGCTGGCTTTGCGCCCGGCCGGGTTCAGGGAGCAGCGCCGCGGCAGCAACGCTGGCAAGAAACAAAGACTTTGTCATGGATGCAGGCCCTTTTTGTCTGGAAAAAGGGATGCGTCCGGTGGTCCGGTCGGCACCCAAATGCGGGGAGTTGATATGTCCGGCCCGTGCCGGCTCTGTTGTGTCAGGATGAAAAGCGTTTGCGCTCCGTAATATCGACCTGCACCGCCTTGCCGTCATGAAGCGTCACATGGATCGCCCCAAAGCGAATTTGGCTGAGCGCATGGGACACGATGTCAAGGACCTCCGTCTGGCTTGGCCCAGGTCGGTCGGCGTCAGAATTTTTCCTGCTGTCGGTCATCGGCAATCACCTCCGTGGCGTCATATCTCCACTAAAATGGTGGACTATATAAACCAAGCAGTTCTTTAGGTCCCTAAAGCCAGACTCTCTCCCCCAGGTGAGGCGCCAGTTTTGATGGCAGACGGGGCATGATCAGGCTGTTCAGATCGCAAGATTATTGCGGCGGCTGGACGGTTTTAGGGGCGGTGGCTGACCCGGCCTTTGTCACGGCCTGCGAACGGCGGTTGACTTGATCGGCAGCGCTTTCTAAGGGGAGCGCGCCTTGGCGGGATTGCCCGTGTCCATGGCGGTTTACTTTCCGAAGGAAGGACGAATCGACATGGCTCCGGAAGATCCCGCGCAGGACGGTAAAGTCTCGTCAGACCCTCGGCTCGATTCGTTAGACATGCAGCTGAAGAAGGTCCGACAGGCGGAACAAGTCCGTTCGGGGAAGAAGGATCAGGCGCCCGCCAAAGGAATGCGGCAGGGCAACCGG
>JBJOJQ010000028.1:0-3267 GCA_046046525.1 Pseudomonadota bacterium
GGTGCCATATGCGGCATGGCATCGCGGGGGCCATGCGCCATCATGCCGGCATGATGGGCGTCAAATTCGGCCCGGCTGATGGTGCCATCCTTATCCGCATCAAGCCGTGCGAACATGGCATCCTGCATCTCTTTCATCTGCGCGGCGCGGCGGGCGGCCATTTCGTCCCGCGTCACAGTGCCGTCCTTGTTGCTATCCAGCATCTGGAACTGTGCCTTGGCTTGCGCTTGGGCATCGCTGCGCTTGGTGGGGGTCATCATGTCCCGACCAATGCGGATGTCCTTATATTCGACCTGCCCGGCCATCAGCGGCGCGCAGGCAATTAAGGTAAGTCCACAGATCAAAAGGGGTTTTTTCATCGCACATCTCCCATCAAGGGCGTCACCCAAGATCATCCCATGGCCGCCATATCTAAGCGGCTTTGCCTGTCGCGTCCATGAATGACGGGCGATGGCCGGGCGTCAACATTGCTCTTGGTCGCCCTTTGGGCTAAGGCAGTTGTGCGCCCCGGAGGTCGCGCGGACGAGGTGTCCCCGCCCGCCGGGGCGTCGCGCTTTTTATTGACCCATTCGACGTCAGGACTGCCACATGAACCGTCGCCGCCAGATCTACGAAGGCAAGGCCAAGATCCTTTACGAAGGTCCGGAGCCGGGAACCCTGATCCAGTATTTCAAGGATGATGCGACGGCGTTTAATGCCCAGAAAAAGGGCACGATCAACGGCAAGGGCGTCATCAACAACCGCATTTCAGAGCATGTCTTTACGCTGCTCGCCAATATCGGCATCCCGACGCATTTCATCAAGCGCCTGAATATGCGCGAACAATTGGTGCGTCAGGTTGAAATTGTGCCGATTGAGGTTGTGGTGCGCAATGTGGCTGCGGGCTCTTTGTCCAAGCGGCTGGGGGTTGAAGAAGGCACGCAGTTGAGCCGCACGATCCTTGAATATTATTACAAGGATGATGCGCTGGGCGATCCGCTGATCACCGATGAACACATCGCCTGCTTTGGCTGGGCCAGCCAGGAAGAGATGCACGACATTGCCGATATGGCCATCCGCATCAATGACTTCATGTCGGGCCTGTTTGCCGCGATCGGCATTCGTCTGGTCGATTTCAAGCTGGAATTCGGGCGGGTCTGGGAGAATGACTATTCGCGCATCATTTTGGCTGATGAAATCAGCCCGGATGGTTGCCGCCTTTGGGACATGGCCTCGGGCGAAAAGCTCGACAAGGACCGCTTCCGTCGCGATCTGGGCGGCGAGGTTGAGGCTTATCAGGAGGTTGCCCGCCGACTTGGCCTGTTGCCCGATGGTGCAGACAGCGCCGTTCTGGACCTGGAAACGCACCGCAAAAAGCTGCGCTGATCGCTGCGATCAGGCATTAAGTTTCTAAAATACAAGCGTTATTCATCATTATATTTTAGCAATGACGCGCCTAAACACTTGTTAGTAAACGTACATCTGCTTTTGACGGTGGGGTGCGTTCATGGTGCGGGTGATAGAGTTGCTGCGTAACTGCGAACAGGAAACGGGCACGCGGCTCGTGACCTTTGATTTCGAAATTCTCTTTCACCTCTATGTCCATGGCCCGTCGGCATCGATGACCCTGCTGGAGGCGACGAGTGCGTCGCTTGCCGCCTTTGTGAAGGCGGTCAAACGCTTAACCGAAAATGGCCTGTTGATCGTCACGCCCGGCAGCACCGACCGCCGGGTCCGCAATTATGATCTTGCGCCGCATGTGCGCGCAGCCTTTGAACGCCTGTTCGACGCCCATTTCAAGGCATGAATGGCCGCTTTGGCCGGGGTGTCAGCGCGGGTCCGCTGGCGTTTCTTGGGGCATGATGTCGGCATTCAGCGCCGCTGGCGCGGCGTCTGGCGCCATGGCGGCCTCAAGCGCCGCCGGCATGGCCGATGCCGCTGGCGCCGATGAGCCGACGCGCCGGAAGACATAGGCATAAAGCTCTGGCTGGCTCAGGATCACTTCAGCCTTGGCTTGATTGATCAACGGCACGCCAATGCTGGCGACCTGGGTGAACTTCAGCGCCAATTGGCTGCCCTGGCCGGTGCCCGGCATCACCAGGGCAAAGAAGCGCAGATCGACCTGGTTCTTGGCGCCCTTGTCACCGGTTTTGCCGCGGCGGCCGCTGATCTGGCCGGTCGCGCGGTCCACAATATCCAGCATATAGCCCGCATCGCGGAAGACTTTGACGGTCCGGTCGAATGTCGTTTCAATCGGCTGGCTATAGCCCGCCCGCTGATAGGTTGAATCAAAGGTGAAGGCGGCCCGATCGGTCTGGATCGGTTCGTTGCGCGCGCAGCCAGCGCTTCCCAGCAGCACGGCCGCAGACATCGCGGTGACATAAAAACGGCGCATAAATTCCCCCCGATATCAAGACTAAGCCAAGTTTAGGAATCTCATGCGCGTTTGTCCATTCCCCGCATGGGCCGCCAAAAAATCGATGAAGTTCCATCTCTTTTCGGCAGGCGACATGGCGCGTGCGCGGCCCGGCTTCACCTATGCGGCCGCTATGGCATAACGGTTGGGTGATGGTGGAACAGGACTGCCCCTATATGTGTTTCGCCAAGGCAATTTGGGTCGATGACAATATCTGTGGGTGGCCGGAACAAACGAACAGGGCAATAGTTGGATCATCAATGGGTCAGGTAACAGACGGGATTACCCGGGTTGAACAGCGGTTTCACCTCCGTGCGATTACGCCGGAATTTGAAATTCTGTTGCGGCTCTATGAACGCGGGCCCACGCCATCGGCGGCGCTGCGATCGGCATCGCGCGCCTCATCGGCGGCGTTCAGCCTCATCCTGAAACGTTTGGTGGGTGAAAATCTGCTTCAGGTGGAACATGATCGGCAGGATCGCCGGGTCCGCAAATATGATCTGACGCCCTGGGCGCGTGAGGTGCTGGATCGCTGTGCCGCCGATACCATCGCCAGCCTGACCGCGGTGCGCGATGGCCGCCCGACGGGCCAGGCGGATGAAGGCCGTTAGAGATCCAATTTATAATAATCGCTGTCGCACCAGCCGATATGGGTGTGCAGTGTTCTGGCGGCAAAACCAACATGACAAAAGCCGCATTTCAGCAATAGCTGCGCTGATGCGGTATTGCGCGGGTCTACATCGGCAAACAGAAAATCGCAGGGGCGGCTGATTTTCAGGTGGGCAATCACTCCCTTCAGCGCCTCTTCAGCAATGCCCTTGCCCCAATATGCGCGGTTGAGTGCATAGCCGAGGTTCGGCAGCTGCCAGCTG
>JBJOJQ010000057.1:0-6966 GCA_046046525.1 Pseudomonadota bacterium
TCGACACGCCGGAAATCAGGCCGCCGCCGCCAATCGGCACGGCAAAACAATCAAGGTCCGGCGCATCTTCCAGCATTTCCAGCGCCAATGTGCCCTGACCTGCAATAATTTCTGCCTCATCAAAGGGATGAACAAAGGTCAGATGTTCGGCCTTTTCCAGTTCCCGCGCATGGGCATAGGCCTGGTCATAGGTCTCGCCATGCAGCACGACGCGGGCGTCATGGCTTTCGGTTTGCATGACTTTGATGATCGGAGTCGGCTTGGGCATGACGATGGTCACGGGAACGCCCAAACGCTTGCCATGATAGGCCAGGCCCTGCGCATGATTGCCGGCTGAGGCCGCGATCACGCCGGCCTGCAATGCCTTATCCCCCAGCTGAAGCAGCCGATTCAGGGCGCCGCGTTCCTTGTAAGCCGCTGTAAACTGGAGGTTTTCAAACTTCAGCCAGACATTGGCGCCGGTCAGCTTCGACAGCGTTTGGCTGCGCAATGTCGGCGTGCGGACAATCGAGGCGCGGATGCGATCATGCGCGGCACGAACATCGGCAAGGGTGACGGGAAGCTGATCTTGATCGGACATGATGGCGCGCGCTTAGACCAGTTTGGCGTCTGGAATCCATCCGAAACGTGAAATTGCACCCATTTGCGCCACCGATCCTTCCGGATGACGGCACTGGCATCTCGCCCGAACAGGCCCTATGCAGGGCCTATGGCAAGACTGGCATTTATCGGCCTTGGGGTCATGGGCGGCCCAATGGCGCGGCACCTGGCCCATGCGGGCCACGATATGATCGTTTACAACCGCACCCGCGCCAAGGCGGACAGCTGGGCCGCCGCGCATGGCGGGACGGTTGCGGCCTCCCCGGCCGAAGCCGCAGAGGACGTGGACGCCGTCATCAGCTGCGTCGGCGCAGATGAGGATCTGGCCGCCGTCACGCTGGGCCGCGACGGCGCCTTTCGGACGATGAAGCCGGGCAGCGTCTTTATCGATCACACCACCGTGTCGGCGCGGATCGCGCGCCAATTGGCCGTCGAAGCCAAGGGATCGGGCGTGATGGTTGTCGATGCGCCCGTCACAGGCGGACAGATTGGCGCAGAACAAGGCACGTTGACGCTGATGTGCGGCGGCCGCGATGATGCGATTGCCGCTGCCACCCCCTTTATGCAGGCCTATTCGAAAAAGATCGTGCATGTCGGCCCATCCGGGGCCGGGCAAACGACCAAGATGGTGAACCAGATCACCTTTGCCGGGATTATCCAAAGCCTGGCAGAGGCCATGCGCTTTGCGCAGGCCGCCGGGCTTGATCTCGACAAGGTGTTCGATTCGATTTCGGGCGGGGCCGCCTCCAGCTGGCAGATGCTCAATCGCTGGGAAACCATGGCGAAGGATGAATTTGATTTTGGCTTTGCGGTGGATTGGATGCGCAAGGACCTGGGTCTTGCGCTGGAGGAAGCCCGGTCAAATGGGGCAACCTTGCCAATTGCGGCCTTGATCGATCAATTTTACGCCGAGGTGCAGGATATGGGCGGTGGCCGGCAAGATACCAGCGCCCTGATCCGCCGACTGAAAGCCAAATGATCCGCCGCGCCCTGGGCCTGTGCGGCCTGATGCTTGCACTATGTGCGCCGGCCACAGCGCAGACGCTGATTGAAAATGTCAACGGCATCACGCTCGACACGCGTGGTGAGGTTGTCCGCTTTTCCGGGCTGGTGATTGGCAAGGATGGCAAGGTTGCGCGCCTCATGTTGCGCACCGACAGCCCATCCCCCGCCGCCCCGCGCCCGCCGCGCAAATCCAAGGGCAAGGCCCCGGCCGAGACGTATGCGTATCGGCTGGATGGCGGCGGCCAAACCTTGTTGCCGGGCCTGATTGACGCGCATGGCCATGTCATGGAACTCGGCTGGCAGCAGCTGACGCTGGATCTGTCCGACACCAAATCCCTGGCCGAGGCGCAGGCAAAGATCGCCGCTTATGCGCGCGCCAACCCGCAGCGCCGCTGGATTATTGGCCGGGGCTGGAACCAGGAAAGCTGGCAATTGGGCCGCTTCCCGACCGCAGCTGAACTGGATGCCGCTGTCGCCGACCGGCCTGTCTGGTTGCAGCGCGTGGATGGCCATGCCGGCTGGGCGAACAGCGCCGCCATGGCCGCGGCCGGGGTAACGGCGGCCACCAAAAGCCCGGTGGGTGGCCAGATTTTGACCGATAAGGGCCAGCCCAGCGGCATCTTCATCGATGCAGCGGCCCGCCTGGTGGACGCGCATTTGCCGCAACCTTTGACCAAGGAACGGGATCTGGCCCTGGCCCGGGCGCAATCGGCATTATTGGCGCTGGGCATTACGAGCATTGCCGATATGGGCACCAGCCTTGATGACTGGCTGACCTTTCGCCGCGCCGGCGATGAAGACTGGCTGCAAGTGCGGATCTTCAGCTATGCCGCCGGGACAGAGCCGATGGCGCAGATCACATCCGGTGAACCCACGCCCTGGCTTTATGGGGACCGGCTGCGCATGGCGGGCGTCAAGCTGTATACCGATGGCGCTCTGGGATCACGCGGGGCTTGGCTCAAACAGCCCTATGCCGACAAGGCGGGTGAAAAAGGCCTGCAGTTTCTGGATGATACCAAGCTGCGCAATCTGATGAGCCGGGCCGCCATGGATGGGTTTCAACTGGCCGTCCACGCCATTGGCGATGCGGCCAATGCCCAGGTGCTGGGCGCGATTGCAGATTTGGCGCCCAGCTTTACCGGCGATCGCCGCTGGCGCATCGAACACGCCCAGATTGTCGATCCGGCGGATATTCCGCGCTTTGCCCGGCTGGGGGTCATCGCATCGATGCAGCCCGTCCACCAGACAAGCGACCGGCTGATGGCAGAGGCGCGGCTGGGGCCTGCCCGGCTGACCGGGGCCTATGCCTGGCATTCGATGCAATTGGCCGGCGTGCGGCTGGCCTTTGGGTCGGACACCCCGGTTGAAAGCCCCGATCCCTTTGCCGGTCTGGCCACAGCCTTCACCCGTCAGGACGCCAAGGGCGCGCCACCGGGCGGCTGGCGCCCCGAAGAACGGGTGACGCGCAGCGATGCCCTGGCCGGATTTACCACCGGGGCTGCCTATGCCAGCTTTGCCGAAACACAGGTCGGTCAGCTCACCCCCGGCTTTTGGGCCGATTTCATCCTGCTGGATGTCGATCCGCTGACCGCAACGCCCGAGGCGTTAAGGGCAGCAAAGGTAGCCGAAACCTGGGTTGCGGGCAGCCGCGTCTGGAAACGTGGCGCCGATCAATAAGGCGCGGGTGCGGCCAGATCTTCAGGGCGGTTGATGTTGCGGGGCGGCTGCGCAACCGCGACATGGCGGGCACCGACAAAGGCGGCAAAGCCATAGACCGAATGCCGATCCTCCCGATCAAGCCAGTCGTGCAGAACGGGGGCGAGCCTTGCGGGCCAGCAGCCAATAATGGGCAAGGCATCGAGCACCGCCGGGCCGGGTTGCAGGGCGGCAATATGGTCTGCGCGCAGGCCCAGCGTATCGCACCCGGTTGTCAGCACCTCATCAAAGCCATGGGCGGCGGCATAGCGCAACGCGCCCGCCAATCCACCCAAGGGGCCAAGGCCGGGGCGCGGCGCATCGTCAATGCGCACCATGGCCGGCCAGTCGCGGCCCGCAACCGCCAGCGCATCGACAAAGGGCGCCAGACCATCGCGCGCATGATCGAAAAGCAAGCGGCCATCATGGCGCACCAGCGCCTTATCTTGCCCAAAGCGCGTTGATTGGCCCCCGGCCAGAATGACGCCCAGCCGCGTCACCCGGCGCGTGCGGGGACCGTGACGATCTGGGGATCATGGCCCCAGTGGCACAAGGCGCGGACCAGATCTGCGCCGGCAAGACCAAGGGTCGCTGTGTTGCGCAGCGGGTGGCAATTCACCCTGTCCGCCCCGGCCAGGCGCGTATCCAGCACCACCCGCACCTGATGATCTGCATCAGCAATGGCGGCAAGCGGCGTCACCGAACCCGGCGTCACGCCGATCAGGCGTTCCATATCCTCGGCCTTGCCAAAGCTTAGCCGCGCCGCACCCATGGCGGCCGGCAAGGCCTTTAAATCCACCTGAAGATCGGCCGGCACGGTCACCAGCCAGAACACGCCTTTGGCATCTTTCAAAAACAGGTTCTTGCTATGCACGCCGGGCATCGCCTCATGAATGGCGTGGCTTTCCTCCACGGTGAACACGGCCGGATGTTCCATGACATCAAAGGCAATGCCAAGCGCGGTCAGCGCGGCGTAAAGCTGGTCTTCCAAAGGATGCATCTAGGTACAATCCGCGCAGGTGCCGCGCACCTCAATCACCGGACGTTTGGCGGTAAAGCCCGCGCGCTGTGCCGCGGCCCGGACGCCTTCGGTCACGCTGTCATCATCGATATGCGTGGTGGCCCCACAATCATCGCAGACCAGGAAAATACAGTCATGCTGACAATCCGGATGCGCATTGGCCAGATAGGCATTGGCGCTTTCCACACGGGTGGCGACATTGGCCGCCACAAACAGGTCGAGAATGCGATAGACGCTGTTGGCCGCAACCCGCCGCCCCTGCGCCCGCGACACGGCATCGGCAATGTCATAGGCAGAGGCCGGTTTTTCAAAGGCCACCAGTGCATCGAAAACGCTGGCGCGCATCGCCGTCCATTGCTCGCCAGACCGGGCCATGGCGTTGCGCGCGGAATCGATCAGGTCTGCGCCTGCAGGGTGATGATGGGTGTGTCCATGTGCCGCCATGACAGTAAATCTAGGCGGAACGCCGCACGCCCGCAAGCGTCCTTGCCGTCAGGCGAAGGCGCGGCGGTTCATATAATGTGCAATGGCCAGCAAGGCGGCGCCCAAGATGGTGAACAGGGCTTCGCTGCCATCATGCGGGCGGGTCAACGCAACCGCCATCATGCCCAGCCCAGCCACGCCAACCGCCCCGGGCCATAAAGAGCCATGCGTCACAAGGCCGCGGCCAAGGCCAATGCCGCCCAGAAGAATGGCCAGCACCAGCCCGATTTCATGAACCAGCGGATGCAGCAACAGCCCCCCGGCCGAGGCCACAAAGGCCAGCAGGATCGATGTGGCAACGCAATGCGCAACGCACAAACCCGACAGGCCAATGGCCAGCCGGTCAAGCCGTTCGGGATTCATGGACGGGGCGATTCCTTTAATCACGAGGGCGCCTTTGCCATAAATGGAAGCAAGATACAATATAACATTCACACGCTGCGGGGCGGTGCGCGAAAAGCATCCCCCTGATCAAAGGCGGGGCTTTGCGCACGCCCATGGCCCGCCTATATGCGCGGCATGACCCCGTCTTTGCCTCGCCCCAATGCGATCGCCAACTGGCTGTTGGCCGTTGCCAGCCTTGTGTTCCTGATGGTCGTTGTCGGGGGCATCACGCGCCTCACCGAATCCGGCCTGTCGATCACGGAATGGAAACCGATTACGGGCGTCATCCCGCCATTGACCGAAGCCGACTGGCAAGAGGCGTTCCGGAAATATCAGCAGATCCCCGAATATCAGCTGATCAATCAGGGGATGAGCCTGGCGCAGTTCAAGTTTATTTTCTTTTGGGAATGGGTCCACCGCCTGCTTGGCCGCGTCATTGGCCTGGCCTTTGCCGTGCCGCTTTTGTGGTTTGCGATGCAGCGGGCGATCCCCAAGGGCTATGGCCTGCGCCTTGTTGCATTGCTGGCACTGGGCGGCATGCAGGGGGCGATTGGCTGGTGGATGGTTGCCTCTGGCCTGGTCGATCGCACCGATGTCAGCCATTATCGACTGGCCACGCATTTGTTGACCGCATTGGTCATTCTGTCCGGCCTGATCTGGACCGCGCTTGACCTCAAGGCGCTGGCCAAAAACGCGACCGCCACGCCGGCGCGACTGACGCGCTTTGGCGCCGGGGTTGCGCTGATCCTGTTCATCCAGCTTTTGTTTGGCGCCTATACCGCCGGGCTGAATGCCGGGCTTGCCGCCAGCGACTGGCCGTTGATGAACGGCAAGCTGCTGCCGGAACCAAGCCTCAGCGGATCGGCCGTCCATGTGCTGACCAATGATCCCTTCATCATCCATTTCGTGCACCGCTGGTGGGCATGGGTCGCGGTGATCGCGCTGGTTCTGCTGGCCCGGCGGGTGAAACAGGCCGGGGTCCGTCCCGCCGCCATCGCCATTCACAGCGCCTTTGGCACGCAGATGCTGCTGGGCATTGCGACGGTGATGACGCAGGTCAACATCGTGCTGGCGGTGCTGCATCAAGCCGTGGGCGCGCTGGTTGTGGCCGCCACAATCTGGGGCCTGCACATTCTGGGGGGCGCACCAAAGAGCTGAGCGGTATTATTTTACCCGTTTGGAGAGGCCCGCGAATCCTTGACTTAACCCGCGCCAGCTGCAAAAGGGCCGCCATCGCCGCTGCCCATCCGGGCGGCGCGTTTTTGTTTTTTCGTCAAGAGGACGCACTTTTATGAAGGCGCTCACCCGCATGACCAAACCGGCCAAGCCGGCAGAGGTCGAAAAGCAATGGCATCTGATCGACGCCGACGGCCTGGTCGTTGGCCGTGTTGCCACGATCATCGCAAACATCCTGCGCGGCAAGCATAAGCCGAGCTTCACCCCCCACGTCGATTGCGGTGACAATGTCATCGTCATCAACGCGGACAAGGTGCGCTTCACCGGCCGCAAGCTGGGCCAGAAGGTCTATTACAAGCACACCGGCTATCCGGGCGGCATCAAGGGCGTGACCGCCGGCAAGGTTCTGGAAGGCCGCTTTCCGGAGCGCGTTCTGGAAAAGGCTGTTGAGCGTATGATCCCGCGTGGTCCGCTGGGCCGCCAGCAGATGCGCAACCTGCGCCTCTATTCGGGCACGGAGCATCCGCACGCCGCCCAGAACCCCAATGTCATCGACGTTGGCTCGCTGAACCGCAAGAACAAGGTGGGTGCATAATGTCCGA
>JBJOJQ010000073.1:0-9321 GCA_046046525.1 Pseudomonadota bacterium
CGGCCCGCTCACAAATATCGATCGTTGCCCCAACGGCGCGCAAATCCTGCGGCCCCGGCCGGACCGGGATGACCGCCAAATCGGCATTTTGAAGCGCGGATTGCAGCACAACCGGGTTGGCTGGCGGCGTATCAATCATCGCCAGACGATAGCCTTGCCGCCGAAACGCATCGATAAAGAGATGTTCACCTAAGCCCGCTAGGTCCGGGCCTGTTGAGTGAGGTGGCGATGCGTAAATGGACTTGGGCAGCCTTGGCTGCGGCAATGATGGCTCTGGCCGGCCCCGCGGCCCATGCGGGGATCAAGGATGATGTCAAAACCGGCGTGGACGCCTGGGAAAAGGGTGATTTTGAGGCTGCGGTCAACATCTGGCGGCCTTTGGCATTGGCGGGGGACCCCGATGCCCAGTTTAATCTGGGGCAGGCCTATCGCTTTGGCCGGGGGGTGACCGCAGATCTGAAACTGGCGGAGGACTGGTATCGCAAGGCCGCCGCGCAGCAGCATCGACAGGCCGAGGACAATCTGGGCCTTATCATGTTCCAAAATGGCGACCGGGCCGGGGCCTTGCCCTTCATCAAAATCTCAGCCGACCGGGGCGATGCGCGCGCGCAATATGTGCTGGGGACCACGCTGTTCAATGGCGATTTGCTGCCCCGAGACTGGCCGATGGCCTATGCCCTGATGGTGCGCGCGTCTTCCACAGGGTTGGCGCGTGCCTCAGCCCATTTGGCGCAGATGGACCGGATTATCCCGCTGGAGGACCGGCAACGCGGCCTTGTGATCGCGCGTGATCTGGAGGCCCAGTCCGCCCGGCCGCCCTTGCCTGCTGCCATGCCACAGCCCGCCCCAATTCCGGTGCCTGTTGTGGCGCCTGTGCCGGTGCCTGCGCCCGCTGCAGCGGCGTCATCTGACGCCGCGTCGCCCCCCAAAGCCGTCGCCACGCCCATGTCGGCCTTCGCCCGCGGTAAAGCGACCCCGGGCTGGCGCGTGCAATTGGGGGCCTTTGGGCAAGCGGCGAATGCGCACACGCAATGGCGATCGGCCAAGGCGACCATCCCCAGCCTTGCCGAGCTTCGGCCATTTCTGGTGCCCAGCGGCGGGTTGACGCGTTTGCAGGCAGGGCCGCTGGCCGACAAAGCAGCAGCAGAGCGGGCCTGTGCGGCCGTTCGGGCCGCTGGGATGGGCTGTTTGGTCATCGCCCCTTAAACTGGGACGGGCAGATCAATCCGCGTCGGCCCAAGCCGTGCGGGGATAGCCCAGCGCGTATAAAATCGCCGTCAAATCGCCATGGTCCACGCGTGCGGGGGCCGCGGCTGCGGTTTTGGGCTTGGCATGATAGGCAACGCCCAGCCCGGCCGTTTCGATCATCGGGATGTCATTGGCCCCATCCCCCACGGCCAGCGTTTCTGACAGATCAAGGCCGTTTTCGGCACTGCTTTCAATCAGCACCTGCCTTTTGGTCGCAGCGCCGATGATATCGCCCTCGACCGTTCCGGTCAGGACGCCGTCCTTTATGCCCAGCACATTGGCAATGGCGCGGTTAAAGCCGATCTCTTCAGCCACCGGTTCGGCAAACCGCGTAAAGCCGCCCGACACCAAAATGGCGACCCCGCCATGGCCGCGGATTGTCCGCACCAATTGCCGGGCACCGGGCATGATGACCACACGTTCGGCCAGACATTGGCCGATCACGCTTTCCGACAGCCCGGCCAGCAGGGCCACGCGGCTGCGCAGGGCCGATTCAAAATCCAGCTCACCGCGCATCGCCCGTTCGGTCACTTCGGCAATTTGCGGCTTTATGCCAGCATAGTCCGCCAATTCATCGATGCATTCGATGGTGATCATCGTCGAATCCATGTCGGCAACAATCAACTTGCGCGCGCGCGCGGCACTGGCCTGAACAATCGCGTCGGTTGCGGCAAAGGCGCCCTCAACAGCCGCCCGCACGGCGACAGGATCACCGGTAAAATCAATGTCCATGGCCTTGCCCGGATCAATCCAGCGCGATGCCAGCAGGGTCGCGCCCGTCGCCGCCACGCGATCAGCCGCGGCCGAAATATCTCCTGCATCAAAATTCTCTGCTGCTATGAGCGTCGCTGTGAACATGGAATCGTCCGATAAGCCCCTGAAGGTGGTGCTCATTGCAGGGCCGACGGCCAGCGGCAAGTCTGCATTGGCGCTGCGCCTGGCGGAAAAATGCCCCGCGACGATCATCAATGCAGATGCAAGCCAGGTCTATCGGGATTTGCGGATCCTGTCTGCCCGCCCCTCGGCCGCTGAAGAGGCCGCTGCCCCGCATGCCCTGTTCGGCTATATTGATGGGTCAGACAGCTGCTCTGCCGCCCGCTGGGCCGCCGATGCCAAGGCGGCGCTGATGCAGAGCGCGCAGGCCGGCCGAGTGCCCATTTTGGTTGGCGGCACCGGGCTTTATCTGCGCACCTTGCTGGATGGCATTGCCCCGGTTCCAGAAATTGACCCCGATATTCGGGATCAGGTGCGCGCCATGCCCGTTGATGATGCCTATGCAGCATTGCAGCAGGAAGACGCCGAGGCGGCGACGCGCCTGTCCCCAAAAGATGTGACGCGCATCGCCCGTGCCTTGGAAGTTGTGCGCGCAACGGGCCGTCCGATCCATCGCTGGCACGCCGACCGGGTGGGCGGCATTGCCGATCAGGTGCAGCTGTGCCCGATGATCCTCTTGCCCCCGCGGGACTGGCTTTATGCCCGGTGCGACCACCGCTTTGTCACCATGGTGGATGATGGCGGCTGTGCCGAAGTGGCCGCCCTTCTTGCCCGCGGGCTCGATCCGGACCTGCCCGTGATGCGCGCCATTGGTGTGCCAGAGATCACGGCCCTGCTTTCGGGTGCACTTTCCCGCGATGCAGCAATAAACCAGGGGCAAATGGCCACCAGACGCTATGCAAAGCGCCAATTTACGTGGTTTCGCAACCAATCCCCGATTGCGTGGCCGCACCATGACCAAGAATTAGATAACGAAACAATCGAAGAATTAGCAATAAAATTACGCGCATCTGCGTTGACATAATCGTTTGTTATCCCTAGGGCGCTCGCCTTGCTTTCAATCTGCCGCGGTGCAACAGGGTGCCGCACGCAAACCGGGAAGAGCGCGCATGCCGAAGGAAATGTCTGGAGCCGATATCCTCATCGAGGCGCTGAGCGACCTCGGTGTTGAAGTCATTTTCGGGTATCCGGGCGGCGCTGTCCTGCCGATTTATGACGCGCTGTTCCAGCAAAAGCGGATCCGCCATATTCTGGTGCGCCACGAACAGGCCGCAACGCATGCAGCGGAAGGCTATGCTCGCGCCACCGGCAAGCCGGGTGTCGTGCTGGTCACCTCTGGTCCGGGGGCGACCAATGCCGTGACCGGCATCACCGATGCGCTGATGGATTCAATCCCCATGGTCGTCATCACCGGTCAGGTGGCAACGCACCTCATTGGCTCGGACGCGTTTCAGGAAGCCGATACCGTCGGCATCACGCGCCATTGCACCAAGCATAATTATCTCGTGAAGTCGCCGGACCGTCTGGGCGATGTCATCCATGAGGCCTTTCATATCGCAACCACGGGCCGCCCCGGCCCTGTTGTGGTGGATATTCCCAAGGACGTGCAGGTGGCGACGGCGCCTTATAAAAAGCCCGGCACCATCCAGCATCCCAGCTATCGCCCGCAGATCAAAGGCGACATCAAGCAGATTGAGGATGCGGTGAAGATGCTGGCTGCGGCCAAGCGCCCGATCCTCTACACCGGCGGCGGCATCATCAATTCCGGCCCGGGGGCCAGCCAGATCCTGCGCGAATTGGCGCGGATCACCGGCGCGCCCGTCACGTCGACCTTGATGGGCCTTGGCGCCTTCCCCGCATCCAGCGACCAATGGCTGGGGATGCTGGGGATGCACGGCACCTATGAAGCCAATTGGGCGATGAACCAGGCCGACCTTATTCTGTGTCTGGGCGCGCGCTTTGACGACCGCGTGACCGGCCGGCTGGATGCCTTTGCCCCGCATTCCAAGAAGATCCATGTCGATATCGACCGGAGTTCGATGAACAAAACGGTGCGCGTTGATCTGGGCATTTTGGGCGATGTCGGCCGCGTCATGGAAGATATGGTGAAAGTCTGGAAGGCGCAGCAGCTGACCAAGCCTGACCTGTCCGGCTGGTGGAAACAGATTGACGACTGGCGGGCGAAGAAATCGCTGTCCTATCCGCAGTCCAAGACGGAAATCATGCCGCAGGCCGCGATCCGCGCCTTGTGGGAAGCGACGCATAAGCAGAACCCGATCATCACCACCGAGGTTGGCCAGCACCAGATGTGGGCCGCCCAGCATTTTGATTTTGAAGCACCCAATAAATGGCTCACCTCTGGCGGTCTGGGCACGATGGGCTATGGCCTGCCTGCCGCCATTGGCGCACAGCTGGGCAATCCCAAGGCGCTGGTCATTGATATTGCGGGCGAAGCCTCCATCCAGATGAACATTCAGGAACTGGCAACCGCGACCCAATATCGCCTGCCGGTGAAGATCTTCATCCTCAACAATGAATATATGGGCATGGTGCGCCAATGGCAGGAATTGACCTATTCCAGCCGTTATTCGGAAAGCTATTCCGATGCGCTGCCCGATTTCGTGAAGCTGGGCGAAGCCTATGGCTGGAAGGGCATCCGCATCGAAACCCCGGATCAGCTGGATCAGGGCATTGCCGACATGATCGCGCATGACGGCCCGGTGATCGTCGATTGCGTGGTTGCAAAGCTGGCCAATTGCTTCCCGATGATCCCATCCGGTGCGGCCCATACCGATATGATCCTTGCCGACGATCAGGTGTCGGGCGAACTGGACGACGAAGCAAAGGCGCTGGTGTAACATGCACATTAAAGAAGGCATTAAGGAACGGCATACGCTGTCTGTCACCGTGTCGAACGAACCGGGCGTGCTGGCACGCATCGCCGGCATGTTCACGGCCCGCGGGTATAATATCGAAAGCCTGACGGTGGCCGATATCACCGAGGATGATTCGATCAGCCGGATCACCATTGTCACGGCCGGGACCCCGGCTGTGATCGAACAGGTGGTCGCCCAGCTTGACCGGATGGTTCCGGTGCACAAGGTGACCGACCTGACCTTGCTGGGCGATCATGTTGAGCGTGAACTGGCGCTGGTGAAGGTGGCCGGCACGGGCGATCACCGGATTGAGGCACTGCGGCTGGCGGAGGTGTTCCGCGCCAATGTTGTCGATACCACGATTTCAAGCTTTGTCTTTGAAGTGACTGGGGCATCGACCAAGATCGACCGTTTTGTTGAGTTGATGCAAGAAATTGGCCTGGTAGAGGTTGCCCGCACAGGCATCGTCGCCATGGCGCGTGGGAAAGAGGCTGTCTGATTAACGCCCTGGCCGGTTGCGGCGGGGGAGAGATTTGAAGGGAATAGAAATGCGCGTTTATTATGATCGTGACGCCGATCTGAAGCTGATCGAAAACAAGAAGATCGCGATTGTCGGCTATGGCAGCCAGGGCCATGCCCATGCCCAGAACCTGCGGGATTCGGGCGTCAAGGATGTCGCGATTGCCCTGCGCCCAGGTTCTGCCACCGCTGCCAAAGCGGAAGGTGCCGGCTTTAAGGTGCTGTCCAATGCCGAAGCTGCGGCTTGGGCCGATATTGTCATGATCCTCGCGCCCGATGAACACCAGGCCGCCATTTGGGACAATGACCTGAAGGGCAATATGAAGCCCGGCTCTGCGCTGGCCTTTGCCCATGGCCTCAACATTCATTTCGGCCTGATCGAAGCTCCGGCTGATATTGACGTGATCATGATCGCCCCCAAGGGCCCCGGCCACACGGTGCGTGGTGAATATGTGAAGGGCGGCGGCGTGCCCTGCCTGATCGCCATTCATCAGGATGCCTCGGGCAATGCGCACGACATCGCCCTGGCCTATGCGTCGGGCGTAGGTGGCGGCCGGTCTGGCATCATTGAAACCAACTTCAAGGAAGAGTGCGAAACCGATCTGTTCGGGGAACAGGCTGTCCTGTGCGGCGGCATCACGCACCTGATCCAGGCCGGGTTCGAAACGCTGGTCGAAGCCGGTTATGCCACGGAAATGGCTTATTTTGAATGTCTGCATGAAACCAAGCTGATCGTCGACCTGCTGTATGAAGGCGGCATCGCGAACATGCGGTATTCGATTTCGAACACCGCTGAATATGGCGACATCAAAACCGGTCCGCGCATCATCACCGCAGAAACCAAGCAGGAAATGAAGCGCGTTCTGGCGGACATCCAGTCGGGCCGCTTCGTCAAGGACTTCGTGCTTGATAACCGCGCTGGTCAGCCGGAACTGAAGGCCAGCCGCAAGGCAGCCGCCGCGCACCCGATTGAAAAGGTCGGTTCTGAACTGCGGGCAATGATGCCCTGGATCGCCAAGAACAAGCTGGTCGATAAGGCCAAGAACTGATCGATCGAGACGGGCCAGCCCAAAGGCTGGCTTGACGAACCAAGGGGCGCCCCCAACATGGGAAGCGCCCCTTTTCTTTTGTCGACAGGAGTGAACCCCGATGAACAAAGCCTTTTTGCTGGCCCTGCCGCTGATCGCCGCTGGCCCCTTGCTGGCCCAGGCCGGCGCCCCGCAATTGCCGGGCCAGGTGGATGCCAGCCGCGTTGAAGCCGGCACCTATATGGTCGACAACCACCATGCCCAGATCCAGTGGACGGTGAACCATTTCGGCTTCAACGATTATTTCGGCATTTTCGGCCAGCCGACGGGCAGCCTGACGATTGATCCGGCCAAGCCGAACGACGCCAAGGTCAAGATCACCATCCCCGTGACCGAACTTGCAACATCGCGCGCGGATTTGACCAAGCACATGATGACGCCCGATTTTCTGGACGCCGCAAAATTCCCCACCGCCAGCTTTGAATCAACCAAGGTTGAAGCCTCTGGCACGCGCGCCAAGATCACCGGCAATCTCACCCTGCTTGGCGTGACCAAGCCTGTGGTGCTCGATGCGGAATTTACCGGTGCCGGAAAAAACCCGATGTCGCAAAAGGCCACCATCGGCTTTCACGGCACCACCACGCTGAAGCGCAGCGACTGGGGCATGGCAAAATATGTCCCGATGGTCGGCGATGATGTGAAGATCAACATCAGCATCGCCTTTGAAAAATAAGGAAAACACCCGCTCCCACCCCCGCCCAAAACGGGCGGAGGTGGGGGCAAGCTGGCCCGATTGCCGTGCGCTGGCCGAGGATCTGTCCTGAGCGGCTTAAAGTCCCAAAGGACAATGCGTCGACAGGCTCCGCATGACCGGGTGAGAAGACCTGAGCCCCGTCCCTCACCCAAAGAAGTGACGTTTACGTAAACTTGCCCCTTGCAACCATCATGAATCCTGCCAAAATCTGCTGCATATCAGAATAGGATGGATGAGTATGGCTGTGGAACATGTCGACACGCTGATCGTGGGCGCCGGAATTTCCGGTTTGGGCGCGGCTGTGCATATGCAACAAATGTGTCCGGGCAAGAGCTTTGCCGTGATGGAACGGCGCGGCCATTTTGGCGGCACATGGGATTTGTTCCGTTATCCGGGCATCCGGTCTGATTCCGACATGTATACGCTGGGCTTTCGGTTTAAGCCCTGGACCTCGCGCAAGGCGATTGCCGATGCGCCATCGATCATGAGCTATCTGCAAGAAACGATCGAGGAAAACGGGCTCGCCCGCCACATCCGCTATAACAGCCATGTCCAAAAGGCCAGTTGGTCCACCGAAGATGCGCTGTGGACCGTGGAAGGCCAGCAGGACGGCAAGCCGTTCAAGATCACCTGCAACATGCTGTTCATGTGCTCTGGCTATTATAATTATGACGCGGGCTACACGCCCGATTTTGCCGGGCGGGATAGCTTCAAGGGCACGGTTGTTCACCCGCAGCACTGGCCCGAAACGCTGGACTATCAGGGCAAGAAGGTGATCGTCATTGGCAGCGGCGCCACAGCGGTCACGCTTGTCCCGGCCATGGCCGATACCGGCGCGGGCCATGTCACCATGCTGCAACGCACGCCGACCTATATGGTCTCTCGCCCGGCAGAGGACCGTTTTGCCCTTGGCCTGCGCAAGATCTTACCCTCCAAATTGGCCTATGCCGTCACGCGTTGGCGCAACGTGCTGCTCCAGCAGTTTATGTTCAAGCTGGTGCGCAAACGGCCCGAAAAATCGGCAGAGCGGCTGATCGGCATGGTCAAGGAGCAGCTGCCCGCCGGCTTTGACGTCGCAAAGCATTTCACGCCGCCCTATAAGCCATGGGATCAGCGCCTGTGCCTGGTGCCCGACAGTGATTTCTTCAAGGCCGTGTCCGATGGCCGCGCCTCGATTGAAACCGATCATATCGATCGCTTTACCCCCAAGGGTATTTTGCTGAAATCCGGCAAGGAACTGGAAGCGGACATCATCGTCACCGCAACGGGCCTGAACCTGCAAATGCTGTCTGGCCTGGAAGCCTATATCGATGGGGAGCGCTTCAACATTGCAGACCGCATCCTGTATAAGGGCGCCATGTTC
This sequence comes from Pseudomonadota bacterium, assembly GCA_046046525.1. Taxonomy (GTDB): domain Bacteria; phylum Pseudomonadota; class Alphaproteobacteria; order Sphingomonadales; family Sphingomonadaceae; genus Aquisediminimonas. The sequence continues at coordinate 8,563 of JBJOJQ010000073.1, forward strand.
AATGACGTGCCGAACCTGTTGATGTGGTTTGGCTATACCAATGCCAGCTGGACGCTGAAGGCGGACCTGACCTCGGAATATGCCTGCCGCCTGATCAACCATCTTGATGCGACCGACACCAAGATCGCCGTCCCCCGCCTCAAAGGCCAGACGGTGGAGCTTGAGCCCTTTGTTGATTTCTCGTCCGGCTATTTCCAGCGCGCAATGGGCGCCCTGCCCAAACAGGCGAAAAGCGCGCCTTGGAAACTCAATCAGGACTATGCCAAGGATATCAAGAACCTGCGCTATGGCCCGCTGACCGATGACGCCATGTGCTTTGAACAGCCCCACAAAGTCGCCAAAATGACAGACGCCCCGCCGCTTTTGGAAGCAGCGGAGTAAATTGGAAACAGATTTTAAACGGATGCTGCGGCAACACACATTGTAGCTGCAGCATCTTTATTTTCATTCACGAAATTTATATGCGGAAGTGCTGGCGTATTCAGCATCGAGTTTTGTAACAGAGGAGCGTAAACTATGAAATCCATCCCAACATGGATGGCAGCTGTCATTTTGCTATCGTCGCAGGCAGCTTGGTCGCAGGCGACCGAAACCCCCGCAACGCCTCAGCCCGTCGCGACGCTTGGTCCGGCGCCGCTGAATAAATTGTCGCAAGGCACAGAGGTGTCTTTGCGGCTGCTGCGGGAACTAACGACCAAGCATAAAGCTTTGAAGGTTGGCGATCGTTTTGATCTTGAACTGGTCGACCCCTTAAAACTG
>JBJOJQ010000122.1:0-24220 GCA_046046525.1 Pseudomonadota bacterium
GCGGCACGCGCCGCGATGGCGCGGCCTTTTTCATCGTCCTGACGCCTGTGCAAAGCGGCGGGACCAGCATCGACCTTGTCGTCAATAATGGCGTGTGATCGGCAAAGGCGGCGCTGGCCCAAATCGGCACGGCCCGCTAAACACACGGCATGACCACAGATCACCGCCCGTTCAAACAAGTTGATGTGTTCACCGACCGGCCCTTTTTCGGCAATCCGGTTGCCGTGGTGCTGGACGCGACCGGCCTGAACGATGCCGAGATGCAGCGTTTTGCCCAGTGGACCAACCTGTCCGAAACCACCTTTGTACTGCCGCCCGATGATCCGGCCGCGAGCTACAAGGTCCGGATCTTTACGCCGCGCGCGGAATTGCCCTTTGCCGGGCATCCCACGTTGGGCACCGCCCACGCCGTGCTGGAGGCGGGGCTGGCCGCGCCCGTGGACGGTCGGTTGATGCAGCAATGCGCCGTTGGTCTGGTGGAGGTGACGGTTGCACAGGATATGCGCAGCTTTCGCCTGCCGCGTTATGCCGCCCAACCCGCCCCCGCGCCCGACGATCTGGCCGCCGCGCTGGGCGATGCCGCTGTGTTGAAGGCCGCGCCCCAGATGATCGATGTCGGACCGCGTTGGGTGATCGGCGAACTGGCGTCCCCCAAGGCGCTGACAGAGCTGACGCCTGATCTTGCCCGTCTGGCCGCCTATGACCGGCGCCACGCAACCACGGGCCTGACGCTTTTTGCGACCCAGGGCGATGATGTCTGCGTGCGGTCCTTTGCGCCCGCCGATGGCATTGCCGAAGACCCGGTCTGCGGCAGCGGCAATGGCGCTGTTGCCGCCTATCGGCTGTTGCAAGGCGCGATTGGCAGCGGCGATGGCTATGTCGCGCGGCAAGGCCGCGAGGTTGGCCGCGATGGGCGCATCCATATTCAGATCAGCGGCGGCGACATCCATGTTGGCGGCCAATGCGTGACCTGTATTTCGGGCACGGTCCGCATCTGATCTGGGGCGAACACGCCTCAACGCTTCTCTTCTCGGCGCGTCCGGGCTAAGGCGGCGTCCATGCATCCGATTTTTCCTGTCATGCTGGGCGGCGCACTGGGCGCGGCGGCCCGCTATCTGGTTGCGGCCAGCCTTGGCCCGCGCGCCGGATGGCCGCTGGGGACGCTGACCGTCAATCTGGTCGGCGGGTTCCTGATGGGCCTGCTTGCCGCGCTTGTGCTGCGCGGGACGGCGTCGGACAGTTTACGGCTTTTTGCCGGGGTCGGCCTGCTGGGCGGCTTTACAACCTTTTCCGCCTTTAGCCTTGAAAGTTTCCAGATGATCACCCGCGGCCAATGGGGCCTGGCGCTTGGCTATGCCATGGCCTCTGTTATCGGCTCAATCGCCGCCCTTGCCTTTGGTTATGGATTGGCCCGCGCATGACCGACAGTGTCCGCCAATTCACCGTTGATGCCGAAGATGATGGCATTCGCCTGGACCGCTGGTTCAAGCGACATCTGCCCGATGCGAATTTCAACACCGTATCGCGCTGGGCGCGCACCGGACAATTGCGCATCGATGGCAAGCGCGCGACGCCGGGCGACCGGATCGAGGCTGGCCAGCAGATCCGCGTACCCCCGGCCGAACCCGCCAGCGCCGTGGCCAATGGCAAGCCAAAGAAAGAACGGCCACGCCTGACCGATGACCAGATGGCCTTTGCGGAATCGCTGGTGATCCATAAGGATAAGGCCGCCCTTGTCCTCAACAAGCCACCCGGCCTTGCCACCCAGGGCGGGACCAAGACGACCGAACATGTCGATGGCCTGCTGGATGCCTTGTGGTTTGAACAGGATCAACGGCCCAAGCTTGTCCATCGGCTCGACAAGGATACGTCGGGCGTGCTGCTGGTGGCGCGCACACCGCGGGCAGCGGCGGCCTTTTCAAAAAGCTTTTCCAGCCGCACCGCGCGCAAGATTTACTGGGCCATCATCGTCGGCGTGCCGTCGATCGAAGACGGGATGATTGAACTACCCATCGCCAAACAACCGGGCACGGGCGGTGAGAAAATGCACGTCGATGAAAAAGAAGGCGCCCCCGCAAGGACGCGCTATCGCGTGATCGACCGGGCCGGCAACAATGCCGCCTGGGTGGAGCTTCAACCCTTTACCGGGCGCACCCACCAATTGCGCGTGCACATGGCCGCGATTGGCCACCAGATTGTCGGTGATGGCAAATATGGGGGGCGCGACGCCTTTTTGACCGGCACAATCAGCCGCAAGATGCATCTCCATGCGCGGCGCCTGCGCGTTGACCATCCCGATGGCGGGCAGATTGACATCCGGGCCGACCTGCCCGCCCATTTTCTGGAGAGCCTGAAAGATCTGGGCTTTCAACTGATGGATGGCGATATGCTGCCCATGGATGAGGTGAAGTTTTCGGATACGGCGGAAGGCAAGAAGCGCGTCGTGGCGCAAAAGGCCAAGGCGGCCCGCAAAGAGCGCAAGGGCGAACGGCGTGGACGGGGTGCCGCCAAGGCAGCGCCCCCGGCCAAGCGCGGCAAAGCACCGCCCAAGCGCCCCCGGGGTTGACCCATGCACCCGAGCCCTGCCTTTCGCTGGGATGATCGGGCGGCGCTTCGGACTTTTGCCGCAGCGATTGGCTTTGGCGCCCTGTTTGTTCAGACCCCGGATGGACCGCGCGTGGCCCATCTGCCCTTTGTTCAGCCCGAAGACGACCGCTTCCTTTTTCATATCGCCCGCAGCAATGCGCTGGCGCCGCATCTTGCAGGGTCGACCGCGCTACTCGTCGTGCAGGGGCCTGACAGCTATGTCAGCCCCGATCATTATGGCCTGCCCAATCAGGTGCCGACCTGGAATTATCTGGCGGCGGAGTTTGAAGGCCCCGTCTCTCGTTTGGACGATGCCGGGCTTCTTGCGCAGATAGACGCGCTGTCGGCGCAGGAAGAGGCGCGCCTTGCCCCCAAGACACCATGGACCCGCGACCAGACGGATCCTGCTGTGATGGATCGATTATTGGCCGGCATTTGGGGATTTGAACTGCGCGTCACCCTGTGGCGCGGCACCGCCAAGCTGAGCCAGAATAAGCCGGAAGAGGTGCGCTTGCGGACCGCAGATGCGCTGGCGGCCCAAGGCCAGACGGCGCTGGCTGATCTGATGCGGCATCTGCCCTGATGAACAAGCTGGCCCTGTTCGATTGCGATGGGACGTTGGTGGATAGCCAGCACAACATCATCCTGTGCATGGAGGACGCCTTTGGCCGGGCCGGTCTGACGCCGCCTTCACGGGCCGCCACGCGCCGCGTTGTCGGGTTGAGCCTTGTGCAGGCCATGGCGGCGCTGCACCCCGATGCGGATCCGCAACTGCATATCCAGCTGGCCGAAGATTATAAATCAGCGTTTCACCGCCTGCGCGGCCAAGGCTTGGTCGATGAGCCCCTATTTGCCGGCATTGCGGCCACGCTGGACGCGCTGGAGGCGCAGGGCTGGCTGCTGGGCGTGGCGACGGGCAAATCGGATCGCGGGCTGGACCTGTGCCTGCGTCATCACGGGCTGCGTGACCGCTTTGTCACCCTGCAAACCGCGGATCGCCATCCGTCCAAGCCGCATCCGTCGATGATTGAACAGGCCATGGCAGAGGCCGGGGCCGCTCCGCACACCACGGTGATGATTGGGGATACCAGCTTTGACATGGCGATGGGTGTTGCCGCCGGTGCCCGCGCCTTGGGCGTCAGCTGGGGCTATCACGACACCGATGATCTTTGGGCGTCTGGCGCCTATCATATTGCGGACCATCCCGATCAAATTCCGGAGGCTTTATGACACCCGATCCCGAAGATCTTGCCAAAACCCGGTTTCAGATCATGTCGCTGGCGCGCTTTGCCTCGATCGCGTTGGTCTTTGCCGGCATCGCAAATATTGCGGGCAAGCTGTGGCCAGCGACGGCACCCTGGCTGGGCTATGCGCTGTTTTTCGCAGGCGTTGGCAGCTTTTACACTTTGCCCGTCTGGCTCAAGCGGCGGTGGAGGTCCCCTTCGGAATGAAGCGATTTTACACGCATGTCACGGTGACGGATGATGGCGGCATCTTGCTGGATGGCCGCCCGGTGAAAACACCCGCCCGCGCGCCATTGCGGCTGCCCAATGTGCAGCTGGCCGAAGCGGTGGCCGCGGAATGGCGCGCACAAACCGACGATATTCTGCCGCAAACCATGCCGCTGACCGGCCTTGCCAATGCCGCCCTTGATCGCGTGGCACCCGAACACGCCGCCTTTGCCGCCGGCCTTGCGCAATATGGCGAAACCGAATTGCTGTGTTATCGCGCCGACAGCCCGCCCGAACTGGTGGCCCGCCAGGCCGAACGCTGGGATCCGCTGCTGGACTGGGCCCGTCAGCGTTATGATGTGGCGTTCCATGTGGTGACAGGCATCATGCACCAGCCGCAACCGGCCGCGACGATCACGCGGCTGGCCCATGAAGTTGCCGCCATTCCGGCCCCGGCGCTTGCCGCCTTGTCACCGATTATCACCATTGGCGGTTCCCTGGTGATCGGGCTGGCCCTGTTCGAAGAAGCGGTGCTGCCCGAAGATGCCTTTGCCCTCGCCCATCTGGATGAATTGTGGCAGGCCGAATGCTGGGGTGAGGATGATTGGGCACTGGCCGCCCGCGACGCCCGCAAACGGGATTTTCTGGCCGCCTGCCGGTTTCTTGAGCTGCTTTAACCGGTCACCCCCTGGGCTCCGGGTCAAGCCCGGAGTACATATCGCAACACCAGTGCTCCGGCCGTGTGCCGGAGCCCAGCGACACGCACCCGCCCGACGAAATGGGCTCCGGGTCAGGCCCGGAGTACATAGGGCGCTCCCCGTGCTCCGGCCTCGTGCCGGAGCCCAGCGACACGCACCCGCCCGACGGAATGGGCTCCGGGTCAGGCCCGGAGTACATAGGGCACTCCCCGTGCTCCGGCCTTGTGCCGGAGCCCAGACCTTTTAGCGTTTAATCGCGGCCAGATTTCGCCAGACTGCGGACGAAACCGATCAACCCCGTTTGGCGGCTGCGTTTCAGGCGCTCTGCGTCCAAAATCGCTTTAACCTGCACAAAGCATTGATCCACATCGTCATTGACGAGCACATAGTCATAGCCATCCCAGTGGCTGATTTCTGCCGTGGCGCGTGCCATGCGGCCGGCAATCACCTCTTCGCTGTCGGTGCCGCGCGCGCGCAGGCGGCGCTCCAGCTCATCCAGCGAGGGCGGGAAGATGAAGACGCGCACAACATCACCCCCAGCCTGTTGGTAGAGCTGCTGCGCGCCTTGCCAGTCGATATCAAAAAGGACGTCCCGGCCTTCCGACAACGCCTTTTCAACCGGGCCACGCGGGGTGCCATATCGATTGCCAAAGACGTGCGCCCATTCCAGAAAATCATTGTCGGCAACCATCTGGCGAAAGCCATCGAGGCTGACAAAATGATAATCCTTGCCATCCACTTCGCCCGGACGGGGCGGGCGGGTGGTTGCCGAAACCGACATCTCAAGCCCGGCATCCGCCTCTAGCAGCTTGCGCGAAATCGTTGATTTGCCAGCGCCGGAGGGCGACGACACGATAAACAAAATGCCGCGGCGCTTGAACTTGTGAGGATCTTTTGGGTCAATCTGGGCCATGGCCGCTCTTGCAACGATGGGCGCCGCACGTCAATCGGCAGGGGGGCCATGCGCGCGGCCAACGGCCAGACCGCCGACCGAGCCGCCTTATTTTTTGCGGCCAAAATCCACGGTGACGACGTTGGAGCCATCCTCGATCGGCTGCACGCGCGGACCATCATTTTCCGCCGCGCCATGGGCAGGCGCCTCTTCTGAGTCGATATTGACCTGAAAATGCAGCGCAAATTCCACCGCCGGATCAACAAAGGCGGTGATCGCGGCAAAGGGAATGACCAATTTGGTCGGCACCTGGCTGAAGGTCAGGCCAACTTCAAAGCCATCCTCGCTGACCAAGAGGTCCCAGAATTTATTCTGGAGCACCACCGTCATCTCATCGGGAAAACGCTGACGCAGGTTTTCCGGGATCACCACACCCGGCGCAGATGTTTTGAACGTGATGTAAAAATGATGCCCGCCCGGCAGGTCGAGATTCGATTGAATACCGCCCAGCACCCGGCCAACCACGGCGCGCAGGGCCTCCTGCACGATGTCGTCATAGGGAATCAGGCTGTCGGGCATGTCATCTGTCATAATGAAAAGGACGTTGAACGCTTGGTGCGGCACGGTCAAGCGGTTGCACGCACAGGCTTTGCCGCTATAGGCCGTTCTTCATGCGGACTGCCACGATTCAGCGCAAGACAAGCGAGACGTCGATCGACGTAACCGTCAACCTTGACGGCACGGGCCTGTATGAGGTGTCGACCGGCATCGGCTTTCTTGATCACATGCTTGAACAATTGTCGCGCCATTCCCTTATGGATCTGAACGTCAAGACGGTGGGCGACCTGCATGTCGACCAGCATCACACGACCGAAGATACCGGCATTGCCATTGGCGAAGCCGTGTTGAAGGCGCTTGGCGATAAAAAAGGCATTACGCGCTATGGCCATGCCTATGCGCCGATGGACGAAACGCTAACCCGCTGTGCGCTCGACATTTCCGGCCGTCCCTGGCTTGTCTTTAAGGCGGATTTCGGCATGCCCCGGCTCGGCGAATGGGATACCGAACTGATCGAACATTGGTTCCACAGCTTTGCCCAGGCCGCCGGCATCACGCTGCACATCGAAAATCTTTATGGCAGCAACACCCACCATGTTGTCGAAAGCTGTTTCAAGGCGCTGGCGCGGGCGCTGCGCGTCGCGATCGAAATTGACGCGCGCAAGGCAGATGCCGTGCCGTCGACCAAGGGGATGCTGTGACGCTTGCCCTTATCGATTATGGCGCGGGCAACCTCCAGTCGGTCAGGAATGCGCTGAAAGCGGCAGGGGCGCCGCAGATCATCGTCACATCAGATCCGGATATCGTCCGCACCGCAGACCGGATTGTTTTGCCCGGCGTCGGTGCTTTTGCGCACTGCATGGGCGCCTTGTCGGCCATTCCCGGTATGGTCGATGCGTTGAATGAGGCCGTTGGTGCGCAGGCGCGCCCCTTTTTGGGCATTTGTGTCGGCATGCAGTTGATGGCGGAGGCCGGGGAAGAACATGGCCGCCATGCCGGGCTGGGCTGGATCAAGGGCTGTGTGCAGCAGATCACGCCGCAGGACCCGGCGATCAAGGTGCCGCATATGGGCTGGAACGATGTCGTCCCGGTTGCCCAGCATCCGCTGATCACGCCGGGGGAAGCCTATTTTCTGCACAGCTTTGCCTTTGCCGGCGATGATGTGCTGGCAACCACCGATCATGGCGGGCCGATTGTTGCCGCCATTGGCCGCGACAATCTGGCGGGCGTCCAATTTCATCCGGAAAAAAGCCAGCGTTATGGCCTGTCCTTATTGTCCCGATTTTTGGAGTGGCATCCGTGAGCCCGCCTGCATCCCTGATCGTCTTTCCCGCCATTGATCTGAAACAAGGGCAGGTCGTGCGCTTGGCCGAAGGCGATATGGATCGGGCCACCATTTATGGAGACGACCCGGCAGCCCAGGCCCTGCGTTTTGCCAAGGCTGGCGCACAATATCTGCATGTTGTTGATCTGGATGGCAGCTTTGCGGGCCATGCGGTGAATGCCAGCGCGGTTGAAGCCATTGTCCGCGCCTTTCCGGGCCATGTGCAATTGGGCGGCGGCATTCGCAATCGCGCCGCCGTTGACCATTGGCGGGCCTTGGGCGTGACCCGCATTGTCATTGGCACCGCCGCGCTGAAAGACCCCGATTTCGTAAAAGGCGCCGCGCGCGACTGCCCCGGCGCGATTGTTGTCGCGGTGGATGCGCGCGACGGCTTTGTTGCGACCGATGGCTGGGCCGAAAAATCCGACATGCCGGTGATTGATCTTGCCCGGCGCTTTGAAGATGCCGGGGTTGCCGCCCTTTTGTTCACAGATGTCGGCCGCGATGGTCTGTTGAAGGGATGTAATGTCACCGCCACCGTTGCGCTGGCGCAAGCCACGGATATTCCGGTCATTGCATCGGGCGGCGTGGCCGATATTTCGGACATTCATCTGCTGTCGCGCCATGTGGGCGATGGGATTGAAGGCGTGATTACAGGCCGGGCGCTGTATGACGGGCGGCTTGATCTGGCTGAGGCCTTGGCCGTGGCGGCCGGGCGATGACCGTTCGGGTCCGCATCATCCCCTGTCTGGATGTGGCCAATGGCCGCGTCGTCAAGGGTGTGAATTTTGTGGACCTGATCGACGCGGGCGACCCGGTTGAGGCAGCACGCGCTTATGATGCAGCGGGCGCGGATGAGCTGTGCTTTCTTGACATTACCGCCAGCCATGAAGGGCGCGACACGATTTTGGACGTGGTCGCGCGCACGGCCGAAGTCTGTTTCATGCCGCTGACCGTGGGGGGCGGGGTGCGCACCGCCGATGATGCCCGCGCGCTGTTGCTGGCCGGGGCAGACAAGGTGGCCGTCAATTCCGCCGCCGTCAGCCGCCCGGATGTCGTGGCCGATATTGCCAGCCGTTTTGGCAGCCAGTGCGTTGTTGCCAGCGTCGATGCCCGGCGCGTCGATGATCATTGGGAAGTCTTTACCCATGGCGGACGCCGCGCCACCGGCCTGGACGCCGTTGCCCACGCCATCCGCCTTGCCGAATTGGGGGCGGGCGAAATTCTTGTCACCTCCATGGATCGGGATGGCACGCGCGACGGCTATGATCTGGCGTTGACCCGCACCATTGCCGACGCGGTGGCCGTCCCCGTCATTGCATCAGGCGGCGTCGGCACATTGTCTGATCTGGTCGATGGCGTCACCCAGGGCCATGCCAGCGCGGTTCTGGCGGCCTCAATCTTCCATTTTGGTGAGGCCAGCATCGGCGATGCGCACCAGGCGCTTGCCGCAGCCGGCCTGCCCGTGCGGCACCCGGTGCAGGGCTGATGCTTGACGCGCGGCCCCTGACGGGCGCAGATGCAGCCCATGTCTGACACGCTGTCCCGGCTGGAAGCCACGATCCGCGCACGGCGCACTGCCGATCCGTCCACCTCTTATGTGGCGAAGCTGACCGCGCGTGGCCGCGGCAAAATTGCCCAGAAAGTTGGTGAAGAGGCGACGGAAACGATCATCGCAGCGTTGAGCGAAGATCAAAAGGCGCTGACCGGCGAAGCGGCGGACCTGCTGTTCCATCTGCTGGTCCTGCTGGCCGATTGTGATGTGCCCTTGGCGGATGTGCTGGCAGAGCTTGAGGCCCGCGATGGCGTATCCGGCCTTGCCGAAAAAGCGGCCCGCACCGCATCTGCACCCTAAGGAGCCCTTATGCCGATTGACGCGCTTGCGCCTTATGACGACCAGAATGTCTTTGCCAAAATCCTGCGCGGCGAAATTCCCAATCGCACCGTGTATGAGGATGATTGGGCGCTGGCCTTTCATGACATTAATCCGCAGGCCCCCGTCCATGTGCTCGTGATCCCAAAGGGCGCTTATGTCAGCTGGGATGATTTTACGGCGCAGGCCAGCGACGCTGAAATTGCAGGCTTTATCCGCGCAGTGGGCCATGTCGCGCGGGAATTGGGGCTTCCGGCGCCGGGCTATCGCCTGCTCGCCAATATTGGCGGCCATGGCCATCAGGAAGTGCCGCATCTTCATGTGCATATTTTTGGCGGAAAACAGATGGGGGCGATGCTGCCGCGCTGATATTTTGTTGCGCGGTTGGGATTAAGCCTTAGGTTAAGCCCCAAAGACATATCTTTGGGGAGTTTTTCATGATTTTTGACCGCGTCAAACCGCTTGATGCGATCCTCGCCACAGCTGAGAAAAAGTCACTGACCCGCACTTTGGGGGCGTTGCAGCTCACCATGCTTGGCATTGGCGCCATTATCGGCACGGGGATCTTCGTTCTGACGGCATCGGCCGCGGACAAGGCTGGTCCGGCCATGATGATTTCCTTCATCATTGCCGCGATTGTCTGCGCCCTTGCCGCGCTGTGCTATGCCGAACTGGCAGCCATGGTCCCGGTTTCGGGGTCGGCCTATACCTATAGCTATGCGACCTTTGGCGAAATCATCGCCTGGATCGTCGGCTGGGCCCTGGTGCTGGAATATGCCATTGCGGCGGCCGCCGTCTCGGTCGGCTGGTCGGGCTATATGGTCAGTCTTGTCGAAGAGATATTCAAGATGGATATCCCGAACACCTTCGTCAAAGGGCCATTTGATCCGGTTGCCGTTGGGGAAGCCCCCGGCCTGATCAACCTGCCCGCCATGTTCATCGGCCTGGTCTGCATGGCGCTGCTCATCGTCGGGACAAAGGAAAGCGCCCGCTTCAACGCTGTTCTGGTGGCGATCAAGGTGTCGGCGTTGGTCCTGTTCATGGCCTTGGCGCTGCCCGCGATCAACAGCGACAATTTCTCGCCCTTCATGCCCAATGGCTTTTTCGCCAATGAAGTTCTGGATCCGATCACCAATAACATGGTGACGGTGGGCGTCTCTGCCGCCGCCGCCTCGATCTTCTTTGCCTATGTCGGCTTTGATGCTGTCTCAACAGCAGCGGAAGAAACCATCAACCCGCAGCGCAATATTCCGATCGGCCTGATCGGCAGCCTTGGCATCTGCACCGCCATCTACCTGTTGGTGGCTGCCGGCGCGATTGGCACCATTGGGGCGCAGCCGGGTGGGCCGCTGTCTCAATCAGACGACGCCTTGGCCTTTGTCCTGCGCGAAATTGGCCAGGGCTGGGCTGGGGATCTGGTGGCGATTGCCGCCGGGCTTGCTTTGCCGTCAGTCATCCTGATGATGATGTTCGGCCAGACCCGCATCTTCTTTGTGATGGCGCGTGACGGCCTGATGCCCAGCGTCTTTTCCCGCCTGCATCCGCGTTATGGCACGCCGCATGTGGTGACGATGTGCACCGGCCTGTTCGTGGCGCTGTTTGCATCGCTGTTCCCGGTGGGGCAGCTGGCCGATATTTCAAATTCGGGCACGCTGTTTGCCTTCTTCACGGTTGCCATCGGGGTGCTGATCCTGCGCCGGACAGATCCGTCGCGCCATCGGCCGTTCCGGACGCCGCTGGTGTGGATCATCTGCCCGCTGGCCGCAGCTGGCTGTATCTTCCTGTTCTTCCAGCTGTCGGGCTATACCGAAGTGATGTTCCTGGGCTGGACCCTGATCGGGCTGGTCGTGTATTTCCTCTATAGCCGGTCGCGCAGCCATGTTGGCCAGGGCCATATTGAGGTGCACGAAACCGATGCGGACGTGCCGCCCAGCAGCGTGCCGCCGATCAACTGATCGGCGCATAGCTTTGAAAAAGAAAAGGGGAGGCCAAGGCCTCCCCTTTTTTTATCCGCTCTGGGATCAGGGCCTTTGGCCCATCAGCCGAGGCGCGCGGCCACCAGCTGTTTCAAATCGGCTTCGGGCCGTGGGCCGTAATGCGAAATGACTTCGGCGGCGCAAATGGCGCCCATGCGCAGGCTGTCGACAATGCTGCGCCCTTCGGCTTGGCCGGCGAGAAACCCGGCCGCAAACAAATCCCCGGCCCCTGTCGTATCGACAACCTTGTCGACCGGTTCTGCCGCAATATCAAAACGGGCGCCGCCGGATACGGCAAGCGCGCCCGCCTCACTGCGGGTGACAACCAAAGTCTCAACCAGCGGGGCGGCCGCTGCAACGGCTGCTTCCAGATCCTGCGTACCCATCAGCGTGCAGATTTCACCATCATTGGCGAACAGAATGTCGATCTTGCGATCGTTGAGCAGCGCCAGGAAATCCTCCCCATGCCGGGCAATCACAAAATTGTCTGACAAGGTGAAGGCCACCTGCCGACCGGCATTGCGGGCAATGGCAATGGCTTCGCGCATTGCCGCGCGCGGTTCTTCCGGATCCCAAAGATACCCTTCCAGATACAGGACCTTGGCCCGTTCAATCATGTCCCGGTCCAGCGCCTTGGCGGGCAGGAACTGCGACGCGCCCAGAAATGTGTTCATCGTCCGCTGGCCATCGGGGGTCACAAAGATCAGGCATTGCGCCGTTGGCGGATCATCCCCACGCATCGGGGTTGTGAATTCAACGCCAATGGCGCGGATATCATGCGAAAAAACCTTGCCAAACTGATCATCGGCGACCTGCCCGATAAAGCCACAGGCACGGCCCAGCGCGGCCATGCCCGCAATCGTATTGGCGGCCGAACCGCCACTGGCTTCGTGCGCGGCCCCCATTTTGGCATAAAGCGCATCGGCGCGCGCGGCATCGACAAGCTGCATCCCGCCGCGGGTCAGGCCTTCGGCCGCAATCAGGCCATCATCGGCAGGTGCGATGATGTCGACAATCGCATTGCCAACGGCAACGACATCAAGCTGAGCAGCAGTCACAGGAATTCCCCCGGTCAATCAATATGGACCAGCGCCCGCTATCGACTGGATGGCGCCATGGCAATTGCTATTTGCGTCCGTCCGCCCAGGCCCAGAAGAGAACACAGGGCGGGATATTCCAATATTCCATCGTCTGATCGATGCGCGCAAAATGCGGGCGCAGAAAATCACGCACCCGCGCCCGGAATTGATAGACCAGAAAAGCCCCGCCGGGGCGCAAGATGCGGGCAGTTGCAGCTGCAATCGCCGGGCCAACGCCTTCGGGCAGCGTGGAAAAGGGCAGGCCAGACAGCACATAATCTGCGCCGTCAAACCCATGATCGCGGACAATCTGTTCCACATCGACCGCAGATCCCAGCACCGGGTGAAAACGGCCATCGGTCACCGTGGCCGACAGATAGGCGATAAAATCAGGATTAAGGTCGATTGCGATATAGCTGGCGTCCGGGGGCAATCGTTTCAGAATATGCGGCGTGAATGTGCCAACCCCCGGCCCATATTCCACAAATACCCGGCACCGGGTCCAGTCCACCCGGCTGAGCATATGGCGGATCAACTGCCTGGTGGACGGGATGATGGATCCCACCATCACCGGATGTTTCAGGAACCCTTGGAGGAACAGCGCCAAGGGCGCCCAGCGATGGCGGGGCGGGCGATGATGCGGCGGGCCGGGGGGTGTGATCATCTGGATAAAACGCTCCACAACGACGGACGGCGCCGGTTCGCAGATCAGGCCACGCGTTTCAAGCGATCTGCATCCAGAAAAAGACTATCGCCCCGCACAGGCCGTGGTATCGACAGCGCCATGACCGATAGCCGCGCCGGACAGATTGCCGTCATTTTCGCCACGCTGCGGACCGAAGGCGATGATGCGGCTTATCAGGAGGCGGCGGCGGCCATGGCCGAACTGGCCGCCGAACAGCCCGGCTATTGCGGTATGGCCTCTGCCCGCACACCGGGGGCACTGGGCATCACCGTCAGCTATTGGGACAGCCGGACCAGTGCCGCGCGTTGGCGCGACCATCCCGACCACGCCGCCATGCGCGAGGCCGGACGCAATCGCTGGTATCGATGGTACAGCCTTGATATTGCGACTATTGACCACAGCTATGAGTGGACCCGTGATGACTGACCCGCGTGCCAATAATCGGGATTTCACCCTGCTCTTTCTGGTCATGCTGATCACGGGTGCTGGCAATACGGCGCTGCAATCGGTGTTGCCGACCCTGGGGCGGACGATTGGCGTTCCAGACAGCGTTATTGCCGCCGCCTTTTCAGTGTCCGCCGCGATCTGGGTGTTCAGCGCGCCGCGCTGGGCCCGGCGGTCGGACCGCGATGGGCGGCGCGAAATGGTTATGCTGGGGCTGATCGGTTTTGTTTCGTCGGTTGGCCTGTGCGGGATTGTTCTGTCGCTTGGCCTGCATGGCATATTGGGGCCGCTGGTTACGATGGTCGCCTTCATCGCGGCGCGGATGCTCTATGGCATTTTCGGTGCGGCCGCGCCGCCCGCAGCGCAGGCGATGGTGGCGCTGCGCACCAGCCGCAAGGACCGCACCAAGGCGCTGACCATGCTTGGCTCTGCCTTTGGTCTGGGCACGATCCTCGGCCCGGCGGCGGCGCCATGGCTGGTTGGCCTGCCCTGGGTCGGGTTGGCAGGCCCCGCCTTCGTCTTTGCCGCGTTCGGCAGCGTCGTCTTATTCTTTGTCTGGCGCTATCTGCGCGATGATCTGCCCGGCGATGAAGGCCATGGCGCAGCGGTCAGCTATCCCTCTATTGGTGGCGCGCCGACCGGGGGCAGCGTCACGGCGGCGACAGCCCCGATCACCAAGCCGCTGGCGCTGCGTGATCCGCGCATCTGGCCCTGGATGCTGTTGGGCCTTGTCATGGGCCATGCCCAGGCGATGACGGGACAGGCCGTTGGCTTTTTGGTGATTGATCGGCTGCATCTGCCGCTCGCGCATTCGCAAGAGGCCATCGGCATTGTCCTGATGATTGGGGCCGCCGCTGCACTGCTGGTGCAATGGGGGCTGATTCCGCTGTTCAATCTGGATCCGCGCCGCATGATGATCCTGGGTCTCGTTCTGGCGGCGCTTGGCTGTGCCGCCACAGGCCTTGCCGCCAGCCTTTACGGCATTGCGACTGCTTATGCGCTGGCATGTATCGGATTTGGCTTTACGCGCCCCGCCTTCACGGCGGGCGCCTCGCTGGCGGTGGATCGGAAATTGCAAGGCGCGGTGGCTGGCCGCGTGACCTCCGTCAACGGCGCATCCTTCGTGCTTGGGCCGTCCATTGGCGTCGGTTTATATGAGCTATGGGGGCCGCTGCCTTATTATCTTTCGGCCGGCATCCTGACGCTGCTGGTCTTTTACGTGGCGGCCCGCGTCAAAGGCGCGGACACGCTAACGGGCCCCGCGCGCGACGCCTAAGGCCAAGAGCGCCATCTATTGTGCAGGTGCGAAAGATGCATGGGTGGCATAGGCCGCCCGGCGGCGGCGGCGGCTGAGTTGCAATACGCGGCCTGCCCCCTGTGAACATGCCCGAAAAACGGCAAAAAAAAGGCCGACCCCGAAAGGCCGGCCTATGAAAGTTTGTATAGGAGAGGATGCCTGAAAGGCAGGTTCTAATTGGGCTGCCCCCCGTTTTTGTGCAAGTGCGAAATAACAAATCGTGATTGCAATTTATGCAATCATGGATCAAAGACGCGAAAATGCGCCGGTTACCCTCCCTTGCCGCTATCGAAGCCTTTGTGCAGGTCGCCCGTTTGGGATCGATCAAGGCCGCGGCTGAGGAATTGTCGCTGTCCTCCCCGGCCCTGAGTCGGCGAATCCAGACGCTGGAAGCCTTTGTCGGGCGCCCTTTATTTGAACGCGGCCACCAATCGATTCGGCTGAACGATGAAGGCGAAGACCTGATGGCGCTGGTTGTCCAGCCGATTGAGATGCTGGCCGATGCGATTGAAACCATGACATCGCGTGATCACGTCATGCGCCTGCGTCTGGGGGTTCCCTCGCTCTTCGCATCGCAACGGCTGATCCCGCATCTGCCGCATCTGCGCAAAATCCACCCAAAGCTGCATATTGATCTGGATACCGCAGCCCATGCCCTGTCCCGGCTGGGCGATGGTCTGGATTGCGCCATTGCGCTGGCCGGATCGCTGGACCCTGCGCTCTATGGCGTGCGGATTTATCGCGATAACATCTACACGGTCGGCGCGCGGCGTCTGGTGCAGGGGCCCCACGCCATCACCCGGCCCGAACAGGTCCGCGAAATGACGGTGATGATCCACCGGGAACTTGAAGAAACATTCGATGCCTGGCGCGACGCCGTGGGGATGCCCGATCTCGAACCGGCGGCGATTGATTATTATGATTCGGGCCAGCTGATGCTCGAAGCCGCAGCGCAGGGGCTGGGCATCGCCTTTTTGCACCAGAATCTCTTGTCAGATTATGGCGATGAACGGCTGGTCCGCATGTTCGCCGATATCGAGGTGCGCAGCCCATACAGCTATTGGTTCGCCTGTCGGCCGCGCGCATTGGACCTCCAGCCAGTGCGGTTGTTCCGCGACTGGCTGGTGACCCTGTATCAAACCGATTAGGCGACCGTCGCCTTGACGATCTTGCCCGGATTGGCGGGCGGTTCACCCTTGGGCAGGGCGTCGACATGTTCCATGCCCGAAATCACCTGACCCCAGACGGTGTATTGGCCGTTGAGGAAGCTGCAATCTTCAAAGCAGATGAAGAACTGGCTGTTGGCGCTGTTCGGGTTCATGGCGCGCGCCATGGAACAGGTGCCACGCACATGCGGCTCTGCATTGAATTCGGCCTTCAGATCAGGCTTTTGCGATCCGCCCATACCGGTGCCGGTGGGGTCGCCACCCTGGGCCATGAAGCCATCGATCACGCGGTGGAAGATAACGCCGTCGTAAAAGCCTTCCTGCGCCAGTTCAGAAATGCGCGCGACATGGCCGGGCGCCAGATCCGGACGCAGCTGAATCACCACGTCTCCGGTCTCAAGGGTAAAGGTCAAGGTATCGGCCATGGCAGAAACTTTCTTGTCTGTCAGAGGAGAAGAGGCCGCCCTACGCCGCTTCGGCCAGCGATGCCAGTCCATATTCAGCGGCCAGCAGCTCATAGCTGCGCCGGCGGGCGGCATGATCTGGCATGATGTTCACAAGCATCATTTCCTGCGCGCCATAGGCGGCCGCCACATCATCAATCTGCGCCCGCACCTGCGCCGGCGTCCCCAGCAGGGACCGGCGGGCACGCCCGGGCTCAGCATGGTCCGCCGCCCAGCGCTCGGCCGTCTCTACCGATGGCACAGGGATCAACTCCCCGCGCACCAGATGGTGAAACATCATCCGCGCCGGCAGCGACAGGCGCACCGCCTCTGCCTCGGTCGGCGCCGCGATCGCCCAGGTCGCCACCATCAGATAGGGCGCCGCCAGCCAGCGCGACGGGCGGAAATGGCGCAGATAAAGCTCTGCCTGCGGGCCCCCATCGGAATTGATGAAATCGGCAATGCAATAAGGCAGGCCCACCTCTGCCGCCCAGGCTGCGCTGTCCATGGACGACCCAAGCAGCCAGGGCTCAATCGCGCCGCCACCGGTTGGCAACGTATCCCGCAGCACGGCAAAAGGGTGATCTTCGGGTAGGCCATCGCCCAGATAGGCGAGAAGCTCTGCCAGATTATTTGGAAAATCATCCATCGGCATGCGGCGTGACCGATCCCGCTGCAAGGCAAAGGCCGTCCGCTGGTCTGACCCCGGCGCCCGACCAAGGCCCAGATCAATCCGATCCGGTGCCAGGGCCGCAAGCATCCGGAACGTCTCTGCAACCTTGAATGGCGAATAATGCGGCAACATCACACCGCCCGATCCGATCCGCATCCGCTGTGTCGCCAGCGCAACCGGGCCGATCAGGGCTTCGGGTGCGCATCCGGCCAAGCCCGGGGATGCGTGATGTTCCGCCAGCCAATAGCGATGATAGCCCGCCGCATCGCAGGCGCGGGCCAAATCAAGCGTATTGGCGAGCGCATCTGCCGCGCTTTGCCCCGCCTCAATGGGGGATTGGTCAAGAACCGAAAGACGATAAGTCTGTGCCACACCTCTTATTTAACGATCCATAGGCAGGATGAAAGCCAAAGCTTGTCATCCGGAGTCGGCGCGCGTAACCACGCCCAGACGACACCAGCCAGACGGAAGGGACGATGAGCGAAACCGACATCACCCGTATCGCTGAGCCCGTTGTTGAAAATCAGCTGGACGAAGACGATCACCTGAAGCGGGAATTTGTCCGCGACGTTCTTGGCGCGGTCGAGATGGGCGATGCCCGTGGCGCGCGGACGCTTGTCGCCCCGCTTCACCCTGCTGATATTGCGGACCTGATTGAACAAACACCCGCCGATGCCCGGCATGATCTGGTGCGCGCCCTGTCCGACCTGATCGATGCCGATGTCATCGCGGAAATGAATGACTATGTGCGCGAAGAGCTGATCGACAGCCTGGCGCCCGAACAGGTGGCGGATATCGCGGCCGAACTCGATACCGACGACGCCGTCGCGATCATCGAGGACATGGAGGAAGATGATCAGCGCGCGGTGCTGCGGGCGCTGGCCCCGGATGATCGTGCCGCGATCGAAGAAGCGCTGTCTTATCCCGAAGAGTCCGCCGGCCGCCTGATGCAGCGCGAGCTGATTGCCGTGCCGGAACATTGGACGGTTGGGCAAGTCATCGATTATCTGCGTGAAAACCATGATCTGACGACCGATTTCTGGGAAGTCTTTGTGGTTGATCCGCAGCATCATCCGGTAGGCACCTGCCAGCTCAGCTGGGTTTTGCGGACCCCGCGCGGCGTCAGCATGACGGATGTCATGAAGCGCGAACAGACTTTGATCCCGGTCGATATGGATCAGGAAGAAGTGGCGCTGCGGTTCCAGAAATATGGCCTGATTTCCGCGGCCGTCATCGATCCATCGGGCCGTCTGGTCGGGATGATCACGGTCGACGATGTCGTGCACATCATTCAGGAAGAGGCCAGCGAAGACATTCTGAAATTGTCGGGCGCTGGCGATGGCGACATCAACGAGCCGATCTTCCTGACGGTCCGCACCCGCCTGACCTGGCTGGTCGTCAATCTGGGCACCGCGATCATTGCGGCCTCGGTCGTCGGCATGTTTCAGGGCGAAATTGCCCAGTTCGCGCTGTTGGCCGTGTTGATGCCAATTGTCTCTGGCATGGGCGGCAATGCCGGCACCCAGACGCTGGCGGTGGTTGTCCGGGCGATTGCCACCAATGAACTGACCAGTTCCAACACCGCGCGCATGATCGGCCGCGAATTGCGCATTGCGCTCACCAATGGTGTGGCGCTTGGGTTGCTGGTCGGGACCGCGGTTGCCTTGCTTTTTGGCAACCCCATGCTCGGCATGGTCATGGGGACTGCGATGGTCATCAACAATCTGGTCGCGGGCCTGGCCGGGATACTCGTCCCGGTGACGCTGGATCGGCTGGATATTGACCCCGCCGTCTCTTCGGCCGTGTTTGTGACGATGATGACCGACGTCATGGGCTTTTTCAGCTTTTTGGGGCTTGCGGCGTTTGTTGGCCTGGCAGGCTGATGGCGCTGCATCTGACCAAGGTCGCCTTTGGGGCGACATCGGTGGCCGATCTTGTCGCACGCGTGGCAGCGCGCGCCCAGCAGGGCGAGGTGCGCATGACAACGCGTTTCCTGCCCAAGCGCCATGTGGAGATTGAAGCTGGCGGGTCGCTGTACTGGATCATCCGGCATCAGCTGGTCGCCCGTGCCGCCATCCGCCGTTTTGAACCGACACCCGATGGCCGCATTGATATCGTCCTGGACGCACGCGTGATGGCGGTTCAGCCCACACCACGCCGCGCGCATCAGGGCTGGCGCTATCTGGAGGGTGCCGATGCGCCGGCTGATCTCGCCGCCATGGGCACCGGGCAAGACGATGCCCTGCCGCCCGGATTGTTAAGCGAATTGGCAGACCTGGCGCTCATCTGACGCAGCTCGTGTGGTCCAACGAAAAAGGGCGACCCATGGGCCGCCCTTTTTGGTAACGCGTCATCCCTGCCGATCAGGCGGCTTCGGTGGCCTTGTGATATTGCGGGGCCGCCTTTTTCAGGATGTCGATGATCTTGGCGGCGGCCGCCTTTTCATCGGTCTGTTCCATGGCCGCCAATTCGCGGGCGAGACGGCTGGTCGCGCCTTCGAAAATCTGGCGTTCGGAATAGCTTTGTTCCGGCGCGTCTTCGGGGCGGAACAGATCCCGGACCACTTCGGCAATCGAAACAAGATCGCCAGAGTTGATCTTGGCTTCATATTCCTGCGCGCGGCGCGACCACATGGTGCGCTTCACCTTGGGCTTGCCCTTCAACGTGGCGAGCGCTTCGTTCATCTGCTTGTCAGACGACAGCTTGCGCATGCCAACGCTTTCCGCCTTGTTGGTCGGAACACGCAGGGTCATCTTTTCCTTTTCAAAGCGCAGAACATAAAGTTCCAGCTTCATGCCAGCGATTTCAGAGCTTTGCAGTTCGATCACGCGACCCACCCCATGCTTGGGGTACACAACATAATCGCCGACAACGAAATTGAGCGCATTGGAGGACATTATATGCGACCTTTCTAACCGATTCGTCCGCCGCATCCCGCAATAGAAACCGGCCGCCGCTGCGGCACCCGGCACGGGATATAAGGGCTAGGACACTCCATTCGGCGCGGGTTTGGCCCGCTATGGGCAGAGCCTATAACAGAGTCGCGACGAAATTACCAGTGTCCCGATAGACATGGGACACCAGGCCTTGGTTTTGGCGGATCGGGATTGCCGATCAGCTTGCTGGAGAAACGCTTGAAGGGGCCGAAGGTTCCGTGGGGGTCAAGTCTTTGCGCGGTTTGGCAAAACTTGCGATGACAGGCGCATCCCAGCGATAAAGATCCGGGAATGTCTGCAAGGTCTTGCCGCCCGCCGTCGCCAGGGTGAAATAGGCGATATAGACGGGGATCGTTTCCTTGAACGGCGCCTTGGCCGTATCCCCGGCGCGGATCAGACCGACCAGATTTTCGGCAATGCGCGCCCGGGCATCGGCATCATCCAGCCGCTCACCCGATTGCAAGAGGCTCAGCAAAATCCCGAATTCAAAGGCGCGGTCGGTCCGCAGACAGCCATGGCTATAGGCCCGCGGATTATTGGCAAACAGCGTCTTATTGGGCGTATCGTGCAGGAAGATGGCATGCGGGTTGGGCATATCCAGCTTCAACTGGCCAAGCGCGGCCGTTGGCCCCGGCTTTTGGACGACCGACAGGGACTTGCCACTGCCCGTCCAGACATAGCCGCGCGCCCGCGCCAGGGCCGGGTTGCGCGCGATCAGCGGCCCCACCTCTTGCCGGATGATGCTTTGCGGCAGCACCCAAGGCGGATGGACGACAATCCCCGTGGCGGCGGCAGATAATTGCGGCGTCGGCGTATCCAGCTTGCCAACAATCACGCGATACGCCGCAATATTGCGGCCATAGGTGTTCACGCGGACCATATATTCGGGGATATTGGCCAGCACATGCTTGGTGCCCAGCGTTTGCGGCAACCAGCGCCAGCGATCCAAATTGGCCCGCAGCATGGCGATGCGATCGGTCGCCGTGGCCGGCGTGCGCGCCAATTCCGCCTTCAGCGCGGCATAATCAGGGTGCTTGGGCTCCAGCCGGGCCAGCGCGCCATCAATGTCATGGCTTTCCAGCCCGATTTGCATGGCGATATCCAGCGGCAGCGTATCGGCATCGGTATCATCGACAAACCAGTCGCCGCGCGCGGCAATGGGTGTGCGGCCATCGCGCAGGTCCTTGGCCAGCGCGAGGAACAGGCGGGTCGCGATCTCGTTAAGCGCCTCACCCTCCCCCGCCAGAATCGCCGCACGCAGGGCCGCAGGCTCATAATCCGCGGGGATCAGCCCGCGTTTTCCCACGGCCTGGATGGAAACGAGCAGCTTCGCCGCATCCGTGAGCGGCCAGTAAGGCGCAGGCGCAGGTGCGGCCTCTGGCGGTGTTTCAGCAGATGGCGTTGCCGGATCTGGCAGCGTGCGCACCGGTGCCGGCGCCGGCAGCGGGATACCCGTGGGTGCCGAGGGTGCGGGCGGCGTTTGCGGCAGCGGGGCTTGCGTCTGCATGGCCACAGCCCGCGTGCCTTCCATTGCCAAGAGTGCAGTAATCAAAACAGCCGAGAGACGAGCATTACGTGACATGGACACCATCCTGAGGCGAAGCAGCCCCTGCGCCTTCAAATGCCCGAACACGCACGGGAATTGCAAGCGGCGAGGTAGGGGCTTCTTACAAATCTTCAATATTTACCAAAGCTTGATGACATAGCCTCGGTGAAGTGCGCGCGATCGGCCCGTTTAAGCCTGAAATTAACCAATTCACCCTAGTCAGGCGGCTCACCAAAATAGAGGTGATGTGTGCAACAAGCCGTACAAACCATTGTCCAAGGCGTGGCCAACAGAAAAAACAGGCCGCTTGTCTGGATGATCCTTCTTATCTTTGCCCTGGCGACGCAGGGCATGTTTTCGCCACTGGACGATATGCTCCGGGCGCTCCGCAACAAAGCCCATCCGCATGCCGCCAGCGGGTCCCTTGCCATCATTTCAATCGACGACCAGACAAGCGTTGCCCATGGCGAATGGCCCTGGCCACGGCGGGATGTCGCGGCGCTGGTCCGGGCCCTGGACGCCGCAGGTGTCAAGCGGATCGCCTTTGAACATATCTTCATGGCAAGCGATGATGCCGCCGGCAATGCGGCCTTGGCCGCGGCATTGGCCGCGCTGCCCGAACGTCCGATCCTCGCCGCGGCGCTGGATGAAACGCGGTCCAAGGGCAGTTACAGGGTCGTTCTGCCCGATGCCCAGCTGCGCGCTGGTGCCGACGTTGCGATCAAAACGCTGGAGGCCGATGCCTTTGGCCTGACATGGTCGATCAACCAGGCCTATCAGACGCCACAGGGGACCTTCCCCAGCCTTGCCGCCGCCTTGGCTGGCCGTCACCCCGCGCGGGCCCCGACATATGTCATCGACTATTCCATCGATGCAGACACGATCCCGCAGGTCAGCGCCGCCGATGTCCTTGCCGGACGCGCAGCCCGGCACCTCGCCGGCAAGGAGGTCCTTGTGTCATCATCGCAAGGCAACGCCACGCTGCCCGGCATGGGTCCGACACGCCCCGGCATCATCCAAATTCTGGCGGCTGAAACCATGACCGCAAGTCCCCAGCGCAATTTTGGCTGGATGGGCGCTTTTGTTCTGGCAACCATCCTGGGCAGCATCATCTGGACAATGCGCCGGGCCGCGGCCCTATTGGCGCTGATGATGGCGGCACTGGCCTTTGGCGCAGCCCCAATCTGGCTGGATGCACAAGGGTTTATCGGCGGATTTGCGCCGTCGATCATCCTGATCCTTGCCGTCTCAATCGCGCGGCTGTGGCGCCGCTATAGCCGGCTGGGGGAACGCACCAATGTGCTGTCCGGCCTGCCCAATTTATTGGCCCTGCGCGAATATAGCCTCATGCCCGAGGATGTGGTGGTGGCGGTGCGGATCAAAAACTACACAAAACTTGCCGCCGCCCTGTCCAAACAGGAACATGTCCTGACACAGCAGATTATCCAGCGTCTCGGCGCGTCCGGGATGGGGCCGCTTTTCCATGGCGATGAAGGCATTTTCTGCTGGATCGCGCATCAGGGCGAAGCAACCGAGCTGGCCGAGCATCTGGAGGCACTGCACAGCCTGTTTCTTGTGCCACTGACGGTCGATACGCTGCAGGTGGACATCTCACTCGCCTTTGGGATCGACACTGCCCGCTCCACCGATGCCGGCATCCGGTTTGCCAGCGCGTTGATTGCGGCAGATGAAGCCGCAGCAGCTGGCATGCGGTGGAAATATTATGATCCGACGCGACTGGGCGAAGCCGAATGGCAGATGTCGCTTTTGGGGCAGCTGGATGCCGCGATTGAAAGCGGCGAAGTCTGGGTCGCCTATCAGGCCAAGCAGGATATTCGGGAAAACCGCATCACTGGCGCAGAGGCGCTGGCGCGCTGGGCCCATCCGCAACGGGGCGCCATTCCGCCGGATGAATTCATCCCGGCGGCCGAGGCCAATGGCCGCATCGACAAGCTGACCTATTTCGTTCTGGACCAGGCCTTGTCCTTGGCCGCTGAAATGGGGCCGGGCTTTGATGTGGCTGTTAATCTGTCCGCCCAGATGTTCGACCGGCGTGATTTTGTCGATCGCGTGGCGGAGATGTGTGACCGCCTTGGCGTCTCCCCCGGGCAATTGACGCTAGAAGTCACCGAGTCCGCGGCGGTCCAAAGCGAACAGGATATGCTGCAAACGGTAACCGCCCTGCTGCGCCTGGGTGTGTCGGTGGCCATTGATGATTATGGCACAGGGTACAGCACCCTCGATTATCTGAAAAAGATCAAGGCCACCGAATTGAAGATCGACCGCAGCTTTGTGGCGGCCATGGAACGCAACAGATCTGACCGGCTGCTTGTCAATGCCACGATCAAGCTCGCGCACTCCTTGGGGCAGGTCGTCGTGGCTGAGGGGGTGGAGACCAAAGAGACGCTCGACATGTTGCGCCGGATGCACTGCGACAAGGCGCAGGGCTATTATATTTCGCGCCCGGTACCGCGATCAGATTTTGTCCGGTTCATGCACCAAAAGTCGGCCCAACAGGCCGCCTGATATGGTTACCATCTTGTAAACCATGTCGGATCGGTACAGCTTTTCCTTGTCGTCAAATTGGGCGACC
>JBJOJQ010000156.1:0-10814 GCA_046046525.1 Pseudomonadota bacterium
GCGCCCGGCGTTGTCTACACCACCTTCCACCATCCGCTGACACAGGCCAATGTTGTCACCACCGATTATTCGGACTGGGCGACCAATTGCCCCGAATATAAGGTGACGGCGGTCCAGGTGACGCCATCCAATGGCCCGACCGAATGGCAGGAAGATTATGTGGCGTTGCAGCGCAGTTCTCGCCGCATTGCACCCGCCGAGGCCGCTGAATGAGCAGCACGATCGATAATCTGATCCGCATGGTGAACCAGATCGCGGCGAATATGGGGCATGAAGACGATGCGCCTGCCGCGATTGCGGAGCATATCCGCCTGTTCTGGGACCCCCGGATGAAGCAGATGATCCTGGCGCATGACGGATCTGGGCTAAGCGATCGTGCCGCGGCGGCGATTGCGCGCTTAAAGACGGCGGCGTGACGAGAGAGCGCCTCTACCACGTCACCCGCATCGCGCCGGACGGGCGCAGCCCCGCCGAACGAAGCCTGCCGGTCGAAGCGCCCATTGCGATCGAATATAATGGCATCGGCTATGCCGTGATGATGGCAACGCCCGATCATCTGGATGATTTTGTGACCGGATTCACCTTGTCGGAAGGTCTTGTCACGCGCGCGGATGAAATTGACGGCATCGACATTCACGCAACCGATAAAGGCTGGATTGCGCGGGCGACGCTGGCTGATGACCGGCTGGCCCCGTTGATGGACCGGGTCCGGGTGCGGGTCTCTGAAAGCAGTTGCGGCCTGTGTGGCATGGACAATCTGGACCAGATTGCTCGGCCCCTTCCCCCGATGACGGCGCACATCACCGTCTCCGATACAGCGGTGTTCGCGGCATTGGCCGGATTGCGGGCCCACCAACCGCTGAGCGCAGCGACCGGTGGCGCGCATGTTGCGGCCTTTTGCGCCCCAGACGGACGCATCCTTGCCGCGCGCGAGGATGTGGGGCGCCATTGCGCTCTCGACAAGCTGATCGGCGCGCTGGCCCGATCTGGGCTGTCGCCCGCCGATGGCTTTTTCTTGCTGTCCTCACGGTGCAGCTATGAACTGGTTGAAAAGACCGTGATCGCGGGATGTTCGCTGCTTGTGACCATTTCAACCGCGACGACATTGGCCGCCGATCGGGCGGCGGCGGCGGGCCTAAAGTTGATTGCGCTCGCCCGGCCAGATGCCATGCTGGACATCTCTGGCCCGCGCTAACGGGGAGCCGCAGCGCCCGTATTTTCGGCCAATTCAGCCGAACGCCTTGATGTTGGCGGGGTATCCCGACCTGAACCATCGCACAGCTTGCCCTCACAGGGCCTTCGCCGCCATCAGGTGCCTCCCAATTCGGGGTTTCCAGGAGATGTGAATGCGGGGCATGAACGCCGCAGCGACGCGTAATATTGCCATTGTTGGCGCGGGCATATCTGGCCTCGCCTGTGCAAAGGCACTTACGCGCGACGGACATCAGGTGACCTTGTTTGACAAGGGACGCGGCCCCGGCGGCCGCATGTCCACCCGCCGTTTCCAAACGCCTTTGGGCGAAGCCATTGCGGATCATGGGGCGCAATATTTCACTGCCCGTGACCCGCGCTTTCGTGCCGAGGTGGAGGATTGGGCTGCCAAGGGCGTGGCCGCGCGTTGGCCGCAAATTTCCGAGGATGCATGGATCGGGACGCCGACCATGAATATCGTCGTTCGGCACATGGCCAGCCCATTGAATGTCCATTGGAACAGCCGGGTTGAAGCGATCACGCGCCAAGGCACGCAATGGGCGCTGGCCGGTTCGGTGGATGGCGACGCGCTGTTTGACGCCGTTGTGCTGGCCATTCCGTCGGAACAGGCGCTGACCTTTTTGGCACAGCATGATTTTGAGATGGCCCGACAGGCCATGTTCGCCCGTTTTCAGCCCTGCTGGACCGCCCTTTTCGCCTTTGAGAATCCCTTGCCCACGGCCGAGAATATTGTGCGGGATATGGGTGATATTGGCTGGGCCGCGCGCGAAACGGCAAAGCCCGGGCGCAGCGGCATTGAAACTTGGGTGGTGCAGGCCAATGCCTCTTGGTCTGCCGAGCATCTGGAAGATGCCCCAGACGCGGTTGCCGATCATCTGTTGCGCGCACTGGCCGTTGAACTGGGCCTGCCTGCACCTGTACCCGTTGCGCAGACCACGCATCGCTGGCGCTATGCCATGTCGTCGGGCCTTGGCGCCGGCGCCCTGTGGAACCCGGCGCTGCAACTGGGCGCGTGCGGCGACTGGTTGCTTGGCCCGCGCATCGAATGCGCCTGGCTGTCGGGCCAAATGCTGGCGGACCAGATGCTGGCCCCGGCGGAGGTCCGCGAAACCGCCTAAGCCGCTGGCGCGTTCAATTTTTGGCGCGCTGCGGCCTCAATCCGCGCCCCATGTTGGCGGACATCCGGATCATCCCCCAGCCGAGCCCGCGCCCGGCGGGACAGGCGGACCGCCTCTGGCGTTGCGCCATAGCGCGCAAAAAGGATCCAGCTGGTCGTATCCTGCACCACCGGATCATTGGGATCGATCGCCAAAGCGCGCCGCGCCAGGGCTTCGGCAGCGGCGAGATCCCCCAATTGCTGGCGCGCATAGGCGGCATTGTTCAAAAGCGCCTTGTTCATCGTTGCGGGGTCCGCGCGCAGCAGCGCTGCATAAAGGCCATCGGCTGTCCGCCACTGGCCCGCGCGCAAGGCCGCCTCGGCTGCGACGAGTTGCGATACGGTCTGGTCCGTTGCCACCACCCCCTTTAACCGCGCCTGATAAAGGGCGGCCTCTTTCAGGCCCAGATCAGCCGAAAGGCGCGCAGCTTGCCTCAGGATCGCGGCAGACGCCGCTGGATTTTGGGCGGCGGGCATCAGCACCTGCCACGCCTCTTTGCCCTGCCCCACAGCCGCCAGCGACACCGACAAGGCAAGGCGTGCGGGCGCATCCTCTGCCCGGTCGAGGTAAAGGCGCAGCAGGCGAATGGCCTGTTCATGTTCCCCCTGATGCGATGCCAAAATACCGGCCAGCCGCGTCACCGGTGGAAACAGGCTTGGGTCCACAATCGCCTGAACCAAATCCCGCGCGGTCGCTTCATCGCCCGCGTCAAAGGCGATCCGCGCTCTAAAATACTGCGCGACAAGCGATGCCTCCCCCGATTTTGCAGCGGCATTGGCAAAAAGCGTTTCCGCCCTCTGCCGCTGCCCCTGATCGTAAAGGATTGTCCCCTTGGCCACCAAAGCGGTCGGATGATCCGGGCGCGCCTTTAACACGGCATCCAAATGGCGGATGGCCTGATTGGCCTTGCCATCGACCATCGCCATGCGCGCGGCAAACAGCTGCGTATCCACCCGATACGGCGCTATCCGCCGCATTTTGGCAGATAGGCCGCGCGCCTGTGCCACATCGCCCGATCTCAGCGCCGCGTCGCCCGCAAGCGCCAGCAGATCTGGCGACTGGGGAAAACGCTGCATCGACGCCCGGAACAGCGTATCCGCCTCTTCACCTTCGCCCCGCATCATATGGGCAATCACGCCGACTGATGCCGACAGGCCATCGCCCGGCGATGCCGGCCCCAGGGTTTTCAGCGCCTGGCCCGGATTGCCGGCCAAGATATAGGCCTTGGCCAGCCAACCCCTGGCCTCAGCGCCCAGGCGGCTATCGCGCGTCAGGGGCTGCAACACGCCAATGGCATATTCGGGATTATTGGTTTCAACCGCAATCTTGCCGCTGAACAGCAAAAGTTGATGATTCTCCGGGTCCGCCGCCAGCGCCGTGCGCACCTGTTCGCGCGCATCTGCAAAGGCGCTGTGTTCATAAGCCGTGCCGATGCTGTCCAAAGTCGGGACAGTTTTGGGCGAACAGCCCGTCATCGCCAAAATCAGCGCAATTGCCGCGCCGTTAACCCATTTCATTCGTTGCCTCTTCCCCATGACAGGACGGACAGCAGGCCCATCGGACGGTCGGTCCCCGGCCCGGATCGTCTGAGGGAACGCAAGCGCGCGGCCGATTTGGCCCCGCCCAAGCAAGGAATAGGCGTGATGCTTAAACAATCTATGAAACTCGCCAGTGCGATTGCGATGATCATATCCGCACAATCAGCGTCGGCAGCGATCTACAGCTATAAGCTCTATAAGAGCGGCACATTTGAAGTGAACACCGACACCGGCATTGCCACCATCAGCTCCGGCAAGACCACGCTGCGCGGGTATAGCGCGGAATTGACGCGGTTTGACGGCAATTTGCGCAACATGTCCTATGATCTGAGCGATGTCAGCGGCCAATATTATTACCGCGGCGGCAAGAAGCCCTATAAATATCTGACCCTGACCCCGCAGGCCTCAGCCCCCGGAGAGATGCACCCCATGCTTTACATCGAAGACGGCACGGTGCGCTATTGGACCTATTGGAATGATGCGCAGGGCAATCGTGTCGATGGCGTGGGTGATTTTGTCATGAAGCTGCGCAGCGGCAGCCATAGCGGTGGCAGCCATAGTGGTGGCGGATCGGGCGGCGGTGGCTCTGGTGGCGGGTCTGGCGGCGGATCAGGCGGAGGGGGCACTGATGTGCCAGAACCGGGGACGTTCACGCTGTTTCTGCTTGGCTTGGCGGGCCTTGCCATCACCCGGCGCATTCGCCCCACCGCCTTGTCCTCGACAGGGGCCTGAGCAGCGCTTTTCCTGAGCGGCGTTTTGCCTAAGTGGGCAAGGGGCTGTGCGTTAGCCCTGTGATGGTTCAGACAACCGGCAGAACGGGGTTGGCGCTGTGCTGTGATGCGGCCAGCAAGGCGTTGAGCGCGGCGCCGCCGGGCCGCAGAGCCGCCTCCCCCGCCGCTTCGGCCGCCCGCAGCCGGGCGAGCATCCGCCGCGCCTTGGCGCCTGCCAGATCCGCCGGAATGGCAACGGGGTTGAGGCTTTCGACATGGCGATCGCCAATCATCGCCTGTTGCGCCTCAATCATCGGCTTGTCCTGAATGGCAAAGGCATAATCGATGGAGCTTTGCCAAAAGGCCTCAATCTCAGGATCATCGATGCCGTGATTGCGCACCACCGTCCAATAATAGAGCGTCCGGGTGGGGCTGACCGGCGTCAGATGATGACCGGTAAAGACCCAGGCCCCCTCTTCACGCGGACGCCCCGGCGGCGTAATCCCCACATCCAGCAACAAATGCCCCGGCGCATCCCAGCGCATGTAAAGCCAGTGATCAATGGGTTGCGCGGGGTCCAGCCCCAGGATCTTGTCCTGTATCTGGCCCCAGACGGGCGCTGCATCCCCATTGGGGCACCAGCGATTGGCCCAAATGGTCGCACCCGCCTCCATGGTTTCCAGCTTGCTGATCGTGATCGCTTCGCTGGATAAGGCGCCATCGTGCAGAAATTCCGCATGCGTCAAATCCAGCAAATTGTCAGTAATCAGCTCATAATTCGCAGCGACATCCATCATGCCGCGAATGGTGGTAAATCCGGGCGCAGCATAACAATCAAAATCAGGCAATAGGCCGGGGTCCGCCGCATCGGCATCCCCCATCCAGATGAAGATCGCGCCATTGCGTTCCAGCAGCGGATAGGCGGCGACCTTCATCGCTGGTGAGATAACGCCGCCGCGGTGCGGATTGCGCACGCACTGGCCCGTCTCGCCAAACACCATGCCATGGTAATTGCATTGCACCGTATCGCCGATCCGGCGCCCCAAATGGAGCGGGGCAAAGCGATGCGGGCACAAATTGCCAATCGCCACCGCATCGCCATTGCCCTTGCGATACAACAGGATAGAGGCGCCCATGATCGTGCGCTCTGTTAACGCTTCGCCCAGTTCATGGGACCAAGCGGCAACATACCATGCGTTTTTCAAATACATGGCGCCCCTCCCCGGATCAGACGTAGAGCTTGGGATTGATGGCGATGCCATTTTCCCGGCAATAGGTCTCATAATGGTTCATGAACCACCAGACATCCGCCGTTTCGACAAACTGGCCCTTATCGTCATAAAATTCGATCGGGCCCTGCATCCAGCCGAACAGCTTCACGCCCTGCGGATGCTCCGTCACCAGCGTGTGGCTTTCCCCCGGCACTTCCAGGATCAGGCCGCCCGGCGTCGCCACCCAATCATATTCCAGATAGCGGACAGAGCCTTCCAGACAGACCATGGTGATCGTGCCCCGGTGCAAATGCGTGCCGATCGCGCCCGGGCCTTTGACCCAGAGGATATTTGAAAACAGGTTCTGGCGCACGTCAAAGGCCAGATGCTTGATCGCGGCATTGTCACCAAAGGGGACCCAGGGGCTGTCCACATCGGTCTGCGCATCGATATACCGGCCACCGGGGCTGTATTTTGCGACCAGATCGCGATGCGCAAAGGGAACATCAACAATTTCCGCCTTATCAGATGGCGGGGCCTTCATGCTGGTCATCTCGTTCACGGGCTTATCCTCTCCATTGAAGGTCCGATCGCAAAAACGCATCGGCATCATCGCATATCTGCTGCGCCGCATCTTATCGTATTGGCGCACGCCGTCACCCCGCAATCGGGCCGCCCGTTGCGTTGCGTGAAACGAAAATTGTCAAAGGCGGCCTGCTCTACGCTGCCAGATGCGCAGCGGAGCGCCGCTTACCCGATTGAACGGGCGGATGATGTGGATCGGGGCGACCAGGCAGGCCGCCCCGATCCATGCGCATCAAAAGCCGAATCGAATGCCGACCAGGCCATTGTGAAGATGCATCGAACCATGCTCTACGATCCACGCATCGGTCGGCGCATGATCGGGATAGATGGTGGCGCCGAATGTGTAATCCGTCGATGCCAGATTGACGTACCGATATTCCGCGAACAGCGAGGTCTTGCCGCTGATCTGGAAGCGAAGGCCAGCCTTGGCCTGTGCCGCAAAGACGGAATCCTTGGCGCTGTCCTTCGAGTTGAAGTGGTTGACATCGTCACGACCGCCGGTCTTCTCAACACCACCCGGGCCGGTCTGCAACGACACGGCGTCTTTCATGTTCACCAGCGCCATACCAAAGCCAACGCCGACATAAGGGGTCAGCTTGGATGTCGCATGATAGCTCATGACACCGTTCAGCATGAACATCGCCACCTTCATATTGGCGGTGTTGTTGAATGTGTGGGTGCCTTCGGCCAATTCGCCGTGGTGCTGCGCCATCGACAGTTCTGCCCGGTCGGTCACCGTCGTTTTCACGCCATCGTGGATGACCGCAATTTTGGTTGGGATCTCATCATCTTCATTTTCAAGATCGGCGTTCTGATCGGCCGTCAGATACAATCCTTCGACTTCGATCGCCGGCGCAAGGCCTGAGCCATTGCCCCATTCATAGCCAATCTGGCCGCCAAAAACGGTCGATGACTCATGTGTGCTGTGGCCAGATTGCGCGACGGGCAGATCATAGGTGTAGTAATTGCCTTCATACTCACCTTCGCCGGAAAAGCCTTTATGGGCGGTTCCATTTTGCGCGATCGACTGCCCGCCAGAAGAGCCAATGCCTCCAAAGGCACCGATATAAAGGCCGCCCGATTGGGCGAAGGCCGCACTGGTGCCAAACATTGCGCAGCTCGCAAGAACTGCAGACTTAAATGCAACTAATTTCATTCATTCCCCCTCATGGTAAATCCGGACAGCAAAGATCATCTCGACACCCAAATGTGTCGACAAAGTCATCTATGGCCGGATGCCGCCGCGCTTATCTATCTCTGTACTTTAAGTCTAATAAAAAGATGTCGATGTGAGAGGTTTTTGAGCCAATTTTGCCAGCGCATATCTGCGGACATTCAGGAAAGCCCGACAGCGTTCATCCGCCGACCATCCTGAGATGGGGCGATTGGGGGCATTTCGTAGAGAAGGTTGGTAGCGGAGGAGGGACTCGAACCCCCGACACGCGGATTATGATTCCGCTGCTCTAACCGGCTGAGCTACTCCGCCCCAAGGCACCGAAACACTCGGGAAGCGCGCCTATAGGCAGCCTTTTCAGGCGGGTCAACAGGCTGCGCGCACCTTCTGCCCAAATGGGTGGTGCGCGCCCTGCCCCGGTCCCAGCTTATGCCTAGATTTCAACCTGACTGCCCAGTTCCACGACGCGGTTGGTGGGCAGGCGGAAAAACTCCATCGCGCTTTCGGCGTTGCGCAACATCCAGGCGAACAGCTTTTCCCGCCAGATCGCCATGCCAGGCCGCGAAGATGGCAGCAGCGTCTGGCGCGCAAGGAAAAAGCTGGTGTCCATCATCTTGATGGGCGGGCCGCAATTCGAAATCTCGGCCAGCGCCGCCGGGACATCCGGTTCTTCCATAAAGCCGAATTTCAGGATCAGGCGATGAAAGCCCTGACCAAGATCGTCCATCTGGCAGCGTTTGTCCGGGTCAACAAAGGGCACACCCGGGATTTTGACGGTAAGAAGGATCACCCGTTCATGCAGGACCTTATTATGCTTCAGATTATGCAACAGGGCGTGCGGCACGCCTTCTGCCGTGGAGGTCATGAACACGGCGGTGCCCGGTACGCGCGACGCCGAATTGGCGGCAG
Source organism: Pseudomonadota bacterium (assembly GCA_046046525.1). Classification (GTDB taxonomy): domain Bacteria; phylum Pseudomonadota; class Alphaproteobacteria; order Sphingomonadales; family Sphingomonadaceae; genus Aquisediminimonas. The sequence goes on from JBJOJQ010000156.1 coordinate 8,497, forward strand.
AGCTGATGAACACTTTGACCGGCATGGCCGATTCACGCATCCGTTCCATCATCAATTTGCGCCCGCGCGACCAGGTGGTGAGCAAGGTGAAAATGATAAGGCCAATGACCAGCGGCACCCACCCCCCCGAGGGGACCTTGGTGAGGTTCGCGGTAAAATAGGCCGTATCAACCACGAAGAACAACGCCAACAGCGGCATGACGAACCAGCGGTTCCACTTCCAGATGCTCAACAACAGCACAGCCAGCAAGCAGGTGTCGATGAACATCGCGCCCGTCACGGCAATGCCATAAGCCGCAGCCAGATTGCTGGAGCTGCCAAATTGCAGCACCAGCAGGATGACCGCGACCATCAGGGCCCAGTTGATCACAGGAATATAGATTTGGCCCGCGGCGCGTTCGCTGGTGTGTTGAATGCGCAGGCGGGGCATAAAGCCAAGCTGGATGGCCTGTTGCGTCAAGGAAAAGGCGCCAGAAATCACCGCCTGGCTGGCGATGATGGTGGCAGCAATGGCCAGCAACACCAGCCCCAGCCGGAAATCTTCGGGCGCCAGCAGGAAGAAGGGATTGCGGATCGCCTCATTGGCTTCAGCGGGCGTCATGCTCATGATCATGGCGCCTTGGCCCAGATAGTTGAGCATCAGACCCGGCAGCACGATCCAAAGCCATGAAATGCGGATGGGACGCCGTCCGAAATGGCCCATATCCGCATAAAGCGCCTCGGCCCCGGTCACGGCCAGCACAACCGACCCCAAAGCCAGAAAACCGCGCAGCGGATCATCCATGAAAAACAGCACGGCATTAGAGGGCGACAGCGCCCATAAAATCTCTGGCGCGCGCAAAATATGGTGAATGCCCAGCAGGGCGAGCGTGGTGAAATAGACAATCATGATCGGGCCGAACAACGCCCCCACCCGCGCCGTGCCCCGTGACTGAAAGGCGAACAGCGCAAAAAGGATGGTGACCGAAATCGGCAGCACCAGCGGCTCAAAGGCCGGATTAACGACAATCAACCCTTCAGATGCCGACAAAACCGACATGGCAGGCGTGATCATGGAGTCGCCGTAAAACAGCGCCGTTGCAAAAACGCCCAGCATCACAATGGGTATCGACCAGCTTTTGCCTTGGGCTTCACGGCTGATCAGGGCCAGCAACGCAAGGCTGCCCCCTTCCCCCTTATTGTCAGCGCGCAGGATGACGGTGACATATTTCAGCGTCACCACAATCATCATTGACCAAAAGATCAGGCTAAGCACGCCGTAAATATGCAGATGATCGGGCGGAATCGGGTGATGCCCGGCAAAGGTTTCGCGAAAAGCATAGATCGGGCTGGTCCCGATATCGCCATAGACGATCCCGATCGCGGCGATCAGCAGTTTATAGAGCGGCCCATGATCGCCATGGCCCACATCATCCAGGTCCGCCGCGCCGTGAGAACTGGTGTGCTCGCTCATAAAAGGCGCTCAAACAGATAAAGGTGACGCATCAGACCCGGGCTCATGCTGTGAAATCGTGCGCGCGCTAGCACGGGTCGTGGCTGGCGGCAATTCATTTGGATGCAGCGATGCGCTTGGCCTCATCCAAGGTCAAAACGCGCCCGCGGACCAGTTCGGCCAGCAACTGGCCGCGGATCGGGGCGTCTGGCGGCAATGTGCCGATCAACTGTAAAAAGACGGGCTTGGCGTCTTCGGCGCGCTGGTTCTGCGCCAGGGCAAGGGCGTAAAAATAAAGCGCACCCGGAAAATTGGGGGCAATGGTCAGGGCCCTTTTGTAACAATATTCGGCGGCCGGCGACAAAAGGCCTTCGCCATGGGCAACCATGGCATTGCCAAGGCCGGTCCATAAGGCCGGACTTTGCGGTGATTTATCCAGTGCATTGCGCAGCACGCGGGCGGCCAGATCTGGGCGATCGATGCGGAAATAGGCATCGGCCTGCGCCAAAACATCCGCCTCCCCGCCAAATTTGCCAATCAATTCGCCACGCACCTTTGGATCAGGCAGCGCCGCAGACGCTGCATCCGGCTTTGCTGCGACCGACGCGCCGGGCAATGCTGGTGCGCCTTGCAGCGCATAGCCGACAAGCCCCAGGGCCAAGGCGGCACCGCTGATCGACAAGGCGCCGCTCGATAACCGGCCCAGCTTCCACAGCAACAGGACCACCAAAAGGCCGATACCGACAATCAGGAACAACGCCATTACCGGGCCCTCCGAATACGCCCCATGGCGATCAGGCCGCCGGCGCAAAGCAAAACCAGTGGCACCAGCCACAGCACCAGCCCCGATCCGCGTGATGGCGGGGCATAGGTCACCCAATCACCA
>JBJOJQ010000168.1:0-19271 GCA_046046525.1 Pseudomonadota bacterium
CCGCCCTTTTTGCCCTTTTTCGGCGCAGCGGGGACGATTTCAAAGGCAAGCGCATTGTCCTTCAACCGCACATTGACCTCACCCCCGTTGACGAGTTTGCCAAAGAGCAGCTCTTCCGCCAGCGGCTGTTTGATCTTTTCCTGGATCAGACGGCTCATCGGGCGGGCGCCATAGAGCTTGTCATAGCCCCGCTCTGTCAGCCAATCCTTTGCGTCACGATCAAGCTTGATGTGCACATCACGATCCGCCAGCTGCAGTTCAAGTTGCAGGATGAACTTGTCCACCACGCGCGCAACCACCTGAGGCGGCAGATAGCCAAAGGGCACAATCGCATCGAGCCGGTTGCGGAATTCTGGCGTGAACATTTTCTTCACCGCCTCATCCCCGGCATCTTCGCGGCTGATATTGCCAAAGCCAATGCCTTCGCGCGCCATATCGGACGCGCCGGCATTGGTCGTCATGATCAGGATGACATTGCGGAAATCAACCGTCTTGCCGTGGTGATCGGTCAGGCGGCCATTGTCCATGACCTGCAACAAGATGTTGAACAGATCCGGATGGGCCTTTTCGATTTCATCGAGCAGGAGGACGCAATGCGGCTGCTGATCAACGGCATCGGTCAACAGCCCGCCCTGATCATAGCCAACATAACCCGGCGGCGCGCCAATCAGCCGGCTGACCGAATGGCGTTCCATATATTCCGACATGTCAAAACGTTGCAGCGGAATGCCAAGCAAAGTCGCCAATTGCCGCGCAACCTCTGTCTTGCCGACGCCGGTCGGCCCGGAGAAGAGATAATTGCCAATCGGCTTATCCGGATCACGCAGGCCAGCGCGGCTGAGCTTGATCGCGCTGGACAGCACCTCGATGGCGACATCCTGGCCAAAAACGACCCGCTTCAGATCGGCCTCAAGCGTTTCGAGCGTTTTCTTGTCATCGCTCGACACCGATTTGGGCGGGATGCGCGCCATGGTTGCAATGACGGCTTCGATTTCCTTGGCGGTGATCGTTTTCTTGCGGCGATTGGGGGGCACCAGCATCTGCATGGCGCCAACCTCGTCAATCACATCAATCGCCTTATCGGGCAATTTGCGATCATTAATGTAGCGCGCCGACAATTCGACCGCCGCCTTGATGGCATCGGGCGTGTATTTGACCTTGTGGTGATCTTCAAAGGCTGACCGCAGCCCGGCGAGGATTTTAATCGTATCCTCAATCGTCGGTTCATTCACATCGATCTTTTGGAAACGCCGCAGCAGCGCGCGATCCTTTTCAAAGTGATTGCGGAATTCCTTATAGGTGGTGGATCCGATGCAGCGGATCACCCCGCCCGACAGGGCCGGCTTGAGCAGGTTCGAGGCATCCATCGCCCCGCCCGATGTTGCCCCGGCCCCGATCACGGTGTGAATTTCATCGATGAACAGGATCGCATGGGGCAGCTTTTCCAGTTCATTGACCACGGCCTTTAACCGCTCTTCAAAATCACCGCGATAGCGCGTGCCCGCCAAGAGCGCGCCCATATCCAGCGAATAGATCACGGCGTCTTTCAGAACATCGGGCACGTCGCCTTCGATGATCTTGCGCGCCAAACCTTCGGCAATGGCGGTTTTGCCAACGCCGGGTTCACCCACATAAAGCGGGTTATTCTTGGATCGGCGGCACAGGATCTGGATCGTCCGGTCCACTTCCGGGCCGCGGCCAATCAGCGGATCGACCTTGCCGATTTTCGCCTTTTCATTGAGGTCGACGCAGAATTGCTTCAGCGCCGATTCCTGCTTGCCCTTGGCCTCCCCGGCCTGTTTCTTGTCGTCGCGATCCTCGGTACCTTCGGCCTTTTTGGTCTCGCTGATTTCCCCCGCCTTGCCGACGCCATGGCTGATATAGCTGACGGCATCGAGCCGGCTCATATCCTGTTGCTGGAGGAAATAAACGGCATAGCTTTCGCGTTCCGAAAACAGGGCAACGAGGACGTTGGCGCCCGTGACTTCATCACGGCCAGAGGATTGGACGTGCAGGATGGCGCGCTGCACCACCCGCTGAAACCCGCTGGTGGGGGAGGGATCAGATTCGCCTTCCAGCCGCAGCGATTCCAGCTCTGTATCCAGATAATGGGTGACGGCATCGCGCAATTCGCCCGTATCGACGCCGCACGCGACCATGACCTTTGAGGCATGATCATCGTCAATCAACGCAAGAAGCAGATGTTCAAGCGTGGCATATTCATGCTTGCGGCTTGCCGCTGCCCCCAGCGCATTGTGGAGGGTCGCTTCAAGTTCTCGGGCAAAAGACGGCATTTAAAAGCTCCTTGTCACCCCCATGTCGGGTGCAGCCGCCCCGAGATCAAGTGCCGTGTACCCAGCCTTTAGGTGCGGAACAGGGCATCGGCGCTTGCCCTGACAGTAACGGCACTTTGTAATTTGTCCTGAATCCGGGCGATTTCGGCCTCAAGCACAGCCTTGCGCGCGTGCAGTTCTTCGACCGACAAGGGATCAAGATCCTGACGGGTCAACTGGGCCAGCGGGTCGGCGGGGTTCTTGGCAAAAAGATCGTCCAGGTCCATGGCGCGAAGGTCACGCGAAAGCGCCGCGAAGTCAAGCCGAACAAAGGGCAAAGGCCCGCTTCGTTGACCGGGCCGCGCCTCTCCCCCTAAAGGTCGCGAAAAGGAAGATGATGATGACGCTGCCGCAAACCATGACGTGCATTGATCCCGCAGCGCCGGGTGGGCCAGAGGTGCTTCAGCCCGTGACACGGCCCGTGCCCGTTGCCGGGCCGGGCGAGGTGCTGATCCGCGTGGCGGCCGCCGGGGTGAACCGCCCCGATGTGTTGCAGCGGCGCGGCATGTATCCGCCACCTGCGGGCGCGCCCAGCATTCCGGGCCTGGAAGTGGCGGGAGAGATTGTCGCCGTGGGACCAGAGGTTGCTGCCGACCAGATCGGGCAACAGGTCTGCGCGCTGGTCAGCGGCGGGGGCTATGCCGAATATTGTGTGGCGCCGCTGGGCCAGTGCCTGCCCGTGCCCGAGGGCCTGTCCATGGCCGAAGCGGCGGCCATGCCCGAAACCGCCTTTACCGTGTGGACCAATGTTTTTGATCGCGGACAGGCACAGGCCGGCGAAACGATCCTGATCCATGGCGGCACCAGCGGCATTGGCACGATGGCGATTGCGCTGTGCAAGCTGTTTGGGCTGACGGTGATTGTCACCTGTGGCGCGGATGACAAATGCGCCGCCGCGCGCGCGCTGGGCGCCGACCATGCGACCAACTATGCCAGCACCGATTTTGTTGAGGCGGTGAAGGCTGTCACAGATGGGCAGGGCGTCCACCTGATCCTCGACATGGTCGGGGGCGATTATGTGCCCCGCAACCTGGCCTGTCTGCGCGAGGACGGGCGGCATGTGACGATCGCGGTGCAGCGCGGCATGACAGCGGAGATCAATATCGCCGCCCTGATGGTCCGCCGCCTGACGATGACGGGATCCACGCTGCGCGCCCGGCCCATCAGCTTTAAGGCGGCGCTGGCCGATACGCTGCGCGACCGGGTCTGGCCGCTGGTCAGCGCAGGCCGCCTGCGCCCGGTGATGGACCAAAGCTTTGCGCTCGCCGATGCCGCCGCTGCGCACGCCCGCATGGAAGCCGGCGCGCATATCGGCAAGATCGTGCTGATCCCCTAAAGCCGGGCGTCTTGCAGTCGCTTGGACCGGTTGCGGATCAGGCTGGGCATGAACCGGGCAATCATCGCCAATTGCCGGGCCGTCTTGCCGACAAGGGTATGGACCTTCTTGGCCTCCACCGCGTCCCACGCCGCTTGCGCCACCAGTTCCACGGGCGAAATCTCAAAGCCCGCCTCGACCAGCGTTTCGCGCGGGGGGCGGTTGGAGCCTGAAGAAATGCTGTCAAGAATGGGCGTATCGATAAAGCTCGGCATCAGGCTGCGGACCCGGATGCCCTGCGGCGCCCATTCAATATCCAGTGCCTCGGTCAACCCACGGACGCCGAATTTGGTGGCGGCATAAACCGCCAGCCCGCCCGCGCCGTACAGGCCCGCCGCCGAACAGGTGTTGAGCAGGCATGAACCGGGCGTTTTCGCGAGATAGGGATAGGCCGCCTCTGCCCCCCTGACGACGCCCTTCAGATTGACGTCGAGCATCAGATCATGGTCAGCCGGGGTCACATCCGCAAAGGGGCCGCCTTTGCCGATCCCGGCATTGTTGAACATGACATCAAGCCGTTCGCCCGCATCTGTCCAAAAGGCGGCCAGGGCGGCCTGCCATTGCGCGGCATCGCGTACGTCCAGCTGATAAGAGGCGCTTTGCCCCTTGGGCAGCATCGCAGCGGTATCTGCCATGCCCTGACGATTGATATCGGCCAGCCCAACGAACCAGCCCTTGTTCGCAAAATGCACGGCGACCGCCCGGCCAATACCCGACGCGCCACCGGTAATGAAAATCGCCTTGCGTGCGACCATTTCACATCCCCTCTCTTCCCTTGTATGGACTGACCCTAACCAATGGGGAGCGTATCGCCAATGCGTAAATTTGAAGGGCAAGCCCGGCCATGACGCTGGAAACCGACCTGCTGGCGGCGCTGCGCGCCATTGCGACCGACCCGGCAGCGCGCGGCCTGATGGACGATGCAGCGGTGCTGGGCGATCTGGTGTTGACGCATGACATGATTGTCGAAGGCGTCCATTTTCTGCCCGATGATCCGCCGGAAGATGTCGCGTGGAAGCTGATAGCCGTGAATTTATCGGACCTTGCGGCCAAGGGGGCACAGCCGCTGGGCGTGCTGACCGGCACCGGGCTGACGCAGGATCCCCGCTGGAACGCCGCCTTTGTCGACGGTTTGCGGCAGGCAATTATCGCATTGGGCGTCCCGCTTTTGGGCGGGGATACGGTGGCCATGCCCAAAGGCGCACCGCGCACGCTGGGCCTGACGGCGATTGGCCGATCCGCCGGGCCTGTGCCCTCGCGCACCGGCGCCGATGTGGGCGACGGGCTGTATGTTGCGGGCACGATTGGCGATGCCGGTCTGGGGCTGGCCATTGCCCAGGGGCAGATGCGCGGCCCGGACGTGCTGGTCGAGGCCTATCGCCGGCCCCGGCCCTTGATTGACATGGGCCGCGCCCTTGCCGGTCAGGTGACCGCGATGATGGACGTTTCCGACGGATTGTTGATCGACGCGGCGCGGCTGGCCGAAGCCAGCGGGGCGGGGATTGCGATTGATCTGGATGCCATCCCCATGTCGGATGCGGCACGCAGCCTGGGCGATGACCGGGCGGCGCGCCTGCGGGCCGCCACGGCCGGCGATGACTATGCCCTGCTTTTCACCTCTGCCCTGCCGTTGCGCAATCTGCCGGCGCGGCCCCACCGCATCGGGCAGCTGGTGCGCCAGCCGGGCCTGCACCTGCATGACAGCCAGGGACCCGTGCCTTTGCCCGATCGTCTGGGCTACCTCCACCAGGGATAGACGCCCAAGGGTTGCCATCGCGACTCGGACGCTTCATACCCTGCGCCGAACCTGGTTACAGAACCCCGTTAAAGGGCCGGGCCAGGTTGGAAAACCAGTATGGGAAGGGGAATGACCCTGATGAATGGTCAAATCATAATTCAGTTGGCAATTGCCTTTGGCTTGCTGGCGATCGTGTACGGGTTCGTCACGAGCCGACAAGTTCTTGGCGCACCTGCCGGCAATGAAAAGATGCAGGAAATTGCTGGCGCGATCCAAGAAGGCGCACAGGCCTATCTCGGCCGGCAATATCGCACCATCGCCATGGTTGGCGTGGTGGTTGCGGCACTCGTCACCTATTTTCTCGGCGCAACATCTGGCGTTGGCTTCCTGATCGGGGCCATTTTGTCGGGCGTTGCAGGCTATATCGGGATGAACATCTCGGTCCGGGCCAATGTCCGCACAGCGGCCGCCGCGCAAACAGGGTTGCAGGCGGGCCTCACCATGGCGTTCCGCGCCGGGGCCATTACCGGCATGCTCGTCGCTGGCCTTGCGCTGCTCGCCATCGCGGTGTTCTTTTATTACCTCGTTGCCGTTGCGGGCGAAGCACCGGACAGCCGTCTGGTCGTCGACGCACTGGTCGCGCTGGCTTTTGGGGCGTCGCTGATTTCCATCTTTGCGCGTCTGGGCGGCGGTATTTTCACCAAAGCGGCAGATGTTGGCGCTGACCTTGTCGGCAAGGTCGAAGCTGGCATTCCCGAAGATGATCCCCGCAACCCGGCCGTGATCGCGGACAATGTGGGTGACAATGTGGGTGACTGCGCCGGTATGGCGGCTGACCTGTTTGAAACCTATGTCGTGACCGTCGGGGCAACGATGGTGCTGATCGCGCTGCTCGTCAAAGGCGCGGGCGATATGCTCTTGCCGTTGATGAGCCTGCCGCTCTTGATTGGCGGCGTGTGCGTGGTGACATCGGTCATCGGAACCTATTTCGTCCGTCTGGGCAGCACCAACAACATCATGGGCGCCATGTATAAGGGCTTCCTGGTGACGGCGTTGCTGTCGATCCCGGCGATCTGGTTCGCCACCAGCTATTCGCTGGGCGGCATGGAAACGGTGATCGGCGCGAATGTGGATGGCACGGGCGGCTTTACCGGCCGGACGCTGTTTTATTGTTCGCTGCTGGGTCTGATTGTCACCGGGCTGATCGTCTGGATCACCGAATATTATACGGGGACCAATTATCGCCCCGTCCGGTCGATCGCCAAGGCATCGGAAACAGGCCATGGCACCAACGTCATTCAGGGTCTGGCCATCAGCCTTGAAGCAACGGCGCTGCCGACGCTTGTCATCTGCGTGGGCATTGTTGTGGCCTATCAGCTGGCGGGTCTCATCGGCATTGCCTTTGCCGCCACCGCGATGCTTGCGCTTGCAGGGATGGTGGTTGCGCTTGATGCCTATGGCCCTGTGACCGACAATGCCGGTGGCATTGCCGAAATGGCCGGTCTGGATGACTCGGTTCGTGAAAAGACGGACGCACTGGATGCCGTTGGCAACACCACCAAGGCCGTGACCAAGGGCTATGCCATTGGCTCCGCCGGTCTTGCCGCGCTGGTGCTGTTTGCGGCCTATACGACCGATCTGCGGACCTTCTTCCCAGACCTGACGGTCGATTTCAGCCTTGAAAATCCGTATGTCATCGTTGGCCTGCTGCTGGGGGCGCTGCTCCCCTATCTGTTCGGCGCGATGGGCATGACGGCGGTTGGCCGCGCGGCTGGCGACGTTGTGAAGGACGTGCGTGACCAGTTTGCGAACGACAAGGGCATCATGAAGGGCACAAGCCGCCCCAATTATGCCCGGACGGTCGATCTCGTGACCAAGGCTGCGATCAAGGAAATGGTGATCCCATCGCTGTTGCCGGTGCTGGCCCCGATTGCGGTTTATTTCGTGATCTCGGCTGTGGCGGGTCAGGCGAATGGCTTTGCGGCGCTGGGCGCGCTCCTCTTGGGTGTGATCGTGGGCGGCTTGTTCGTCGCCCTGTCGATGACATCGGGCGGTGGTGCCTGGGACAATGCAAAGAAATATATCGAAGATGGCAATCACGGCGGCAAGGGCTCTGAAGCCCATAAGGCAGCCGTGACGGGCGACACAGTGGGCGATCCTTACAAGGATACCGCGGGTCCGGCCGTCAACCCGATGATCAAGATCACCAACATCGTGGCGTTGCTGCTGCTGGCGGCCTTGTATCACGCATCGATGTAAGCCTTGATCCATTGAACATGGACTGCCCCGTCCGGCCTGTGCCGGGCGGGGTTTTCTTTGCCTGCCCCGGGCTGGATGGCGAAATTGCGATCCCGCCCCGTGGTGGCACAAGAAACTTCCCTTTTGGCCGCGATACGTTTAAGGACGCCGCCAATCTCCTTTCGAACGACCCAAGGATTTGCATGGCTAAGGAAGAACTTCTTGAGATGCGCGGCACGGTTGTGGAACTGCTGCCCAACGCCATGTTTCGCGTAAAGCTTGAGAATGATCACGAAATCCTCGGCCATACCGCGGGCAAGATGCGCAAAAACCGCATTCGCGTTCTTGTTGGTGATGATGTTCTTGTTGAACTCACACCCTATGATCTGACCAAGGGCCGGATCACCTACCGCTTTAAGTGACGGACGCCGGGCCGCGCCCCGTGACAGTCACTGCACCGCGCTTCATTCTGGCGTCTGCCTCGCCGCGTCGGCTTGATTTGCTGGCGCGGATTGGCGTTGTGCCCAGCGCGGTTGACCCGGCCGATTGCGATGAAACCCCCGGCCGGGGTGAAGTGCCGACCGTTTATGCCCGGCGCATCGCCGCGGAAAAGGCGGCCCATGTCGCGGCCCGTCATCCCGGCGCCGTCGTGCTGGCCGCCGACACGGTGGTTGCCGCCGGCCGTCGCATTTTGGGCAAGGCCAATCATGCCGAAGAGGCGCAGCAATTTTTGAGGCTGCTGTCTGGCCGCCGCCACCGCGTGCACACGGCGGTGACGGTGATCGATGCCGCGGGCGTGGCGCGCCACCGCCTGTCAACCAGCATCCTGTTGTTCAAAACCCTCAGCCCAGCCGAAATTCAGGCCTATGTCGCCTCGGGCGAATGGCAGGGCAAGGCGGGGGCCTATGCCGTGCAAGGCTATGCCGAGGCCTTTGTCCGCCGGCTCAGCGGATCGCATAGCGGGGTGATGGGCCTGCCTTTGTTTGAAAGCCGCGCCTTGCTGATCACGGCCGGGGTGATCCCCCAGTGACCCGCACGCTCGTCTGGGATGCAGCCCCCGGCGAAACCCGCTGTCTTTTGCTGGACGATGATCAGCCTGTGGCGCTGCACCTGTTGCGGGATTGTCATGCCGCGCCATCTGCGCCCGCCGGTGCGCGGGTGATGGCGCGCCTGATGGGGCGGCTGGATCAGGGCCGGGGGCTTATCCGGCTTGACAGCGGGGAAGAGGCCATCCTCCAGCCACTGCCCAAAATCGCAGAAGGTGCGCGGCTGATGGTTGATATCACGCGGGAACGCGTGCCAGAACCGGGCCAGTGGAAACGCGCGCTGGCGCGGCCCGCCGATGCCGATACGCCGCCCCTGCCCGATGCGCGCACCCGATTGGTGGCTCAGGCAGACCGCGTGCTGTGCCCCGATATCGCCTCGGCCGAGGCGCTGGGCCCGGTTGCCTGCCCGGTTGAGATTGATGCCGCGGCGGTCGCTGCACTGGACATGGATCTGCTGCTGGATGCGGCACGGTCTGGCCTGTTTCCCTTTGCCGATGGTGTCCTGTCCATTGAACGGACGCGCGCGATGACGGTGATTGATGTGGATGGCACCTTGCCGCCCCGTGCGCTTAACTGCGCCGCGGCACAGGCCATTGCGCGGGCGCTGCGCCTGTTTGCGATCACCGGGCCGATTGGCATTGATTTTGTAAGCATGGATAACCGCGCCGATCGTCAGGCGGTGGATGCGGCCCTGGCCGCCGCCTGTGCCGACCTTGGCGCGCATGAGCGCACGGCGATCAACGGCTTTGGCTTTTGCCAGATCATCCGGCCGCGGCTGGGCCCGTCCATTGCCGAACAATTATGCGCAACAACGCCGGGTCGCCTGTCGCCCGAAAGTCAGGCGCTGGCCCTGTTGCGCATGGCCGTGACATCGACGGGTGTTGGCGCACGGCACATCACAGCCCGGCCGCCGGTGATTGATCTGTTGCGCAGCTGGCCCGATGCGCTGGCCCGCGTGCGCCAGCGCCTTGGCACCGACGTAAAGCTGGTTTCCGATCCGGCGCAGAGCGGCTATGGCCATGTCCATGTCTCTCCAGCCTGATCTGAAACCCGCGCTCTGCCCCTTGTGCCGCAAACCGGCCGTGGCGGCGCATCTGCCCTTTTGTTCGCGCGGCTGCAAAGACCGCGATTTGCTGAACTGGTTGGGGGAGGGATATCGCGTGCCTGCGCGCGGAGATGCAGATGATCATGAAACGGGGCTGGACAGCGACGCCCAAGCATGACTATAGGCGCGCCTTCTAACATCGCAGGCGCGTCTTGCGATCGGCCCAGGTAGCTCAGTCGGTAGAGCAGCGGATTGAAAATCCGCGTGTCGGCGGTTCGATTCCGTCCCTGGGCACCACCTCTCCATTCGGCAATTTGATCATTCTGCCCGATCGCCGGTTCGCCGGGCCGGTTTAACCCGTGTCGCCATAGCTTTGCCGAAAATCGGCCAGGCAGGCCGTGCGGGCGCGCATCTCCATCTGATCGGCCTGGTTGAACAAGGCAAAGCGTTGCATGAACTGGGCCGCGTCTTGCGCGATGACACAGCGGGCATGGTCATTCCGGGCGGCGGCAAAACGCCGTTCATAATGCGTCGCAACGCCATGAATAAGGGCAAAGGCCAAGGCGCATGCGACAATAAAGCTGCCAATCGCCGTCACGATGATCTTTGGCATGATGACCCCCGGCCTGCGCTTAGACCGGTGATCCACATCCGCGATTGTACGAATCGAACATTTGCGTCCGCTGTGAATATGTTTGCTGGCCTGCATTGGTATTCATGACCATTGTCTCCCCATAAGGCGGGTTTAGGGAGACCAAGGCCGCCCAGCGGCGGTTGCAATAAGGACACGCCCATGAAGACCCCCGCCGATTTGCGCGCGCGGTTGCAACAGCTGCACCAGCACACGGCCGAAACGCCCTTGTTCAACCCAGTGTTTCAACTGGGCCATGACCTGTCCCGCCAATTGGAAAGCGGGGCGATGACGCTGGCGGATATCGATCAGCTTGTGTCCGATCTTTATGGCGAGGCGCTGCACAGCCGGGCAGAGCGGTTGCACCATTTGCTGGCCCCTTTGGCGCAGGATGAAAATGCTCAGCGCTGGCGCGACCGGTTGGCACAGGCCACGCCTGATTTTGATCGCTATGCCGCGCACTGCGCCCGCCCGGTGCTGCATGCCGTGTTTACCGCCCACCCCACGTTTCTGCTGACACCCGCCGAAAGCGATGCCGTTGCCCAGACGGCTGAGGCTGTGGCGCAGACCAAGGATGGCAGCATCATCAGCGCCATGGCGGGGCAGCGGCCTGCCATTTCCCTGGATGATGAACATGATGCCGCCATGGCCGCAATCCGCCGGGCGCAGCACGCGCGCGACCAGATTGTGCACGGGCTGCTGGATCATGGGGCGGCGCAATGGCCCACGCAATGGACGGCGCTGCTGCCCTGCCCTTATCGGTTTGCGACCTGGGTCGGCTATGACATGGATGGGCGGACGGACATCAGCTGGGCAACCAGCCTGCGCTATCGCCTGGCCGAAAAGGCAGAGCGGCTGGACGGCTATGCCCAGGATCTGGCGGCGATCAATGCCGGCCATGCGCTGTTGGCGCCCCTGCGCGCGGCGGCCGCGCACAGCCGAGAGATGGCCGCGCTTTTTGCCGGGGATCTGTCAGCGCCGGCCGATTTGTCGGCGGCGGCCAACCGTTTAACCGCCGATGATCCGGCCAAGCTGTTGAGCCTGACGCCCATGATCGCAGCGCTGCGGCATGAAGCCAGCACCAGCGCCGATGCGGATATGGCCAAGGCGCTGTTGACGCTTGCCGCGGCCATGCGCAGCGATGGTCTGGGCATGGGCGTTGTGCATTTCCGGGTGAATGCCGCGCAATTGCACAATGCCATTCGGCGGCGCATTGATCCCGATACGCTGCTTGATCTGGGCAGCCGCACCGCGCTGGTCCGGGTGCGTGCGCTGTTGGCAGAGGTCCGGCCCTTGCGGTCCAACTTTGCGGCGCTCGCCATCGAAAGCACAACCGCGCTGCGCCAGTTTTTGGTGATGGCCCAAATCCTTGCGCATGTTGATGCCGACACCCCGATCCGCCTGTTGATTGCCGAATGTGAACAGCCACAAACCGTGCTGGCCGCGCTGTATTTCGCCAAGCTGTTCGGCATTGAGGCCAAGGTCGATATCTCCCCCCTGTTTGAAACAGAAAGCGCGATGGAACATGGCGGCCGCTTTCTTGATGCCTTGCTGGGCGAACCGATTTACCGCGCGTATGCCCGGCAGCGCGGGCGTGTTTCGATCCAGACCGGCTTTTCAGATGCGGGCCGCTTTGTCGGGCAGATCCCGGCGGCGCTGGCGATTGAACGCCTGCATGGCCGGTTGGCGCGGATCATGGCGCGGCACCAGCTGACCGATGTCGCGGCCCTGATTTTCAACACCCATGGCGAATCCATGGGGCGGGGCGCGCACCCGGCCTCTATCCTCGATCGCCTGCGCTATCCGATGAGTGAATGGGCGCGACAGCAATTCGCAGCGCAGGGCATATCGCTGGAGCTGGAGGTAAGCTTTCAGGGCGGCGATGGTTATTTGTTCTTCCGCACCGATGCGCTGGCATTGGCGACGTTGACGCGGATGGCCGAGGCCGAAGCCACGCCGATGGGGACCGAAGAGGACCCCTTTTATGCCCGCACCGACATCAGCCTTGATTTTTATCGCGGCATCCGGCGCGTGCAGCGGGATCATTTGCAGTCGCAAACCTATCCACGGGCGGTGACGGCTTTTGGTCTGGGGTTGCTCAACGATACGGGGTCGCGCAAATCGCGGCGGCAATCGGACCTTGCGGCAGACCGGGATATGAGCCTGCGTCAGATCCGCGCCATTCCGCATAATGCGATCCTTCAACAGCTGGGCTATCCGGTCAATCTGCTGGCCGGCGCGGGGTTGGCCGCTGGCGAGGATCTGGAGGCGGTCGCAGAAATGCTCAGCCAGTCGCGCCGGGGCCAGACGCTGTTGCGCATGTTGCGTGCCGCCGACCGACTGGCCAGCATCAAATCGGTCGCGGCCTATGGCGAAATCTTCAACGCCGCTTATTGGGCCAGCCGCCCCTATCGCGGGACAGAAGAGCATCTGGCCAAGGCCTGTCTTGCGCTGGCCGACCATCTGACCAAGGATGATCGTGCCAGCGTCTTCCGGCGGTTGGCCGCGCGCTTGCGGGTCGATGGTCTGCGGCTGCACCGGTTGCTGAACCACCTGCCCGATGGGCCAGAGGCCAGCGGGCGGGAAGATCTGCGCCGATCGCTGGGCGCGCTGCATGCGCTGCGCATCGCGCTGCTCCAGCACATGTTCCTAAAGGCCGTGCAGATCCCGGCCTTTTCCCGGTCGAATGACATCAGCCGGGAAGACGTGCTGGAAATGGTCTTTACGTTGCGGATTGATGCCGCACTTGCGCAGCTGCGCCGGGCCTTTCCGGTCTCGGTGCCGGCGATCAGCGATTTTGCGGTGCTGGCGCCCAGCGATTATCCCGATAGCGACGCGCAGGCCTATGCCGGGATTCAATCTGCCTATATCGATCCGATTGCGCAGGCCTATGCGCTGTTACTGCGGATCAGCACCGCGATTGCGAACCATTTTGGCGCCCATGGCTAAGCCCGGCGTCAATCGAGCACGACTTCAACCAAAGACGGCCCATTGGCGGCAAAGCTGGCGCGCAAGGCGGCATCCAGATCGGCCCCGGCCGTGACGCGCACGCCGGGCACGCCATGGCCCTGGGCAATGGCGACAAAATCCAGCCCGGCCACGCGCGTGCCCACCGGGTTGCTGACCTGAAAGACGCGGCTGAACTGCACCAGGGCATCATAGCCGCCATTATTGACGATGATGAAGCTGATCGGCAGCTGCAATTGCGCGGCGGTCCACAGGCCCTGAATGGCATACATGGATGATCCATCGCCCAACAGGCAGATCACGCGCGCACCGGGCCGGCCCAGCGCCACGCCAATGGCCGCAGGCAGGCCATGGCCCAGCCCGCCGCTGGCGGTGGTGAAAAAGCTGTCGGGCGCACAGATCGGCAGATGATCATGCATCGGGGTGCGGCTGCCGGGTGATTCTTCGACCAACAGGCTGTCGGCGGGGCGCAGCGCGGCCATCCGCTGCATCAGATAGACCTGGCCCAAGGGTGCAGCAGGCGCCGCCGCCTGGGGCGCGCGCGGGGCCGGGGCGGGGCGCTGCACCGGGGCCGGCCCGTGCAACAGCCGGGCGAGCGCGGGCCGCAGGCTGGAAACAATCGCCGTGCCAACGGGAATGCGGCTGGTGATCGCCGGATCATCGGCAATCAGCGCCAGTTTTGACCCTTCGGGGACCAACGGCCCAAAGCCTTCGACATGATAGGTAAAGGCGGGCGCGCCCAGCACCAAGATCAGGTCATGCCCGGCCAGGGCCGCAACAATCGGTTCCCGCCCTGCCGTCAAAAAGCCCTGAAACAGGGGATGATCTTCCGGAAAGCCGGCCCGCGCCGCCATGGGCGCTGCCCAGACGCCGGACTGATGCCGTTCTGCCAGCGTCACCACATCGGCCCATGCGGCATCACGATCCACCCCGGCGCCAACGACAAAGGCCGGGCGGCGCGCGGCGGCAAGGTCTGCGGCCAGATCATCCAGCATCGTGACATCGCCGTGCACAATGCGGCTCATCTGCGTGCGGGCAAGCGGCGCACATGGCCGATCCCAGTCATCCACCGGCACAGAGACGAACACCGGGCCACAGGGCGGTTGCATGGCGATGTGATAGGCACGCTGGATCGCCGCCGGCACATCCTCTGCCCGGGCGGGCTCTACCGCCCATTTGACAAAGGGTTGCGGAAATTCGGTCGGCCGCTCGGCATATAAAAAGGGTTCAAAAGGCAGAATCGCGCGCGCCTGTTGCCCCGCCGTCACCACCAGCGGGGTCTGGTTGCGATAGGCGGTGAACAGATTGCCCAGCGCATGGCCAACGCCCGCCGAGGAATGGAGATTGATGAAGGCGGCGTTGCGCGTGGCCTGGGCATAGCCATCGGCCATGCCGACAACGACCGATTCCTGAAGGCCCAGAATATAGCGGAAATCCTCGGGAAAATCGCGAAACATCGGCAATTCGGTTGATCCGGGATTGCCAAAGATCGTCGTCATTCCGGCATCGCGCAAAAAGCCAAGGGTTGCATCACGCACGGTCGTTGTCATCGGTGGGTGTCCTTTATTCGCGGTGCTGATGACATGATGACAAGCCTGCGGCCAGACGCAAGTCACGCCGCCTTCAGGCATTTCGCCAAGCGCAACATCGCCAACAGTGGCGTTTCCGGCTGTTCCGCCTTATATGCGCCGCCATGCAGATTCCCGGCCATATCGATCCCGTCCCCGTTCCGCGCGCGCCTGTGTTGCGCGATGATGGTCGCATTGACCTTGTTGGCCTGTCGCGCGACCAGATTCGCACAGAGCTGGCCGAGGCCGGGTTGGACGCGCGCCAATCCAAATTGCGCGCCAAACAGATCTGGCACTGGGTCTATAATCGCGGGGCAACGCGCTTTGCCGATATGACCGATATCGCCAAGGCGCAGCACCCCTGGCTGGAAGACCGGTTCGTGATTGGCCGGCCGGATATTGTCGAAGCCCAGGTGTCCACCGATGGCACGCGCAAATGGCTGCTTCGCGCGCCCGACGGGCAGGATTATGAAATGGTGTTCATCCCCGATGCTGATCGGGGGACGCTGTGTGTTTCAAGCCAGGTCGGCTGCACGCTCAATTGTCGGTTTTGCCATACCGGTACGATGCGGCTGGTGCGCAATCTGACCGCGTCTGAAATTGTCGGGCAGGTCATGCTGGCGCGCGATGCGCTGGGCGAATGGCCGTCGCAACCCGAAGGCCGCCTGCTCACCAATATCGTGATGATGGGAATGGGCGAACCGCTCTATAATTTTGAAAATGTGCGCGATGCCCTGAAAATCGTCATGGACGGTGATGGGTTGGCGCTGTCCAAGCGCCGGATTACCCTGTCCACCTCTGGCGTTGTGCCGATGATGGCGCGTGCCGGGGCGGAAATTGGCGTCAATCTTGCGGTGTCGCTGCACGCGGTGACCAAGGATATTCGGGATGAGATTGTCCCGCTGAACCGCAAATATGGCATTGAAGAGCTGTTGCAGGCCTGTGCCGATTATCCGGGTGCGAATAATGCCCGGCGCATCACCTTTGAATATGTGATGCTGTAGGACAAGAATGACAGCGATGATGATGCGCGCGAACTGGTCCGCCTGATCCGCAAATATAAGCTGCCGGCCAAGGTGAACCTGATCCCGTTCAACCCCTGGCCCGGCGCGCCTTATGACACATCAACGCCAGATCGGGTTCAGCGCTTTTCCGATATCGTCTTTCAGGCCGGCATTTCAGCACCTGTGCGCACGCCGCGCGGCCGGGACATTGATGCAGCCTGCGGCCAGCTGAAAACCAGTGCAGAGCGCAAATCGCGGGCAGAGCTGGATCGCCTGGCCGAGGAAAAGCTCGCCGCCTTGGGGTAAGGCGCTGGCGGGCCCCGCCTAGCGCGCGGCCAGCCCCTGGCCGGCGGCGACGCCACTTGCCCAGGCCCATTGGAAATTATAGCCGCCCAGCCAGCCGGTGACGTCCACCGCCTCCCCAATGGCGTAAAGCCCGGGGACCTTTGTGGCTTCCATCGTGCGCTGTGACAGCTCTGCCGTGCTGATGCCGCCCAATGTGACCTCAGCCTTGGCATAGCCTTCGGTGCCATTGGGCTGAAAGGCCCAGCGGCCAAGCCGCGCGCCGATTTGGCGCAGCAGGGCATCCTTCATATCAGCCAGCGGCATCAGCCCCCAATTGGCTTCATTCCCGCTCAGCCGCTCCACCAGCGCCAGCGACAGGCGGTCGGGCAAGCGCATGGACACAGCGCCTTTCAGCGTCGCTTTGGGCTTGTCCCGCTTGATCGCGCACAGCCAGTCTTCGGGCGCATCGGGGGTGAAGTTGATCTCCACCGGCGTCTGGGGCCGCCAATAGGAAGAGATTTGCAAAATCGCCGGGCCAGACAGGCCGCGATGGGTGAACAGGGCCGCTTCCCGAAAGCGCGTCTTGCCGGCTTGGGCAATGACCTCTGCCGATACGCCCGACAAATCGCGAAACAGCACATCCTCGCCGCCCAGCGTCAGCGGGACGAGCGCCGGGCGCGGTTCCACCAGCTTCAGGCCAAAGCGTCGGGCAATGTCATAGGCGATGCCCGTCGCCCCCATTTTGGGAATGGACGGACCGCCGGTTGCAATCACCAGCGCAGGCGCGGTATAGCCTGCGACATGAAAGCGGCCATCGGCATGGCCAATCTCTCCGATGTCGGTTGAAAAGGCGAAATCAACCTGCCCCCGGTCACATTCCGCCATCAGCATGGCGACAATGTCGCGCGCCGACCCATCGCAAAACAGCTGGCCCAGGGTTTTTTCATGCCAGGCAATCCCATAACGATCGACCAGCGCGATGAAATCGGCCGGGCGATACCGCCCCAGCGCGGATTTGGCGAAATGCGGATTGGCCGACAGATATCGGTCTGCCGCACTATGGATATTGGTGAAATTGCACCGGCCGCCGCCTGAAATCAGGATTTTTTTGCCTGGTTCGGGCGCATGATCCATCACCAGCACGCGGCGGCCCAATTGCCCGGCGGTGGCCGCGCACATCAACCCGGCGCCGCCCGCGCCCAGGATGATCGCATCATAAGTGGAAGAGGTCATGGCGCTGCCCTAGACCAAGCCGGGCGGCGCGCCAAATCTACAAACCAAGATAGGTGGGTAAGATGGGGCTTGCAGATTGCGCCAAATTGGGGAAGCATGCTGCCTATGTGGCTGCTTCTTCAGTTCCTGAAACGCACCATCGTCCATGGGTGCCTGACGCTGGTTGAAGCGAACGGAACGCAGCATCATTTTGGCGCCCCGCATCCCGACTATCCCGATATCATCATTCGCTTTTCGGATGCCCGCGTCGCGCGCGATGTGATGCGCAATCCCCGGCTTGGCTTTGGCGAGGCCTGGCTGGACGGGCGGATCCATTTTGACAGGGGTGATATTGCGGGTTTTTTGACGCTGTTCCGCAAAAATGCGTCCTGGGAAAAGGGCGGGGAAGGCCTGAAGCCCAAGGGCATGGTGCGCCGGGCCCTGTCAGCGGCGCTCGGCCGGATGGACCGCATCAATTGGGAACGCAAGTCGAAGCGCAATGTGGCGCATCATTATGATCTGGATGATCGGTTGTTCGACCTGTTTCTGGATGTGGATCGCCAATATAGCTGCGCCTATTTCACCGACCCAGATGCGGATCTGGATCAGGCCCAGTCGGACAAAAAGGCGCATATCGCGGCCAAGCTGGCGCTGGCACCCGGGCAACAGGTGCTCGACATTGGCTGCGGCTGGGGCGGCATGGCGCTGTATCTCAACCGCGTGGCCGATGTGGATGTGCTGGGCATCACCCTGTCGGAAGAACAGCTGCGCGTCGCGCGGCAGCGGGCAGAGGCCGCGGGCGTCGCTGACCGCGTAAAATTTGAACTGATTGATTATCGGGCATTGTCTGGCCGTTTTGACCGGATTGTGTCGGTGGGCATGTTTGAACATGTCGGTCCGCGCAATTACCGGACCTTTTTTGCCAAGGCGAAAAGCCTGTTGAACGACGATGGCGTGATGTTGCTGCACACCATTGGCCGCATGGGCAAACCGGGCACGACCGACCCTTTCACCGCCAAATATATCTTTCCCGGCGGCTATAACCCTTCTTTGTCTGAAATTGTCACGGCGAGTGAACGGGTGCGCCTGATCATGACCGATTGCGAGGTGCTGCGCCTGCATTATGCCCACACGCTCGACATCTGGCTGGCGCGGACCAATGCCGCGCGCGACAGGATTATCGATTTATATGACGAGCGTTTTTTCCGGCTTTGGCAATTTTATCTGGCCGGGGCCTCAGGCGCGTTTCGTTATGGCGGGCTGGTGAATTTCCAGCTGCAATATGCGCGCAACCGGCATGCCCTGCCGATCACGCGCGACTATATGGCGGCGGCCGAAGCCCGATACCGCGCCTTGGGCTAGCCGGGCTTCGGGCCGCGCATTGGCTTAGCTTTCGGATTTCATCCGGATGGTTTCGCGCGTTTTGCGCCAGCCGGCCCGGCGTTCCTGCGGGCTCACTTCGCCGTCTTTGTTGCGATCAAGCCGGTCAAACCGGGCCAGGGCCGCGGCCATGACTTCGGCCTCGGTCATTTTGCCGTCCTTATTGGCGTCGACCAGGTCCATGATCCAGCTGCCATCCATCATGCCGTCCGGCCCGCCGCGCATGTCACGCCGGATGATTACGACATGCTTGGCCGGAGCGGCACCATGGCCGGCATGGGGTGCGTCCGCTGCGGGCGGTGCGGGCGGTGCGGGGGGTGCCGGGGGTGGTGCCATATGCGGCATGGCATCGCGGGGGCCATGCGCCATCATGCCGGCATGATGGGCGTCAAATTCGGCCCGGCTGATGGTGCCATCCTTATCCGCATCAAGCCGTGCGAACATGGCAT